>JAEZKP010000094.1 GCA_023436145.1 Fibrobacterota bacterium | reverse complement strand
ATTGGAAATTACTGGAAACATTAATCCAAAAGGAAAGGATTCAAATTTAACAAATATTCGATGTAACTTGGTAAAAATGTCTTCAGAGGTGCTTAACATTTAATTTGTACAGGAGATAGAACAGTGCGATCTTATTCTATTGTTTGTAAGTAATGCAGTACTAATGGATCAGCACTTTCTTCAATCTTTTGATAACATTTCCATAAACGGCAAACCTGTTCGAAGGACATCCAGATGCGGTGAAAAATTGGGAATACCAAATCCCAGACCTGTACTGTTTGTAGGATTGGAAGATCTGAAGGATTTATTAAAAAACAGCACTATCCAGGCTTGATCCCATTGATAGATTTTCATACTGCGGTAGTTATCCTCTTATCAAATCAGAAAAGTTATCATCTCAAAAATGTTATCCTTTCGATTCAGACCCCAACGGAAAAGAAATGACCAACAATCAATTGAAAATCCAACATAAACGTCTGTTACTTGATTTCATTTTTGACTTTGAAAATTTTAACATATTTGATACGAATCCCAATTCCGAGAAGCTCTTTAAGTTCCACTGATTTTATGATGGCAACACTAATTTTAATTGTCTTTCTTTTTGTTCAATTTCAAATCAGACAATTGGCCTCCTCTAATCCCGATATATACAAGAGAGCATTTTTTTTGTGATTTTCACTATTTTAAGCTCCGCCTCCATCGGCACAATTATAATGTCACCACTTTATGAATTCAGCTGGAGCCGACAAGAATATTTCAAATTTCATATACCTCAAAAACCTCCCGCCAGTTCACTTTTTGACAGTTCATCACTTTCTACACTGCCATTCAGCATAGATAACCAGACACATCGGTTCAATAAGGTTATAAGCCGCAAAAATCTTGCTGGTTCCGAAATTGATACACATGCACAAAGCCACAGCTGGCATCCCAACTGGCCTTTTTTTGGTGTAATATACATTCATCTTTTCCCAGGTTTTTCTTTTTCGGAGCAATCTTATCAACGTATTTAGCAATTTTTGTGGAATTTGGCATATGTAAAGGTGGCCCTATGACCGAACCTGTTCTTAAGGAAGATAATCCCTGATTTCGAAATAATTCAAAGCTTGCCCTTTGCCAATTCGTTTTTTCTCTGGCAAACCACACTTCTGCCTTCTGCAGACAATCCTATCCGGTTCTTTAACATCCACGAAACCGATATTATCCCAACACTTCCTGCGATAATATCGGTTATAAGCCTTCCGGTGAAAATCCCCTGTATACCCGAAAGTCTGCTTCCCATAAAAGAGAGTGGCAACAGTAAAATAAGTACTCTGAATCCGTTAAGCAATGTCGAAAGTACAGGATGGTGTATACCTGTGAGGAAGAAACCACAGTACCTGTGAACTTCCATCATCCCGAAACCTACAGACACTATTCTTAAATAAAGTGTAAACAACTCCATAACCTTTTGATCCTTAGTAAATAAATGGGCAAGAGGTGGAGCAGCAAAGAAAATTACTGCCGTAATAAAAGCTCCATAGAGAAGCGCGAAACGGATAGAATACCCTCTTGCCTGGTAAATACGGTCCACATGTCCGGCCCCAAAGTTCTGACTCACAAAAGGAACTAAAGACATGCCAAGTGCCATAGGAACAATAAATGCAAACATTTCTACTCTTCCTGCAGCACTCACAGCTGCCACCGCTTCATTTCCAAACCTGCTAATAAGCGCGGTTATCACCCCTGAAGATAACGGCATCAGTATCATACTCAGGCTCGAAGGCAAGGCAAAACCGAATATTTTACGACATGAATCAGGAAACATGCCAATTGACAGGTTTTTTATCTTTAATAATCTGTGTTTTCCTGCAAGTAACCAGATAAGCCATAGTGCTGATAGTGCTTGTGCAACAACCGTTGCCAGAGCTGCTCCAGCCATCCCCATAGCCGGAAATCCGACCAATCCATATATCATTACCGGGTCCAGTATACAATTCAGAAGAGCTCCGAGCACCATGAAACTGCTTGCGGCTTTCGAATCACCTAACGAAATAAGAATTCCGTTTCCCATCATCGGTAAAGACATAGAAAGTGCGCCACAATACCAGATTCTCATATATGCTCTTATAAAGGGCATAGTTTTCTCATCAGCACCCAACATGGTAAAAACCGGCTTTATGCTCAAAAAACCAATTACAGCAATAACAGTGGATACTATAATAACCAGAAGAATCCCATGAGTCACCATCCTCTCTGCATCCCCATGATTTTTCCGGCCAAGCGCATGTGAGGTCAACGTGGTCACCCCAGTCCCAATACCCCCAGCAATAAAGGTCAACAATGTAACAACCGGAAATGTAAACCCCATTGCTGCCAGAGGAACCGTACCCAGTTTCGCCACAAACATGGTGTCCACAAAATTGTAGGTATTAAATGCAATGGTGCCTGCCAGCATAGGGACAGCCATCTTAAACAGAGTTTTCAAAACGTGATCATTAGTAAGTTTACTCATATATTCATCTATCGAAAAATTTGGTTAATAAACAGTTGATCGTCAGGTTTTCTTTACCACATATTCTGCGTGAAGATATCCGAATTTTTGCAGGACGGCATTATCAGAATGTTTTTAAGGCATGGTATGAAGCTAAAGACTCCGGTAACACTCTCCATTTTATTGCATGAAAAATAGGTCTCCAGGGGTTGAAA
>JAEZKP010000085.1 GCA_023436145.1 Fibrobacterota bacterium | reverse complement strand
ACACCTTCAGCATCCACCGTGAGAGCACCTTCATTCATGTTGTCCACCATTATACGATAAGCAGTTTCGGCACCTTGAATGGTAAAAATTGAAATACCAGTTTCATTCTGGACTACAATCGCATCCGCAGCACCGCTTGTGATTGCTTCAAGATTCGCTTGCGCTTCAGACAGCCGGTTTTGCAAATCCTTAATCTGATTATCTTTACTGAATGAGTTCTTTTTTGAATTCATGTTTTTATAATTTGATCTAAAAGACTACTCCTGGTCTTGGACCTGAATATCCAGTCCTGCAAGCAATTTTTCTTTTTCGGTCATATCTCCTACAATTTTTCGTACAGGCAAAGGCAGCAATTTGATTAAAGTAGGTGCAGCGATAATCTGATTGGTTGAAGCAGCCTGGGGTTGGGTGTAAAGATCTATTACCTCAAGCTCGTAGCGTCCTTTCAGATGTTCTTCACATAACTTTCTTACCTCTTCTACTGCATCAATGGATCGAGGTGTTATACCTGTAACAAATAGGCGAAGAATGAATTTGCGATTTTTCTTCTCCTTCATGGCTTCAAGAAACTCTTCGGTGGTACTTTTTTCGGGCTTTTTCTCTTCCATCTTTATTTCCGTTCTTTAATATCCAGACCGACAAGGACCCGTTCAGAATTGGAAAGATCTCCGATTATTTTTTTTACTGGCTCCGGAAGATTGCGGACCAGAGTGGGTATGGCCACAATTTGATCTCCCTGTGCAAGCTGTGGATTTTTAAGCAGATCTATAACCTCTATATCATATTCTCCTTTTAGGTATTCATCACAAATCTTTTTTAAATTCTGAAATGCTGCCAAAGATCGTGCTGTCTGTCCTGCTACATAGAGCCGTAACCACCATTTTTTTTCCTCCCCAGATGGAAGCTCTTTATTAGTTCCATCCTTTATTTCAGCTCCAGGCGTTTTACTGGAGTTTGCATTTTTATTCATATTTTCCTCTTGTGTTGTTTAATCCCGGTCAGGCTTCAGGGTTATCGAATTTTCGCATCTCAGCTATTTTTCTCTTATCATCAGCAAGTACTCGTTCCCGAATTTTTCTTTCTTCGATAGTTTTCATCAAATCCGCTTTTTCAGCTTCGAATTTTGCCTGTAATGTGGCCATCTGGTTTTGCATTATTTTTTCTTTTCTGGAAATTTCTTTTTGCATCCGTTCGATCTCTTTCTGACGAATCAACTCATCGGCTTTTTCCTGAGCTTCCTGAGTGACTCTTGCTGTGCCGGTCAGCACTCCACCAGGACCGGTATACACATCTATAATATCTATTCCCTCTGAAGTAAGAAGAAATTCTCTGATCTGGTTGGAATGTGCAATGCCTCGTGCTTTCAATATGTAAATACCGCGGTTACGCTCTCCATTTATCTCGATATGCTTAAGAAGAATCCAGGTATCCATAATAGAGGAAATACCGATTTCGGTTTTTTCGGTAAATACTCCTCCGGTAATCAGATCGGTAAACATGCTGGTGATACCTTGATTTTTAATATGATCGATAAGGCGGGTAAGCATCGAGCGGACTTCATTGATTGTGCCCACAGATATAAAATTGGATATAGGATCTACAATTATGAATTCAGGTTGAAAAGAATCTATGATTTGATGCATTTTGGCAAGGTGCAGCTCCAGTCCCCATGCTGTTGGTCTGGATGCATGGATATTTAATGTATCGTTGTTCACACAATTTTCCAGCTCAAGCCCGATGGAGCGCATATTTCTGATGATCTGCTGCGGAGCCTCTTCGAAGGCAAAGTAAAGAACCTTCTCGCCTCGCAAACAGGCAGCATGGGCGAAGCTTGCAGCAAGGGTTGATTTACCGGTACCGGATGTACCGGATACCAGAATACTGCTTCCACGATAGAAACCTTTTCCGCCAAGCATAGTATCGAGCCGCTCAATTCCGGATGCAATCCTTTTTGAGGAAACCTTATGATTAAGTGATAAAGAGGTGACTGGTAAAACAGAAATACCGTTTTTGTCTATTAAAAACGGGTATTCATCGGCACCGTGAGATGATCCACGGTACTTGACCACACGCATTCTTCGTGTAGCAATCTGATTTTTGACAGTATGACTAAGCAGGACAACACAATCCGCGATGTACTCCTCTAGTCCATAACGGGTCAGAGTATTTACTCCCCGCTCTCCGGTTATTATTGCGGTTACTTCTTTCTTTTTAAGCCAGTAAAACAATCTTCGTAGTTCAGATCTAAGTATCCCCTCATTACTTAATCCAGAGAAAAGTGCCTCAATTGAATCTAACAACACTCTTTTTGCACCTGTGCTGCTTATTGCATAATCTAAACGCACAAACAATCCATCCAGACTGTATTCCCCGGTTTCTTCGATCTCAGCCCGCTCTATATAGACATAATCGATCAGGAGCATTTTCTTTTCAATGAGGTCATGCAGATTAAAACCCAGGGATGCGAAATTTTTAATCAGATCTTCAGCCCTTTCCTCAAAGGACATCATTACTCCATTCTCGTTGAACTGAAGAGCACCTCTGGCTAAAAATTCCATCCCAAAGAGAGTTTTTCCACTACCCGCGCCTCCTGCTACCAGGCAGGGTCGACCCTTTGGTAAGCCTCCGTTAGTGATTTCATCAAAACCCTGAATGCCAGTTGGGGTCTTTTCTAATGAAGGCATTCTGCTTTTTCCGCTTTCGCTCTTTTCTTTAGTCATTCTTATTCCCTTAAGCACTGAAAATTTCTGTGCTTATTGAAGAAAAAGAAGAAAAAATGGATCTTATAGTACTGGCTGAAATTCCAAATACTAAAACCATCAGTTGCAATGGTAGTGCCATTCTGTTAATCGCAAACAATAGCGCGCGGTTTATCTGCAGATTCCTGGAGGGCTGTGGTAAATCGGGTGGCTCTATTTCATTGCAATGAGTAAATGTATTCAGATGCAGAAGGACTCATCATTATCTGGTTATTGAAAACAGTTCCTGTTACATGGAAGCCATAGGATCTTTTGCTTTTGTCTGAATCCTGATTCCAGCTTACCCCGTCTGCACTCACCCAAATATTGGAAAAGACCATCGGATTATTTTTTAAATAGCCCCCGATTGCCCAGATACGTTGATCGTAAACCAGAAATGACAGAAACAAGTTATCTGGAAAACTTAAATTATCATTAACTTTCTGCCAGGAAAAACCATTTTGGGATTTCCAGATATCATTTATTGTTTTAGATCCGCTAAAGTCATCATAGAGCCCTCCGATAAGGAAAAGGGAATTGTTAAAAACTACTGCTCCATGCCCGTAACGAGCTGCAAAATCAGCCACAGCGTTCTGCCTTGTCCAGGAAATCCCGTTTTCTGAAATCCAGATGTCATGAAAACAGGGGTTAACAGCTGAATCGTTCAACCCCCCGATCACAAAAATCCGGTCCTGAAAGATAGTTGCACTATGATAATAGCGCTTCAAAAAAGAGTGTTCAGCGATTTTCTCCCAGTTTTTCCCATCTACCGAGTTCCATATGTCTCCGGGAAGAGAGTCGTGGCCGATTTTTCCACCTATAACCCATAGCCTTTCATTGAAGACCACCGATGCATGGCCGTATCTAGGCCCGAATGGAGCTGATTCTACTCCCGGTTTCCAGTTTTTTCCATCATCAGAATACCATAGATCACTGCTCGAACCACCGATAATCCAGACACTGTTCTTAAAGGGAATCAGAACATGACTCTTTCTTTCTGAAGATCCTGGTGCAGGCGTCAGTTTTTCCCAAATATAATCGGCATTCAGCAAAATTGTATCAAATGCGGATGACCCGGTTTCATCAATTGCCCTGACAATACATGGAACCTTTTTTCGTGGTGACCGGAATGGTCCTATACTTATAGTACCATCAGCAGTTACAATAAAGTTACCGCTGTTGCCAATATCCCAACTAAGCGATATAACCGGACTATTGCTGTTAGTGTAGGCAGAAAGTTGGATTCTCTTAAAAATGCCTACATCTTTTTCGCCTTGAGCAAACACTTGCAGAGATGATGAACGAACATTAAATGTAATGGTGTCAAAGCAATAAAATCCTTCTTTGCCGGTTGCCTTCAGAATACAATTGAATTTACCGGTTTTCAGGGGAGCTATTATTGAAGTATCTGAGGTGGCGGTAATTCGATATGGAGAAGAGTTTATCGACCATTCCCAACTTTTAACCACTGCATTTGGCGGGGCGAGTGCTGCTTTGAGATGGATTTTCTGAAACGGGTTTATCGTGGTGGAATCTGTGAGAATGCGGATTCTGAATTCCTGATCTGAAGATATTACCTGGGAGCTCTCAATTAAGTTTTCTTTGATTTTTTTTTCTGCCGGAGTTTCTAAAATGGCAAAGGATGGCTTCTGGTTGGCTTTGGGTGTGATATTCTGGACTGCTGTGGAGGGGTTGTATGACAATGTCAGAGTATCGCTGAAGGTATCGGCAGTTGCGGTGTGAATTCTTAATGAACATTGTAAAGCGTTGTACCCTCTGGCTTCCGCTTTTAGTATTGCAAGATAAGATCCTGCAGGCAAATTGGTGAGGTGAACTTGACCGTTGCGGGTAGATCTGGCTGAAAATGGGGTTCCGGCCAGGGATATATTTACATAATGCATATCTGTCTGCTTTTCCAGAATAACAGGGAAATACAGAGATCCTGGTTTCTTAAGTGTATCTGACAGGAGGCGGGTAGATGATGAATCGTCAGCGGATCTGTAGCGGTAAAACCATAAGTTTCCTTTTTTCCCTATGATGGAAAAGTTTCCAGCAGGGATCTGCTGAAAATGGTATCTGCCAGATGAGGTGCTGCGCGCTGATGCAAATGCACCAGAGGGGAAATTCGGGTTGTTTTTATCCGGTTTGCTATGGTAATCTGAATTGTAAATGCATATTTCTACTTTTGACAATGGATGGCCTTCAATGTCAAAAACCTGACCTGTTAAAGACTGCGAAATTGACTTTTGTGGCAGCAGCATCGTAAGCAGGATCATTAATAAAGCAAGCAGCAGAAAATATTGTTTTCTGCAACCTGTATCAGCTTTTTCTGATGATAATTCATCCATTATGGAGAATCCGTTTATGGTTTTCTTTCCTGTGTATTCCTGTTTTTTGATCTGGGTAATTATGCATCTCAGTATACCATGATCGGGATTTTTTGCCTAATCTGATTTGCTGCAAAGTTTATCCAGACCGAACTTTTTACCAAGCATGCCTAACATTTTCAAATCTTCTGCTGTTTTCAAAACACCAAACATTTGTGGATCAATTGCCAAAATTATGGGATCAACTGCCAATGGAAGAAGATCTGTGGCAGCGTAGCCGATTTTTGGTGATCGCTGGAAACCTGGCAGTGTCTCTTTGGGAGGAGTTGCATAATCAGGGAGATCGTTGTTTTTCAGCAGGTCACTTTTAAAAGCATAAAAACCGGTGTTGAAAGGAAGATGATATTTGCCGGATGGATCTTTTAAAAAACGGGTAGCATCATTTCTTACATTCTGTTCCAGTATTAAAATCTTCTTTTGGTCTTCTTTCATGATGGTTACGAATGTACCAAAGGGGTCTTTTTCAGGAAAAGTTTCTCTTAAAATGCCAATGCCCAGGCAGTCATGATTTCCTAAAGCATTTGCAATAATGGGAAGCAAACGTAAATCATAGAGAGCCGTAGCCTGTACCACGATCAGTTTACTGCAGTTGTGTCTTTGCAGCCAATCCAGAACTGTTTCGCCTGAATAGTCCCGTTTTTGCTTGAGCATCATAAGGGGGCCACCGGTCTCATCGGGTTGGGTAAGTGGGGATAAATGTCCGGAAATTTCGCAACAGAGTATTTTTTCATCCATTGTAAAGTGCAGGCGCTCATCCTGGGGTATCACTTTGATGTTACGGAGCCCGAAGTCGTTTTTCTCCTTTAATATTTCGGGAATTACCTTTGCAGTAATGCTTCCTTGCGGACCGGTGGTTACAATAACCGGTATATCTATTCCTGAGGTTTTACAGAAAGAGGAGACCATCGCCAGGTTGGTCTGAAGTGTGCCAAAGTCCTGATAAAATTCTGGCAGGGGAAAGGTTGCTTTGGTGAAATTCTGGAGTGCTGTTGGGGTATAACCCTGCTCCATCAGGCTTAACCGAAGCCTTTCACCCTCACCTCCCGCAGTAAAAACCAGTGCAAATCCATTGAGTGATTCCGGGGTGGTTTTAATATGGTCCCATTTGATAAATGGTGGAAAAAGTTGAGTGGCGTTATTAAGAGTATCACGGGAATCGGAAATCGATTTGAGGGCCTGCCGGCGCCGTTTCAAATGCAGATTGTAAACAGCTGGTGGATATTTGGAATTCATCAGCTCAAGAAAATCGGATTGTTGCTGAGCTGAGAAAAGATGCAGATTGCTTGTGCATTGCAATAATGTTTCGATGGTCCAGAAATCCATATAACTGTACCTTTCTAGGT
>JAEZKP010000099.1 GCA_023436145.1 Fibrobacterota bacterium | reverse complement strand
ATCTCTGGTGTAAAACTGGGTTCCACCCCAATCGGATCTGCTCCAGAAAAAACTCATCCCTCTTAACTGAACGATCTGACCGTGTTCGTTAAGAAGATACGGACCACTGGTTGATAATTTACCATGTCTTTGAACCGGTGTTTGAGCATGAATGGAAAATATGCAGCACATCAAAAGTATGACAGCAACTTTATAGAAATTTAAAATCATTTGTCCCTCTATACCAGAGATTATTTTTTTTGAAATTTATTACTATGTAAATTGTTGTACAAAATTAATCAATTTGTGCCGGCCCTTGCGTTTCGACTTCACTTTATATTTGAGCAACAAATTGCAAATTTGGTTTTTTAGCTTTAAATTTGACTCAAAACCGACTTCTGGTTTCAATCTGGGCAGCTACGTATACATAATATAAAAAAAAACCTGCGGAATGCAGGTTTTTTTTGCAGCAAATAAAAGAGAGGAAAGACTTATTGTATATGTGTGAATTTTATCCGGTCTCCTATGGTTTTTCCGTTTACCGAATGAATCAGGGTGTACATTCCCGATGGAAGCCTTGATAATGACACTGATCCGGTCCCCACATTTGCACTCAACTGTTCCTGCATGACTTTTTCTCCGGCTACATTGAAGATAGAAACTTTCAGGTTGCCCCCCAGGTGCTGTGGAATCTGGTAAAACAACGTTCTATTGCAGAATACCGGTTTCAGAGAGGTAATTGCTCCATTCAGTGAGGTTCTTACCATAGAACTACTTCCGATGGCGAGATCTTCGATGTAAACGTTATCCAAATAGAGAGAAATCATTCCTGTGGAATCATATGCCGTGAACCTTAAAGCGGTTATTTTGTTTAGGTCGAGTGGTACTTCCGATTTTTTCCAGTCCGGTTGTTTAAAATCAGAGATACTCAAACGGTAAGTGCTGAAATTTTTCATGACAGGAACTTTGATACTGTGATAGGCATTATCGCTGATGTTTGACTGTTCAAGCTCAACATAGACAAAAGTTTCTTTGTTTCCCCTTAAATCAAAGAGTACCGACTTGGCAGGACCGATGGAAACCGGTGTATCTTCATTATTGAAAGTGGCTTTTACTCCACCATAAGTTTCGGTACTGTTGGATCTTACATTCATGGCGATGGTCAGAGCGTCGGATCCATCTTCAAAACGCAGTTTTGTTTTATTTGTAAAACTGGTTTCGGTGCCGAACGGAATCCATTTTCCATTAACTTTATTAATGGTGTCCTTGTCATCAAAATTGTCTATGATTTTATCGCCGCTTTTTGCCGGAGATACCGGACCTTGACTAATATGTACAGTACCACCGGCAAGTTTTGCCAGATCATAAACTGCAATATCTTTACCTTCGACTGTAACGGAAATTTGTACTATTTCACTGCTCAGAAACATTCCCTGATCAGCGCTTCCATCCCACGTTTCATCGATACTGTTGCTGGTTTTGGAAAATGTTTTTGTTCCGAATGAACCGTTAATCTTTACAGTCCATTTCACTGATTCAGAAAAGCCGGCTTTCAGAGAAACAGTACCGGTCTTGAAATTCACGCCTTCCTTTGGAGTAGCAGAAAAAGCGGTGGGGACCTTGATGGCATCACCGGGATTTTCCAATGCCAGTAAAAAGGCAACAGCTCCGGTAATTCCAGCATTGTAGTCGACTGCCACTTCACAGAATTCTGCAGAGCCATCGTTTGTCCAATTCCCATCTCCATTGGGTCCACTGACCAGAGCGCCCTGGGGAGTTGAAGGGGAGCGGTAATGGATTTGATTAGCAGGAGAACCGTTGAAACCAACAACATAGGATCTTGCACCCTTGTAACCAGCAACCCAGTCCACATGGTCTTTTGCTCTTTTCAGATACTTTTCCCGCATTGTGGTATTCGCAGTGGTAACATAAGCCAGAGCGAATTCGAAAGCAGCAGATCCGGCTTCACGTGCAGTTCCCCAACCGCTATTCTGGTAAATATCAGCAAATACACCGCTTGTTTTTACCTTTCCTTCCATGAAACCAGTATTGGCGATAAGAGAAGCAGCATCGGAGAGTCCTTGCCTCCAGGCCTCGAAAGAGGCCAGCGGCCCGATAAAAGGATACCCCATACAATTATAGTATTCTTTGATGCTTTTACGTGCATATTCTTTGTAATCAGGATTGCCATCCTTGGTAGCACGGTAGAGTTCTACTCCTGCAGCCACCATGCGGTCCTCGATTATTCCATTGTTATCTTCATAGAAGTAAAGCGCAGCACCATCTTTTTTCTGAGGAGTGCAGTAAAAATTTTTCTCTTCAACTTTTTTCTTTCCGAACGCGAAGGCAATTTTTGCATTTTCCAGACAGGTGTCAGCATAGGCTGCATCATGTTTACGGTACAGAGTTGACATCAGTGCCAGGCAGGCAGCATAGGTAAGAGGAATGTCTGCACCTGAACAGAGCACTATTTTGTCACCGGATCTTCCACCGGCATTCACCACACCCCAGGTTCTGTGCTCTTCATCCGCTTTTCCTACATCCAGAATAATTGTGCTCGTATTGATTACCGCTTTATTGATGTAATCGGTGGCAAATTTAACTTCGTTAAGGATATCCGGAATGCCATCCTTTGCCTTGTAATCCCAGGAATAGTTATCACTATAGGCACTGGGGAAAACATCATAACCTTTGAGCAGGCAGTAAACCGCATAAGCTAAAGGCATTCCGAATTTTATATAATCACCAGCATCATACCATCCACCATCCAGAGCAGTACCGTTGTAGTTATCACCGCTATGGGATGCATTGGTAAATCCGGAGTTCAGATTGTTGGCTGAACCGCTTTTCAAGCCAGCCCTCTGGTATCCGTAAAATTTGATTAACATATCATGCA
>JAEZKP010000098.1 GCA_023436145.1 Fibrobacterota bacterium | reverse complement strand
ATCTCTGGTGTAAAACTGGGTTCCACCCCAATCGGATCTGCTCCAGAAAAAACTCATCCCTCTTAACTGAACGATCTGACCGTGTTCGTTAAGAAGATACGGACCACTGGTTGATAATTTACCATGTTTTTGAACCGGTGTCTGTGCATAGCCGGAGGCAAGCAATCCACCAATCATAAGTCCTGCAATGAACTTAGTTAATAGTTTACGACTCATCGAAAATCTCCCCTATAGCGAATAATTATTCCTTTTAGTCCTTTATTGTACTGATTTTCAAAACCAGAAATTACCACTTTATATAGTTACCTGTACTTTCTATTAAGTTCACTGAAATTCAAAAAAAGCTCAAAATAAAATATTTGACAGTACTAACTAGAGCAACTATATTAACTGCGATAAAGTACAGGTCGTTCGACCTGAACGGATAAGCAATCTTTACAACATCAGAATGAACCACTCTGAAAAAAGTGCATACTAAATTAGCAAATAAAGATTTTTAATGTTTCTTAACTTAAAATGAGGGGTTTTATGGGACGTTTTAAATTTAACAGAGCTCTGTTCGGGCTGACTACTGTTACTGCAGCAGTCTCAATTTTCGCAGCTGACCAATTATTGGACGACCACTCTGATGGAACCAATGAAAATGAGTTTGAAAAGTATTGGTACTATTATGATGATTTTGCCGGTACCAAAGATGATGACCGGCCTGCAGCTGGCCCCACAACCACGCCATCAGAAATTAAGGTACCGTACAAAGAAAAAGAAATTGAACTAGATAACGGCAACAAGCACACAATGAAGGATTATACCTTCACACTGGATTCTCTTGATGGTAATAAGTTTGCAACAATGCCTTTTAAATATGGTGAACAATGGACAGCATCATATGGTAAAGCCAGCCCGTTTGTAGGTTTGGGGACAGGGCTTGCTTCAGATAGGATTGACCTGACGGGCGCAACCGGTGTCAGATTCAAAATGAGATCAAGAGGTGAACCTCTTACTGTCACCTTTCAGGTTGAAACCAAAACAATTCTTGAAAGAAAATCTTTCGATTACCATGGAAAAGATCTGACTGCCACCGAAGAATGGGAAACATTTGAAGTTTTATTCTCATCACTGGAACAACCCGGATGGACCACAAAAGCAAACACGATGGATCTGGATCTTACAGATGTGGTACAATTGGCCTGGCAGGTACATGGAGAAAAAAATGATGTGACCGAAGGGGTGTTAGATGTTGATGATGTTGAAATTATGAATTACACCTGGAAAAATCCTGCAATGTGGTACAATACAGCTCCTATGGATGATACTGGATCACTGAAAATGTTTTCTAACTTCGAGAAAGCCCCCAAAAATCAAAGTGTACTGGGAACTTATTGGTATGCTTATGATGATGGCCTCATCAATGGAAATTCTGTAGTTTTAGAAGGTGCAGAAAAAAATGAAACCACAAAACTTCTGAACCTCAAGTTTGAAGACGGGACCGGCCCTGGTGATGAAGGTACTGCTCCTCTTCTCAATTTCAAACTGGGAAAAACTATTGTTCGTGAAGAAGATGCAGTGAGAATCCAGGCTTTTGTGGGAATCGGTGTCAATGTTTATGATTCTGCATCGTCTGAATATTTTGATGCATCAAACCAGAAAGCTATCTACTTCCATTATAAAACCGCGGGTGCAGTAAAAAAAGCTACTATGGAAATCAGCGATTCCAATGATGTAGCCGATGCTGATCATCCCAACAGAAAAGAAAAACGCGGTTCAGGTGTTGTCTGGTACAGAGATCTGCCAAACACCAATGAAGAGTGGAAGGCGGTTAAGATACCATTGGATAGTCTGGTTGCCCATCAGGATTGGGATGTTTATAAACATATTCCACTGGTAAAATCAGCTCTGGCCAAAATCCAGTTTAAAGTGCAGGGCGCAGAGGGAACAGAAGGGTTCATTTCTGTAGATAACATCTACTTTACTGATCGTATTAACGGGTCATCACCGGTAAAGCCAACTGCATTCAAAGCAGGGGTATCACCACTCAATGCTTCTTTCAGAAATGGTAAAATCAGCATTAACTGGGCAGGTAAATCAACCATATCAGAAGGTAAGATAAGCCTTATCGATGCCAAGGGTTGTGTTGTTCAGAGCAGCTCAATTACCAAGACAAGCAAGATTTCAGACAGAATTTCTGCCAATACTCTGGCTTCCGGAATCTACATTGTCAGATTGAGCGGTGTTGATACAAACGGAAAAGCAGTTTCCATGCAGACATCTTTGAATGTGATAAAGTAAACAAGTCTTTTTAGACAATTATTACTTTAAAGGCTGGACACTATTTTGTGTCCGGCCTTTTTTATTATGAAGTGATACAGGTTTTCTATTCCTGATTAATTATCTTTTATATGCATTACTGAAAGTCAGAGCAAAAAAAGTTTAACTTAAAATATTTCTGCTTTTTCGAGAAGGTCTTTTGATAGCATAGCAAAAAAGATATGTTCATTTTTATACGCCTAAATGTGATATGCTATTAAAAAGTAATTAACATGTAATAGTGGCTTATTGTTGTAACAAAGTGAACAAGTCAGATAAAACATTTAAATTCATTCCTCTTCAAAGTTCTGTAATGTCCGAATTATTTGAGTTTCAGATGGATGTGGATTAAATGTCCATCAGGAAAAACGTTGTTCAGGAGTAATCCTGCAATCCTGTTCAGGGTTAACCATTTTGTTTATTGATTTCAGTAGTGATTGATAAACAATAAAAGACGTTAACTTAAGAATATCATGAAGGACACCTTACCGAGCGGCGAAATTCTACAAAAAATGATAAGGAGATGAACTAATGCTTCATCTAATCCTCGATCTGTACTGTATTGCAGATGGTTTAATTGTTCCAGCAGAAACTACACTTGAACCCCGTGTTGTAAACGCATCCGTGTATATATTGGATAAGAACTTATAGGCTATTGCCGTCTCACCTGGCCGGTCATAATATTAAATATCATAAGCCGTAGTAAATAAGAGAATATTGTGACCCGATAAATCAGGGACGCAGGAAGCTTGCCTGCTGTTTAAGTTTCCTCCATTCCCCAGGGATTTTATTAAAATTTCCTCCGGCAAATAAAAATCTCGTCCAAAAAAGGGCAAAGATTATATTTTAAAGCCAAAAAGATGAACCGGAACGCCATTTCAATGACCAGATCTATTGCTTCTATTAAATCCTCACTTAATAATCTTTTTCTTTATACCGCCCATTTCTGACTCCATTCTGAACAATCCATTTTTTCGTGAGATTTGTAATCATTTATGAACCGTTTTTCATCATTAATATTTCGAAGATAGTTATATAAGGAGTACTCTATAATGGATCTCAATCAGGAAATAAACCGGAGAAGAACCTTTGCTATAGTTTCCCATCCGGATGCCGGAAAAACGACACTTACTGAAAAGCTGCTTTTATATGGGGGGGCAGTGCAGCTGGCCGGTTCAGTTACTGCCAGAAAAAAAGAACGTAAGACGGTTTCTGACTGGTTGGAGATAGAGCGGCAGAGAGGGATATCGGTAAGTTCGACAGTTTTAAATTTTGATTACAACGGTTACCGGATAAATCTGCTGGATACGCCTGGTCATAATGATTTCTCTGAGGATACTTACCGGGTGCTTACTGCCGTGGATTCGGTGGTCATGGTGATCGATGGTGGCAAAGGTATCGAGCAGCAGACCCGTAAACTCTTTGAAGTTTGTAGAAGAAGAAACATTCCTGTTCTGACATTTGTTAATAAACTTGACCGTCCTGCGCTGGATACACTGGCTATTCTTGACGAGATAGAGCAGGTCCTCAAAATTTCCGCTTATCCCATGAACTGGCCTTTGGGCTCAGGGATAGATTTTAAAGGAGTGTGGGATCGCAAGACCGGTCTGGTGCATCTCTTTGAGAGGACTGTGGGAGGAGCTTTCAGAGCGCCGGTTGCCACTCACGGTATCACCGATCCCACAGTGCGTAATCTTCTTGACCAAAGCACCTATGATAAGATCTGTGAAGAGCTGGCAATGGTGGAGGAGGTGGGAGCAAGATTTGATCTGAATGACATTCTCGGGGGAAAAACCACGCCGGTTTTTTTCGGCAGCGCCGCAAACAATTTCGGAATTCAGTTATTACTTGACGGATTTGTTGAACTGTCTCCACCGCCGGCTCCCCGTGTTTCTGTAAATAAGGAAATCGAGCCGCAAAATCAGAAGTTTTCAGGATTTGTGTTTAAGATCCAGGCAAATCTTGACCCGATGCACCGGGACAGAATGGCCTTTATCAGAATTGTCTCGGGTAAATTTACCAGAGATATGCCGGTGGTACATGTGCAGTCCGGCAAAAAGCTTCGTCTATCCAACTCCAATGCGATCTTTGGCAGGGAGCGGGTTTCTATAGATGAAGCTTTTCCAGGTGATGTAATAGGGATGGTGGGGGCGGATTTTCTTTCCATCGGAGATACTCTCAGTGAAGATGCGGATATCATATATGATGAAATACCCAGTTTTCCTCCGGAATGTTTTGCTTTTCTTCATAATCCGATGCCCTCAAACTACAAGAGGTTTCAAAAAGGGTTAGACCAGCTTATTCAGGAGGGTCTGGTGCACTCTTTTGAGGTGACTAATAATGCCAGACGTGCACCTTTACTGGCAGCGGTGGGACCATTGCAGTTTGATCTGGTGCAGTTTCGCCTGAAAGCAGAATATGGAACCGACGCCAGAATCGAGATGACTAACTGGAAGCTGGTGAGATGGCTGGAGAAGGGATGTGAGCTGGGTCCCAAATGTCATTTCCCCAATGGTGTGGAATCTGCCAGGGATAAGAACGAGGGTACGGTGCTTCTTTTTCCGGGTGAGTGGCATCTCAACTATTTTTTGGATAATAATGAGGGAATTGAGCTGCTTGAATATCCGCAACAGTAGTCAAAAACCTGTGACCTGATGTTTAATTGGTGAATATTAAAAGCGCATGGTCGCAGGGTAAGAAGCGTGAGTCCGGTTTACTATAAAACCTCAGAAACCGTAGTAAATACAGAGATTGATTTTCCAATGAGTAACACTCTGAAGAGAATTAAAATGCTGGTAAATAAAAAAGTGGTAAGAGTTTCTGAACACGGTTTTGATAGGCTCACCAGAGACAATATCTCTATTCATGATGTTATTGAATCAGTAATTAATGCTCAAATAGTGGAAGATTATTCTGATTTCGGTAAAGGATCAAGTGTTCTGGTTTTGCAATTTGATAGAAATTCCAAGCCTATCCATGTTTTATGGGGAATTCCCAAAGGACACACCAAGCCAGCTGTTATTATAACTGCATACAGACCCGATCCTGAGAAATGGAGTTACGATTTTTTGAGGAGGAACAGTGAGGAAAAGTAAACACACCAAATTTGTGCATGAAGGGAAATTCTTCGCTGAAATTGAAGTCGAATTGATCGAAACCGACAATGGGTGGTCACCATATCTTTCCCTGGAGGATGCTGAGAGGATTGATTCTGTTCGGGAAGCGTTAAAGCGTAATGATATTGATTACGCAAAAAAACATGCATCAGTTTATGAGGTTGTTCCATTGAAATAAACATCTTTTTGTAGGCGCACAGGTGTGAGAATGTTTTTTTCTTGCTCTTTCTTCCCGGACACTATTATATTTAGGGTCTCGATTTTAAAAAATCGGGACTGCTCATTTAAAGACCGACAATAAGGATCACCTGATGGCGTATTAGGTGATGGCTGCCCGAAAGAACGGAAAAAAAAGAGAGAAAAAGAGCTTGCGTCTTTTTC
>JAEZKP010000092.1 GCA_023436145.1 Fibrobacterota bacterium | reverse complement strand
CGATCGATTCTTGAGCGTAAGATTTTACCCTGATCTTCACTGGTACTTACGATGTAAACTGCTTCCAGCGGATTTCCTGTCGGGGAATCCTTTTTCATGAGAAATCTGCTTTTTTCTGCGACCGGATCCAGAAGCACTTCTGCTACGTATTGACTGTTTGCATCCGGATCCTGAAATGAAAGCATGCAGGAAACCAGTTCTGCCAATACTCTTATCGTTGGAGAAGATGCCGTAGGATGAATTGCATATAGAACCAGAATCCGGATCAGTCTTCGACAAAGAATTCTATCCTGCTCATCATCGATGCATTCTTCAATTGTTTCATCCAGATGAGGTATGATATGTGAGGGATAAATATAGAAGGATGAGAATTCTGCTATTCTGGGTGCAAAATGATCGTAAATGGCATCCGGAGAAACCAGACTGGTGCAAGCCCTGTCCAGTACTCCTTTTATGTTCCTTCCCGGATCACCTGCTATTTGAGAATGAACGAAATCTACGATTCCCCTGTGTTGAGAAAAAAGGTCACCTAATCCTTCCAGCAGTGACAGTGTCAACGGATGCACCGGGTATATACTTCCGAAAACAGCTGGAGTGATATTGAATCCTGGAAAATGTCTGCAGTATTCCTCATAAATACGGAATACTATTGAATCCGCATCTGGTTTCATCTTTATAAGCCGACGGGAAACAAGATCTCTTATGTGAAGTGTGGATAGATGCAGCTTAACAGGAAAGCGATCCTTGATTTTACGGAATGTAGCCTGAGCAACATCTCCGGTGCGCTCTATACTTTCCTGAACAGCTGCAATGATCCACAAGGGACTGCTCTTGCTTATCTCACCTAAAAGTTGTAATGTACGCGCATCTTCGTTTAGTGATGTACTGTCCGGCTTGGAACGGAAGAATTCTGATAGTTCATCGATCAGTAGAACAACACCATCAAAACCTGCTTCTGTGGCAGCTTTCAGAGCAGTGTCAATAACCTGGTATCTTTCTGAATAAATTGCAGACTCATCCAATCCTTTACTTTTAATGAACATGAGTCCTTTGGTGTATGCTTCCTGACGATTATCATCGATCCATTGTGCAATTGACATTGATGAAATCCCGAATCTGGAACAGAATTCTTCACACAGTGGGGGGGCAATGAGAACGCTTTTCAGATAGTTCAGAAACCGGCTTTGAACGGAAATGGCTTTATTGACATTTAAAGTGCGCAGTTTTTCTTCTATCGCCGCTGTAATAATGTTTTCCAGCGAAGTATTGCTGCGATAATTAACCAAAGAGATAGATACCGCCAGCAGATGCTTGGAAGCGTCTTTTATTTTTTCCAATCCCGTATGTTGAGATGTCAGATAATCGCTTCCTGGAACTTCTGAAAACCAGGCTGTTAGTGCTGCAAGAAAGTGACTTTTCCCTGAACCGAAATCCCCCTGAAGGAAAAATCCCTGCCCGTGCTGCTGCAGAAATGACTGGGATAAAACCTGAAAATGAGTATCCACATCTGCGGTGAATACAAAAGAGTTAACAATGTTGTCTGCTTCTCTGATACTCTGTTCAAGACGGATTACTGTTTGAACAGGGGGGACTTCAATGAGGTCGCCTATTACATACTTATGCAGTGACATCTGATTCATAGGGCGGTTTCCGGACCAGATTTCTCAGCACTAACGGATGCTTCTTCCAGTTTCTTCTGAATCTTCTTTATTCGACCAAATAAGCGCATATCATCCGGATTAAGGCTCAGCAGTTCATGGTAAAATCTCCAGGCCCGTTCCAGATTACTGCTGCGGGCGCAGGCGGCTGAATAGCTGGAGTGAAGAAATGTGTCTGCAGGTGATGCCCGCAGAAGTTCTTCAAGTAAAGGTATGGCCTGAAGTTCCTGTCCGGATCTGGCTAATGCAAAAGCTTTTTTACGTACTATCGAGGGATCCTGAGTCTTGATTTGCAGTTTCTGGTACTGGTTTACAGCTTTATCAATTTTTCCCGATTTTTTGCAAAGATATGCATGTATCTCACCGTAAACCGGTGGTTTGGATGGAATCCTGGCCAGTCGCTCATATTTAAGGCGCACAGTTTCCATACCATCGCGGGAAATCTCCAACCTGACCAGCAACCATAGTGCTGTTTTATTGTCAGGTGAAACCTGCAGCCACTCATTGCATAAAGCGAATGCCTCATCGGTACATTTTAATCCGCTGAGAGCCTGGATTCGGAATCTGTAAGTATCCTCAGGTGGTAAATTCCATTGTGAGATGCAATCAAGCGTTCTGTTCCATTCCCCAAGATGGGTAAGACATTCCAGTACACCTCTTTGAGCGCGTGCGGAAAGTTTGTCGTTGTCAACCAACTCTTCATATCCTTGTAATGCTCCTGATTTATTTCCGGATTTAAATAGTACATCGGAGTGGAAAAGTAAAGTCCAGGGGTTGTGTGGATCGATTGAGAGCGCATTTTCCAGTATTTCAATAGCAACTTTAGTATTTCCGGCATTGATATTGGCAATTGCCTGCTGATTCATCCAGAAAACTTTTTGACTGGGATTTTTCAGAACTTCCCGATCAGCTATCTCAATTGCTGCACTGTAATCGTGGGAACGCAAACATGATTTGAACTGTTCGTAAGTTGACATACGCCCCATTCTTTTTAATGTAGGGTAGAAGGAATTGAAAAATAGCTAATGTTATGCTCTCTAACCATCAGAAAAAAATGATTACTCCCTCCATATTAAATACGAAAAAAGACATCAGAAGTTGATTTGAACCCTCAACTTCGGATTAATATTGTTTAGGCAATAAGTTGGAAAATCTGAAGGAAAGGTTATAAAGTTTAAAAAATTAATATTGAAATAAAAAAAATTAATTATATAAATAAAAAATATTGAAAAAATTAATTATGTTGATTATATTAATAAAAACGGAAAGGAAAAATATGTTACAGAGTTGGCAGGTGCTTTCAAAAATGGTTGATGGTCAGGAGCTATTGGTGAACAGAGTAACTGTGAAAAACAATGGAATATCCATTGAGGGTGAGTTTGAGTTGCCTCCTTTGGCCAGGCTTTCATTCGAAGATCAGGTGTTTGTAGGGATGTTTATAAAAGCACACGGTTCTATTAAAGAGATGGAGCAGGCGTTTGGAATCAGTTATCCTACGGTAAAAGCAAGATTGAACCGGATAAGCGAGAGCCTGGGATTTGTTGAAAGTAAGAAAGTTTCAGAAAAAGACGATATCCTTGCCAGGCTGGAAAGAGGTGAGATCACTGTGGCAGAAGCGATGGAAA
>JAEZKP010000083.1 GCA_023436145.1 Fibrobacterota bacterium | reverse complement strand
AGTATTTCTATTTCCGTTGGCATCCTTTACCTCCATCATTCGCTGTGAAAGAGGTATAAAACTAAACTATAACAGGGGTGCCAACACACTTTTTTCTAACTTTCCACACTTAAGTCAGATTAGCCTTTTTTAATGATTATATATCGAATATTTTAGCGATTTTGATTTTAGAAAATTAACTATCAACGAAGAAAAAAGTATATGGCTACTGTTGGTAGGGTAAATTTGTTAACCAACATGTATCCAGGAGAAATTACACTCCTGTTAAAGATCTCCGGCCGGCCATCCTTACCAATTAACCGGTCCTTTTTTTAATATACCGGCCCCTATTTGTTTATTATTTTCAACTGGGATTCAAATTCGGTACTATAGATGTCCAGCACAGAAATAAAAAGGGCTGCAATAACTGGACCGACAATAAAACCCATAATGCCAAAGACTGAAATTCCACCGATCGAGGAGAAAAATATAACCAGATCATGAAGTCTGGCCCCTTTACCTACCAGACGCGGACGAATAAGATTATCAATATTTGAGATCACAATCAAACTTACCACAATTATTCCAATTCCCTGCCAGAAATGGCCTGTAATCAGCTGTATACAACCAGCAGGAATAAGTATCATCCATGAGCCTACAACCGGGAGAATGGAAAGAATTATCATCACAAAACCCCATAGTAACCAGGATTTAATTCCAAAAATCAAAAGAGTCAAGCCACCTAAAGTGCCCTGAATTAATCCAATCACAATTGTGCCAAGAACGGTTGCTCTGGAAATAAGAAGAAAACGGGAAAAAATAAGTTCTTCATAATCATCTCTTATTGGAGAGAGAAATTTAAGCTTCTTCAATAATGCCTCTCCATCCATAAAGAAATAAAACATAGTAAAAAACATGATAAGTATGTCAGCTACAAACCCGAAAACACCCGCAGATGTTTTATTTATGGCACTGGTACTGAATGTAGCGAATGTTTTAAATGATTCACTTATTAGCTTAGCAAGGTCTACCGAAGGCAGTTGAAGTTCTCTCAAAAAAGGAATTGAATGAAGATTAAGAACAAAACCATTTTTAGCCAGATGTTCAATAATGTTTTTGAATGCGGGTTCTGCAGTCTGGTAGAAACTGATCAACTGGCTAACAACCAGATGCATGGCAATGTAACCGGGAATTATAAGGCATAATAGTAAGCTGATGCAGCAGATAAAGGAGGCTACCGGGCGTTTCCCTTTAAATGTAGTTAAAAGAAAATTATAGAAGGGGTGAAAAAGGGTCACAAAAGTTGCAGCTAAAATAACTGGAACAAAAAATAATTTCATTATTGGTATCATTGCTGCAGAAAGAAGAATCAGAAGACTGAGGATGGTTATCTGATTAATTCTGGTTTTTTCAGGTTTTATTTGGTAATCCGACTTTTCAACAGTGGTTTTTGAGCTGGTATCCGATGTGGCAGCTGTTGGATTGTCATTTATTTCAGCCATAATCTGATCAGCATTGGGTTCCATACTTAAGACCTTGTATTGATTACAGTTTTAGAAAAATTAGAAAATACAAAAAGGGGTGCTCTCTTTTGCAATTTGAAAATAAACTAAAATGGAATATTCTATATTACTAAATAAGTGAAAGGTTAAAGGAGTCCGGGTATGGTAAAAGTTGATATTAACAATGGAAAGCGGGTTCTGGAGATAAACAGGGGCAAGCTGCTTATCGATGCGCTTTCTGAACAGGGGATTCATCTTCCCTCGGCATGTGGAAGTAAAGGAAAATGCGGTTTATGCAAAGTAAAAGTGATTAACCCAGAAATCCCGTTTACCGAACCCGAGGTAAAGCAGATTTCAGAAGACAGCAGAGCTTCATCGATTCATTTGAGTTGTCAGATTTCATTGCAGAAGGATATTCATATAGAAATACCGGATGAATATCTGAGATCACAGGAGTATTCAGCGAAAGTGGTTTCGAAGCGATTCTTAACACAAGATATTGTTGAGCTTACACTTGGTCTTATTGCTCCTTCTTCAATATCGTTTAATCCCGGACAATATATATTATTTAAAGTCCCGGCTCATGGAGAAGTAAAAGCAGTGATGCGTCCTTTTTCCATAGCCTCCTCCACTGTAGAAAATTCCAGTATTCAACTCAATATCAGGCTTAATCCGGAGGGAGTCTGTACCCCTTGGATATTTAATGACCTTAAAGAGGGGCAGGTGGTTAATTTTAACGGGCCCAGGGGGAATTTCTATTTACGCAACACAGAACGACCTATACTTTTTATTGCAGGTGGAAGTGGGATGGCTCCAGTGCGGTCGATTTTAAAAACCATGCACCATAATAAAATAGACCGCAAGGCAATATTTTTCTTTGGTGCCCTAAGTTATACAGATTTGTATTACCTTGATGAAATGGAAAGATTGCAAAAGGAATTGAGTGATTTTCATTTCATACCCGCTTTGTCAAATGAACCGCCTGAGAGCAGCTGGCAGGGTGAGAGAGGTCTCATAGCTGAAGTGGCACAAAGATATCTGACAGAGGATGTATCTGATTATGAGGCTTATCTATGTGGCAAACCGGCGATGATTAATTCATGTATTTCTATTCTGAAAATAAAGAGTATACCTTCAGAGAGGACGTACTTTGATTTGTTCAATGTTGCGAAAGCGCCAAAATAGCGATTCCTGATAAGCATTGTCCTTCTTTTCTGAGTATATATAAAGAAGGAAAATGATCCTTTAGGAAGAGTACAGAGGGCTTTTTTATTGTTTAAATCTCAATTATGCTTCCTGATGATGTGTTTGTGTCAAAAAAATCATCTTTGAAGTAATAAAAGCCCTGTTCATCATTTGAATAAAACTCACTGGCTTCTTCGGTGAAAAATTTACGCAGTGCGATGTCTTTATTCTCTCCTTCGAGAATTTTGTGCCGAAGTTGAGCAGATTCGGATGGTGCAATGAAAGCAATGGCGTATTTGGGCATACTGTACTCCTAAAATGTTAGAAAAGGATGGACTAATTGCTAAATTTATGTTTTCTTTAAAATAGGTTTTTGAAACATATATGAAAACAAAAATAGTCGAAATAACAGGAGGAGATTGATGAAACGGTCAGCTGTGGTAATTTTTGCCTGTATATCGGTAATAGTAAAAAGCTGGGGCGCTGATATTGATATTCAGCAAGAGATACAGAATTACCTCAGTGCCAAAAAGTATATCGGTAAGGGTATCGGGGTGGTAATCAAGGATCTGGAAGAACAGAAAATATTGGTATCGGTAAATGGCTCAGAGATGCTCAATCCTGCTTCGGTTTCTAAACTAGTGACAGGTGCGGCTGCTTTTGAGCTTCTGGGCAGTAATTATCAGTTTTTTACCCGGGTATTTGCGGATGGGACTTTTGACAGTGACTCTGGGATAATCCATGGTAATCTCTGTTTTTATGGAGGAGGTGATCCAGGATTTACCGCAGAGCGAATCTGGTTATTTGCCCAGCATCTTTATCACCTTGGGATTCGTGACATACGAGGAGATCTTTTATTTGATGATTCTTTCTTTGATTCGGTTACTGTAGGACCAGGCTTTAATGATGATAGCAGCAGCAGAGCCTACCTGCCCCTAATAGGGGCACTTTCATCCAGTTTCAATTCGATAGCAATTCACCACCGCACAGGTGCAATAGTCGGCTCACCGGTATACGTGGATGTTTTCCCCAGAATTTCCGGCTTGAAAATAATTTCCACTGCCAAAACTATCGAGTCGGGAAAGAGTGGAAATATTGATATTCAAACGGCTGCCACGGATCTGGGTACCAGTGTGATAATTAAGGGTGGAATGGCGGCAAATGAGTCTCCCAGATACACATATCGCAAGGTATGGCAAACCTGGGAAACATTTGGCGGTGCAATTCTGGCTCAGCTAAATGATGCGGGGATAAAGGTGAGGGGAAAAATGGTTCATACCCAACTTCCTGATAGCATCACTTCAAAAAAGGCTCTTTACCAATTTGGTTCAGAACCGCTTCCGGTTTATTTGAATGCAATGTTCAAGTATTCCAATAATTTCTCTTCAGAGATGATTTATAAAACGCTTTCTGCTATTTCAGGAGAGTCAGGTTCCTGGTCAAATTCATCATCAGTGATTGCTAACTGGTGGAAACAGAACAAATTACCGGGTGAACTGCAGTTTAAGAACGGTTCCGGTTTAGGAGATGTCAACCGTATCAGTGCCGAACAGGTTGTTTCTTTGCTGGCCCATGTCTGGAACCAGAAATCTTATTTACCCGAATATCTGGGTGCCTTATCGGTTTCTGGTGTTGATGGAACTCTTAAGTCAAGATTCAGAAACTCCAGACTTAAGGGGATAGTGAGGGGAAAAACCGGAACGCTTAATTCTTTTAATGTGAGTTCACTTGCCGGGTATCTGTTGAAACCTGGAAAGACGTATGCTTTTGCCATTATCTGCAACAATGTGGGAAGTGGCCAGTATGACAATTGGATGATTCAGGAGGGAATTATTGAAGAATTCTATAAATGTGTCTCTGAATACATAAAGTAGCCTCAAAGGTAAGTTTAAGGCTCAGTCTTTTGAATTCTCTCAGGTAGCATCTGCTTTTCATTTTGTTCATTTATGCAGGCAAAAGTGACATTAGTGGAAAAAACCAGTGATTCTTCACCATTTTCCAATTCTTGGGCAAAGACTTTTGTGGTGTAGGTCACTGATGAGTATCCCTGAGATTTCCATTCGATATTGAAGCGCAGTATTGCTCCGCTGCAGACTCTTTTGGTAAAGGAGATGTTATCCATAGCGCGGGTTACCAGAATACATCTGGGGTATTCGAGCGCTGCAGCAAGCCAGGTGTACTCATCAACCCATTTAAGCAGTTGGCCACCGAAAAGAAAATTATGATGATTCAGGTGCTCTGGTCGCACAAAACTGTAGGTGTCCATAGGTGGATGATCTCCTTTGATATGAATTATACACAGTACTTTAAAATAAAATGATACGTTTAGTTGCTGCAATCTGATAACAAACAATCATGATATATTCAGATTAAAATCTTTTTTCTGTTTTGTACTTTCAGGTTCTATTTTATATTGAGCTTAATCTAATCTGTATCATAACCATAGAAGGGGTGGACATGCTCAAACCATCAGAATGTACCTTATACAGCGGCGGGCATGCGGGCGCCGAGTCGTTTTTTGGGGAGTGCGCACAACGCTGGGGGGTAAATGAGATTACATTTTCTTATGAGGGGCATTTCATTAAGCGGGAGAAAAATGTGGTAATGCTCAGTGATGAGGAACTTCGCCGTGGTGATATCAGTATGGAAATTGTTTCCATGCATATGCATCGTCAATATGCACATTCTGATGCTATACGCAGAGTTCTCCAATCAATTTTCCATATGGTTAACAAAGGCAGTCAGATCTTTGCAGTAGGAGTTATTCAAAGTGACAATACAGTTAAAGGTGGTACCGGATGGGGAGTTGAGCTGGGGAAGTTTTTTAATCGCAATGTCCATGTTTTTGACAAAGAGAGGCATCTGTGGTTTACCTGGAAGCAGAATGAATGGGTAGAGGACAAACCTGTTATTCATGAGCATACATTTTGCGGTACTGGTACACGTGAATTGACCGAAGAGAGCAAGAAAGCAATTGAAGATCTGTTTTCCCGTTCATTTGGATAAATAGTTCCTGTTCATAATGCCCTAAATCCATCATGCCCGAGTTGTTTTATCGGGCATCCATCCGTAAAAAACAGGTAAAAGATGGATTCAGGATAAATAGGCTCTTGATGGTAAACAAAAAAAAGGCCGGGAGGTTCTCTGTCCGGCCTTTTTTTATAGATAAGATTACAGGTGAGTGTATAAAATTTTTCAGCGCCTTTGACATATCAACTTAAAAGTATTCCCTATCAAAATAGTCTCCATCGTCTTTACTTGAATGAAATCTTTTCCCTGGCATATAAAAAAAGAAGAGCTCTTCTGTTAAAGAAGAGCTCTAATTAAAGCTCAAAATAGATAGTATGGTTTAATATTTCACATAGTTCATACTGCTCTAGTTAAAGCCATTATGGCATTTTCAGGGCAAATATTGATACATTCACCACAATCCATACAAAGAGCTTCATCTATGACCAGAAAGCTTCTGTCATGTTCACTGATTGCATTTTGCGGACATGATTTCAGGCATTTCTGGCAGGATGTGCACAGGAGATTGTTAATTGAGTGTGCCATTGTTTACCACCTTTATTAGAGTACGCCCTGAGCCAGCATGGCATCTGCAACTTTGAGGAAACCACCGATATTTGCACCTTTGACATAGTTGACAAATCCGGATTCGTCTTTTCCATATTTAACGCATGTGTTATGGATGTTAACCATGATCTTATGTAAATGATCTTCCACTTCATCACGGGTCCAGGGCAGGCGCATTGAGTTTTGGGTCATTTCCAGTCCCGAGACCGCAACACCACCGGCGTTTGCAGCTTTACCAGGGCCAAAGAGGATTCCGGCTTCGAGATAGGCTTCGATTGCTTCAGGAGTTGAAGGCATATTTGCACCCTCGCTGACTGCGATACAGCCATTTTTAATGAGAGTTTTTGCTTCTTCACCGCTGATCTCATTCTGAGTGGCACAGGGAAGAGCTATATCACATGGTATTTTCCATGGACGTTCATTGGGGAAGTATTCAGATTTGAAATTTGCCGCATATTCACCGATTCTGCCGCGTTTCTGGTTTTTCAATTTCATAATGAAGGCCAGTTTTTCTTCGTTTATTCCATCCGGATCATAAATAAAGCCATCAGAATCTGACATGGTTACTACTTTTCCGCCAAGCTGGTTGATTTTTTCTGCAGCATACTGTGCTACATTTCCAGAACCACTGATTGCGACAGTTTTACCTTTGACACTCTGCTGACGTGTTGCAAGCATTTCCTGGACAAAAAATACGCACCCATAGCCAGTGGCTTCAGGCCGTATGAGACTTCCTCCCCAAGGAATTCCTTTTCCGGTTAACACACCTGTAAATTCGTTGCGAATTCTTTTATACTGCCCGAACAGATATCCGATTTCACGTCCACCAACACCAATATCACCTGCAGGAACATCAGTATCGGGCCCTACATGTCGGAACAGTTCAGTCATAAAACTTTGGCAAAAGTGCATTATTTCATTATCCGATTTTCCTTTAGGATCAAAATCAGATCCGCCTTTTCCTCCACCGATAGGCAAAGTGGTAAGGCTGTTTTTAAAAATCTGTTCAAATGCCAGAAATTTGAGAATTCCAAGGTTCACTGTAGGATGAAATCTCAAGCCGCCTTTATAAGGTCCAATGGCGCTGTTCATCTGGATTCTGTATCCGCGGTTGACTCTGATCTGGCCTTTATCATCCACCCATGCTACCCGGAACATTATCACTCTCTCGGGTTCAACAATCCTTTCGAGTATCTGAGCTTTTTTATACTGGGGGTTTTCTTCTATAAAGGGAATAAGGCTCTCTGCCACTTCCTGAACTGCCTGGTGAAACTCATGCTCACCATGGTTTTTAGCTATTACTTTGGCCATAAATTCGTTCAGCTGAACTTCCAGCACACTGCTTTGATTGCTGCTCATAACCAGGACCGCCTTTAGATGGTTTATAGTTTATCGAAAAAATAGAAATTTATTGGGGAAAAAAATAATTATGAAAAAGCAGGCTTCATAGAGGTGGTTACAAAAATACGTGAATCACGTATTCATTTACGGAAAACACGGACATTTTGATAGCAGGTTTCAGATTTCAGATTTTAGATTTTAAGAGTTGGGAATCTGAGGACTGAAATCTAAAATCTGAGATCATTTCTGTCCAAAACAGATTTTGGCCATAGAGGTCTATCGCCAGAAAAGAACTCTTTGAAAGGGGGCAACTCTGCGGAGCCGCAGACACCCCGGAGGTGAAATCCTTCTCTGTAAAGAAATCACCTCCGGGGAAATAAAGAAGGGAGTTTGCCGCTGAAAAGATTCTCTGGAAATAACATTCTAACCAGAAAGATTAAAAACGATTAGAAAAACCAGTTTTATGGTTAATCTC
>JAEZKP010000029.1 GCA_023436145.1 Fibrobacterota bacterium | reverse complement strand
TATCTGAAACTGAGCTTATTTGTTACCTCGAAAGATTCGCCAAATAACCCATCGCTGTAATTAGTTTCTGTTCAAAATAAACGAATGCTAATTGATCTGGAGCTGGAATCTATCTTTTTCCTGTATTTTTTAGGATGGATGCCCGATAAAACAACTCGGGCATGACGGATTTAGTGCATTTTGAACAGGAACTAATTAAACAAAAGATCACTGCAAAAAACAACTTGAGATTTGGGATTTCAGACCAGAAAATACAAATTCACAAACTATAAATTCCAAACAGGATAGTGACCTCTATCTACTCTTTTCTTATTTGGATTTTGAATAATTGGGAATTGGGATTTGTTTAAGATTTGACGCTTGTGATTTGGAATTTATTTACATGCCCTACTTCTTATTCAATCTTAATTTTATCAAAATAGCCAAACACTTCTGACTTGAATATTCATTTTTACTATTAAAGATGTGGATAGAGGAACGTTTTGGATTTTATCCGTACCATTGTTTCCTCCGTCCCCAATCTGAGAACGGAGAAATTTTTCAAAGCTAAATTTTATCAAATCATAAAAAAAACGGACTGATTAATTATCCGTTTTTTTAAAATGACCCTGTAAAGCACATATTATCTATTTGTTAATTTTAAGTACTGGCAGAAATCCATCTTTATCTTTTTTGATCCATACACCGGATTGGCCCTGGTCATTTATACCCAGATTAATTGGTAAACGCCTGCCATCGAGTGATAACAGATTAACCTTATCAGATTTTGGAGATACAGGTGAAAAGGCTCTTCTACTTCCTTTAATCGAAGTGGCTTGATCTTTAGGAACCTCTCCTGAAAATCCGGTTTTGTTATTGTCTGTCAGACAAATGATGCAATATCCATCTTTAATCACAATGTTATCAGCTGTAAAATCGACCAGATTTCCATCAAAAGTCCAGTCACCCTTACCCCATCTATTTGAATCGAAACTATTAAAATTATCCTCCCATTCAGGGGTGAAATCAGTTCCATTGATACCGGAACCAGGTGTGTATTTTGAATACTTGATCCAATTTATATACTGGTATACCGGCAGGATTGATGGGTTAAAATTGCCTGCCCAGCCTGGGGCATCAGAGATCCAAAGATTAAATCTGTAAGACATCTCTTTAAGCTGGCATTCAGTTATCTGGGAGCCTTTAGTACGTCGCACTTCTTTACCATCAAAAAACCAGGCAATATAATCCGGTGTCCATTCAAGTGTATAAGTATGATAATCTAAAGATAAATTTTCAAAAGTGTGCAACTCCTCTGATGTGGTTTTATCACCTGCATCTCCTGTGATGATGTTGGACTGAAACACATTGTTAGACTTTCCTAAGACTTCTATATCAATTTCACGCCAAGGCTCCGGCAATCCCTTATATGAGTCATCATAATAGAGAAAAAACGATGAAATTGTTCCACTCCCGCTTATAGTACGCATACGGATATCAAAACGCCCGTATTTAACTAATTTTTTGGAGTATAGTTCGGCTCCCTTGTAATTTTTCGCACCTGATGTAAAATTCAACATAAGTACTATTCCTATAAAGTATAAAAAAAGGTTGTTCATAAAATTCCTTTAGCTGATTGTTTTGAGTTATTTTTAAAACGTTATCTGAATATAAACACCACCAGAGCGCAAATCTTTGCAGTAGGTATCCATTATGTGTGCAAAAACCGCAAAAACCCTTTTTTGAGAAGTTTTTATACCAATTATGCAAAGGATTGAACAAAAAAATTTTAATATTATACTCCTTATTATCTCAATGATAATCATTGCCATTTTGTGTGGAACAATAATTCAATCATCTTTCAGAAATTATAACATTAAATTCGATGAGCGGCAGATTACCACCTATGATGATCGTTTAGAAATGCATTCTGCGGGAAATTCAGAAGTACTCTCGATTGATAGAGATTCCTCAAGTATTGCAATAAGTTATATATTAAGATCAGGTTTTCCCTTCCCCTATGCCGGAATTGTAATCCCTTTAAATAACAACCGCAAAACATTTCTGGATTGTAACCGTTTTAACAAGCTTAATATCCGTATTGCTTCAAAACGATTGTTTGACTGCAAGCTTTATCTGAAAGTATTTGATCCGGCAGTTTCACAAAACAATAATCCTCTCAGTGAACGATACCTGAAAAAGGATCTCATACTCGATTCTACTCCGGTTACAATATCTATTCCTTTGGAACAATTCATTATACCGGAATGGTGGTATCAGAAGAATAATCTTTCTCTGAAGGATGTGGCACCAACAGATCTCTCAAAGGTCACATCACTGCAAATAGAAAGTGGTTCAACAGCTCAAACCGGAGTTATTGATACCTTAACCATCTCCAGGATTTATCTGTCAAAAAGTCCCAACATTTATTTAATTGCAGCACTTGTGGTTATTGTAACATTAATTGTTGTATACATTCTATTCAGAACCGCTTCATCCTCAAAAACCAGTAACATTGTTATTACTTACGACAAAAAGGAAATCAGTAATTACCGGGATATTGATGCACAGCGAATCTCCACTTATTTGGCGGAGCACTTTTCTGATCCTCAAATCTCAATTCTGACTATGGGTGAATCTCTGGGGATATCACAGAAAAAAATAGCAAAAACTATGAATGATGTCTTTAAAATGAGCTTCAAACAATACCTTACATCAATTCGTATTCACGAGGCAAAGCGGTTATTACAGGAAACAGACCGTCTGGTAATTGATATTGCTTTGGCGGTCGGATTCAACAGTATTTCTCATTTCAATCGTGTATTTAAGTCATCGACTCAAATCAGCCCAATGGAGTTCAGAAAAGGGAGTATCACATTAACTCACTAAACTCAAATGCTCTGGTTTAAAGAGCGGCTCTTTTTAACCTTGATTGCGTCCCTACCTAGGGACGGACTACTTTTTTCCTTTTTTTCCCGGTTTTCAGTTCGGCTCTTTCTAGCGGCATTTTCCCTGTAATTAATCCACTCAAATTCTTCTGTTGGAATAAACTGCTCCATTCTCAACATTGTTCCTTTTTTCTTAACTACCACTCGATTTCATTAAAAGCTTCCGGTACTGAAAACCTTCTATTGCTATTGATATTCAAAACCGGTTCGTTTTTTTATTCATGCATTTGGATCGTATCTTTACTTGGATTAAAATGATAAAAATAGTCCGTCCCCTCACTTTCGTCCCCTCACTTTGTTCGGCTTTTTACCATTTATTCTTTTTTTCTTTTTTACATCGCCTTATTTCTCAATTATTTATGTCTTCTTTTGTTCGGACATCTTAACTTTTTTATCCTTCTTTCTTATTTTTTTGCTTATATTACAGCAATGCAATAGCCAAAGGATTAGTATATGGGAAATAAATACCGGGTCTCGATTTTCGATTATGTCGATTATCGTTTTTTTCTGAGCGATTATTTCAACCATCAGAAGAAAGCCTCCCGGGGATTCTCTCACCGTTCCTTCGCTTTGAAGGCAGGTGTGGCAGTAAGCACATTAAAAGATATCCTTTCCAGACGTCAGAACCTTACTGTCAGCACCATGCAAAAATATGCAGCAGCCATGGAACTCAATTCCAAGGAGATCCAGTATTTCGAATGTTTAGTGGGATTTAATAACTCATCCACCAACAGTGAGAAAAACCGTTTTTTTGGAGAGATGGTCCGTTTGCGAGGACGATCAAATGTCAAATTCCTTAACAGCCAGCAATATGAATATTTCTCCCAATGGTATCATCCGGTGGTTAGAGAACTTGTCACTCATGCCGGCTTGGGCTGCGATCCGGAAGCAATTGCAAAATGCATTGTACCGTCAGTAAATATTCCGAAGATAAAAAAATCCATCAATTTGTTAAAAAATCTGAATCTGATTTATCAGGATTCTGAAGGTTCCTGGCATGCATCTGACAAGGTTATATCATCTGAATACGAGATACAATCTATGGCACTCAAAAATTATCATCTGGGCATGCTGCAACGGGCGGCAGAGGCACTGGAGAAGTGCCCGAAGGAAGAACGTGAATTTCAGGGATTGACAATAAGCGCAAGCAGTGCGACTCTTGCTCGAATGAAAGAACGATTTCGCAGTTTTACAGATGAACTTCTCAGCATGGCAGCTTCAGAAAATGAACCCGCTGAAGAGGTTTATCAGATAAACCTGCAGATGTTTCCATTGACACAAAGGAATATCCATCTATGAACCGGATTAGAGCGAAAAACATTGTAAGTTACGCAATGGTGTGGGTTGCACGAACAATACTTGCACTCATGTGTGCTTGTTCTAACTCTCCGGTTTCTGATGGCGGTGGCTCCAGAGGAGGAAATCCGGTGGTTGTGGGAACCATTGTTACTTCTGATGGCAGACCGGCTGAAAATGTCCGGGTTTCTTTAATAAGTACAGGTTACAATTCCATAACCGATCCACCATTACAACAAATATCCATAGCCATTACTGACCCATCAGGATTCTACTCCATTGAGGCCCCGGATTCCGGCAAATATACTATCGAAGCTCAGGACACCTCTGATGGAAGTTGCCTTATCAGATTTGCAGTAGAAACATATCTCAATCGCGTTTGCACATTATCTGTGGACACCCTGAAGGCCCCCGGAACAATCCGGATATCACTACCGGAAAATAACGTTTCCATTGGCAGCTATGTTTACCTACCTGGTACCAGTATTGGAAAGTGGCTTACCGGTGAACCTGTTGTAACTATAGACAAAGTCCCGGCCGGAACATTTCCAGTCCTTTATTATTCCACCGGCAACAGTACTGAATTCAAAGTAATCCGCTTTAACATTCCGGTAAAGTCAAATGAAATAACACTTATCAGTAATCTTCAATGGGAAAATTACAAAGTCATTATCCTTAACACCTCTCCTTCAGGAGCAGATATTACCGGAGACGTCTTCAACTTTCCTGTTCTTATCCGTCTCAACAGTCACAACTTCACTTTTACACAGGCTCTTTCCGATGGCAGTGATATTCTTTTTACAGATATGAGTGGTAAAAAACTTCCATTTGAAATATCCCGATGGGATGCGTCCGGACAAATGGCTGAAATATGGGTAAAGGTAGATACGGTTTATGGTCACGACAGTACACAATCAATAACGATGTATTGGGGAAATCCCGTAGCGATTAAAGCTTCCAACAGCACTATGGTTTTCGACACTGCTGCAGGATTTGAGGGTGTATGGCATTTAGAAGAAAAAAGTAATGATCCTGCAAAAGATGCCACAGCCAATTCTTTCAATGGAACTGCCAGTTGTATGTTTAATAACAATTTCGCAAAGGGTGCAGTAGGAAATGCACGTGTGTTTGACGGGGATTCCAGCTACATCATAATGCCAAACACCAGAAGCGGAAAACTCAATTATCCGGAGGATGGAAATTTTACGGTTTCCGCATGGGTATATGCAGATACACTCGATAAAAATCACCACACTGTCGTATCCAAAGGATTTCAGCAGTACTTTTTACAGCTCTCCTATTTGCCGGCAGGTACACCCAATTGGGAATTATCTACCTTCAGCCAGAATCTGCACTGGCGCATGTCAAATTTTCCGGCAGCAGAGAAAAAGTGGATACAGCTCACAGGTGTTAAACAGGGAAATTCTCAGTTTCTGTTCTGTAATGGCGAACTGGTGGCTGGTACAAGTGCTGTCTATACCCATAATGTTGATGGACTTAACAGAGATACTACCGGTGACCTGACTATTGGCCGTTTTCTCACAAAAGCGACCTTTCCGGTTGATTTCGGATACTGTTATTTCAATGGAATGATTGACGAAGTGCATATTTCCAGTATTGCCAGAGATGAAAACTGGGTAAAATTGAGTTTCATGAACCAAAGGAGTGATGATCGTTTAGTGCTGATCAAATAGCAAAACAATAAAATTAGAGAAGTCGTTAACCTGTTATAAATAAAAAAGTAGGCCACCGGTTACATCGTGCGAGGAAGGAACCGGCAGCCGGGAAAAAGGTGCAATAACCTGCATGCAAATGCCAAGATCACCTTTTTCTTTATCCTGAAAAATACATAACAAAACCCTGAAACAAAAGGGTTCTTATTTGTGACAGGCTAATCTGAATAGCCTATATAAAACTCGAATGGGTATTGTATTAAACACTCTCATTAAGGAGATAGATGATGTGCCGGTTTAAAATGCTCTATCTTTCCCTATTAATCGGCTTAGCCGTCAATGCTCAAACGATTCATTTACGTGGTAATGTTTCAAACAATACCGGGAAACCGGTATCCAAAGCAATCGTTTCACTTTTACCTAAGAATTTAACAGATTCTGCTGGAAACTATGCAATTATTAAAAATACAGTGGCAGTTTTACAGCCCATAGTGCCTCAAACCGAAAAAACAACCTTTTTTCGGGGAATTCTGGAGCTTCGGTTTGGGAATTCTTTAATCAATTTTAATTAGTTTCTGTTAAGGATAAAAAAGTATTGACAAAAGGGCTACACTTAATTATTTATTGTTTGACAAAAAACAGAAAAAATAAGAAAGGTAGCCCCTAATGAGAATTCGCGTGAAATTACAGCAAAGCTTTTTTATCAACGTTTTCAATCAACCGGCAATTGTTCAGCAGGTTCATGAAAAATATAATAGAATAGATCGGATACTACAAGAAAATCCTGAGATTTTAACAGCCGTGCATAAGGACCTCAAGTCGTATGGTGACAGTTCAAGTAAACGGAGATCAGCCTTTTCAACAGAGCAGATTTTAAGAATGATGATTGTGAAATGCATTGAACAATTTACTTTTCGAGATCTCATTATTCGTGTGAATGAAAGTGACTTTTTAAGAAACTTCACCCTGATCGGGATGGGGAAAATGATGAGTTTCGGATTTATCAATGGAGCATCAAAGTGCATTGATGAAACAACATGGAACAAGATTAATCAGATACTTTTACAAGCAGCAATAAAAAATGGCAGTATAAGCGGCGACAAGTTACGGCTTGATAGTACGGTGTGTGCAAGTAATATCCACTATCCAACAGATAGTTCGTTGTTGTGGGATAGTTATCGTGTGTTGTGTCGATTAATGCATCAGGCAGTGCAATGTGATGTAAAAAGTCAATGCGGGTATCGATTCCATGAGAGGAAAATCAAAGCATTGCACACATTCATCTCAACACATGGTGGACGGAAAAACAAAAGTACAAAACGCAAAGTAAAGTCAACAATGCGAGTTCTTATCGAAAGAGTCGAGGATATAACCCAAAAAGCGGAATCGTTTATTTCATCAGCACGTCAGATTAGTACATTGTCAAGCAGTTGTTTGTCGTTATGTGATCAAATAGAAATGATGATACAGAAAGTCAGTGTTGTAACGGATCAAGCCCGGCGTTCTCAGATCGAGAATGTCACCGTTCCAGCATCAGAACGCATATTCAGTATCTTCGAGGATCACGCAGAGCTTTTGATGCGAGGTAAAGTTCAAAAGCCGATAGAGTTTGGTCACTTAGTCACATTGGCACAAACAGCAGAAAAGTTTATTACCTACTATAAGGTTGAAGAAAAATCCAAACATGACACTGAATATCTTGAGGACGTAATTGAAAGTCACAAAAAGCAATTTGAGAAATATCCAGATGTATTTACCGCAGATAAGAATTATTACAAGGGAATGGATGATGTAATGGCTTGGGAAGAGAAAATACCTGTTTTTAGTATTGCAAAAAAAGGTAATCGTACACAGGATGAAATTGACAGAGAGCATAGTGATAAATTTAGAGCAGCACAATGTTTTAGAGCTGGATGCGAAGGAAGCATTTCAGTGTTAAAACGTGCTTATGGTTTATATAAATGTTTTTCGAGGGGTTTTAAGAGTTTTTCTTCGTCAATAGGGTGCTTGGTTTTTTGTCACAATATTGTCAGAATGTCGTTAGCTTGACATTAGGTATTTGCTAAAAACAGTCATTTGTGTTGACATGTAATAACTAAAAGGTGAGTACGTTCAAAAATGTTGACAGATAATATTTTGAAAACAATTTTATGGAAAAAAGTGATACAGGTTACCATAAAATTTATAAAAACAGGTAAAAGATGAGGCTTACAGAATTTTTTCTTAAAGCCTGTAAGCACGAAAATTGTAAATTTAACAGAAACTAATTAAGTATGATTTTTAACCTTTCATCGAAGATCGAAGATTCATTTTAATTATTAATTGTTAATATATACACCTATCATAACAACCAAATATCTGGAAGGAGCTGAATATGCTGAAACCTATCATTTCAGTAGTTTCAATTTGCCTGTTTCTCACAAATAGTTCTTTATTTGCCGAAACGATCAGGAACATCGATTATGTAGGCGATGGCAACACACAACATAAACTTGATATTTATATTCCATCAGGCGCAGGGCCATTTCCAGCTGTCATCCATTATCCAGGTATGGGTTTTAGCAACGGAAACTCCAAAAGCGATGGCGGTCTGTCAAACTCATACAACAGCGCAGGTTTTATCGTGGTCGCGCCTAATCTCAGCGGAAATGGCGCAGCTACCTATCCCACTCAGCTCAATGAGCTTAAGGCGACAGTCCGTTTTCTACGAGCCAATGCTTCTGTATATAAGCTAGATCCTGATTTCATAGGAGTCATAGGATTTTCTTCAGGTGCATGGAATTCGGTAATTTTAGCAACTACCGGAGATGTTGACGAATATACCGTAGGAAATGTCACTATGAAACTTGAGGGAACTCTCGGAGGTAATCTCGAATATAGTAGTCGGGTACAGGCTGCCTGGGCTGCTGCAGCTCCCACTCAGTTCTTATCCATGGATAGTTGTGGCGGATCTATGATTAAACATGATGATGCAGGTTCTCCTGAGTCTGGAATGATAGGAGGGCCTATCCAGCAGAATAAAGAAAAAGCCACATTAGCCAATCCTATTACATTTGTCTCCAAAGATGATCCTCCTATTCACCTTGCGCATGGTACTGCAGATAACCTTGTACCATTCTGCCAGTCTAAATTATTATACGATGCTCTATTGGCCAGTGAAAATCAAAAGGAAATGACTTTAGCACCTAATCAGGGTGGTGGTCATTCTCCAGATTTTAATGGTAGTCTGGACTTCTTCAAAAAAGCTCTGGCAGCAAACAAAGAGGGATGTCTTGACCTGCAAAGCCCCAAATTCGATCCTTTAGCTACTTACTGCAATAATGGTGATTGCTGCGAGGAAACGGCAACAGTAAAAATTTCTTCATCAGTTGACGATGTGTTATCGATCGGGTATTCACGGGTTAATAAAAGTGCAGAAACCATCAGTATTTCATCCCGGGGTCGACATACTACACAGATATTTAACGCCTCCGGGGCAAGAATCATGTCCCAATCTGGTCAGGGAAAAAAAGAATACAACCTGAGGGGGGTCAAATCAGGTGTTTATATTGTTAAAATATTCACAGATAAGACAAGCATAACCAGAAACATTGTAAGATTTTGAGGTAGATCCATCAAAGTAAAAATATTGAATGTTATTTACTAAGTGATCGGCAATTTTTTAAACCTCAATTAATGAATACAATTTCTGCTTATAAATACACCCCCGTGGATCCTCCTTTTTTCACAAAAAAAGGAGATCCGCTTTGCCGTAAGACAAAGTTTTTTTTAAAATTCAGTTCTTATTTTAAAGGTCCGGGATTTCTATTCTTCACTATCGTCTAACAGACTGATTTTTTGGGGAACGCAGCTTTGGGCGAACTATTTTTTTTCTTTATACCCCAAAGTTACTTCATCAGTATCACAGGCTCAGTGCTCACCACTTTTCCTTCGAACCTGGCAACCATTATATATCGCCCATCAGCTATGGATGGTATTTGACAATCCATTGAAAAATAACCTGCATTGTTGCAATAACCAGAAAACCTTCTGATTATTGATCCTCTGCTATCGTAAAGAGCAATTGAGAGATTTCCGGTCCGGGGAACCCGGTAATTAATTGTTAAAACAGATCTATTCCGGATAATTTTGAAACCTGCATTTGTTTCAGATTTATGACTATGCTTAACCGGGACTATTTCTCCGGGATAAAGATTGATCCTCTGACTTACAGACGGACCTATATGAAACCAGTCAAAATCGGCAACACCACCGGTATCCCCGGTGGCAAAGTTAAACAGTGCAAAACGATACCCCATGAAATGAGGAATGTCGTAGCTCATTTGAAGTGTGTTGCCAATTGATTTCCAGCTGATGCTGTCGAGACTGTAAAAAAATGTGGCTTTGTCAGTCCTGTTTGTGAAATCCATATCAATCCGTAAAAATACCTTATCGGTGGTAAGATTAACGGATTCAGCCTGGACAGGAGAACCTGATGACCCGTTCATCATAACAATGTAATTTTTATTGTCTGACCGTCTAACCCCCACAAAACCGTATTTGTTTTGCAATGCGCAAAGCCCGGCATAGTCTCCATTTTTCAGTCCCTTTACATCAAGCGATATGCGACCGGAACATTTTGGACCGAAAGAGCGCTGGGTCAGAGAATTTCTGGCAGAGGTGACAAATTTATCAACACGCCCTGTCCTAATACGTAAATAACCAGGACGCTCTTTAAGAGACCATTTGGAATTGTCAGGATTATGGTTAAACTGCCATTCAAGTTTGAGGCTTGTATCTGCAAACTCATCTGAAGTTACAATACCGCATCCTTCAGAAGAGGAGACTGAGGGCATATTGAAACTCTCCGGAGCTTTACCGTTATTAAAAACCGGCCAATCATTACTCCAGCTTACCGGTATCAACCAGGGGGATCTTCCTACAGAACCATTGTCCTGAAAAAGATAACCCATCCAGCTTCCATCTTTCATCTGAATAACACTACCCTGGGCTACGCCGTTGCTGCTTAGAACCACTTTTCCCTCATAGGGTCCGGTCAGTGATTTGCTTCGATGACAAAGTGCTGTTCTCACGCCGCCTCTGGGCCAGCAGATGGTGAAAATGTAATAATATCCATTAATTTTATGAATCTGCGTTCCTTCAGCAGGAAGATTAACATCAGTACTGGCAACAGTATGAGGATTGTTAAGAAGAACCTTTGACAGACCACCGGATTTGACTCCTGTCAAATCAGAATTGAGCTCTATAATATTGATGTTTCCCTGTCCATAAAGAACATAGTTGCGACCGTCATCATCAAAAAAAAGTGAGGGGTCATGCCAGAGAGGAAATTTCGTTTCCTTCCAGGGTCCCTTTTTGATATTTCTGGTTGTATACAGATGAGTATTTCCAGAGGTTTGAGAAGGAACCATCACATAAAAAGTGCTGTCTTTATACCGGATACTACTCGCCCAGGATCCTTTACCATAAGCGTTTTTTCCATTGGCTAAATTGATCATGTCATTATTGGTAAGAATTGAATAGCAATATCCTATTGTCTTCCAATTCACCATATCTTCAGATTCCATGATAGGCACACCAGGAGCCATATGCATAGTGGTGTGGCTCATATAATACTTGTCACCAGCCAGCACAATTGAGATATCAGGTATATCAGCCCATACCACAGGGTTTTTCACTGTTTCAGCATTAACAATTGGGATAATGCCTGAAATACTGCACATGACGGTTATAAGCATCTGCTTAATCAATATTTTCTTCATTTTTTCTGCTTTTGTGAATAGCATCTGCTTTTCTAAAGCCTTTCTGTTATTGATCGCTGATTCGGTTTTAAACGTCATGATAATATTTGTAATATACCAATATTTTACATAACTGATTGATGTAAAACAGATAAAGTATGGACAGAAATATCCACATCAATACAATTTCAATGTCAAACACCGACCTTTCATTCAATAATTCTTTAACTTCAGAAATTAAAAAAACAAAACCAAATACCACGGAAAGACTATATTAAAGAGATAATATTTCTCTCTTCCCAAATAACAGAACCATCTTTTTAACTTATAACCCTGATTTCAATACCAAAAAGTATAAGTATACTGTGGACATATCTGTCCAGACTTTTTAGGAAGTTTGAAATTAATGTTCCCCTTCATAACTCTTTTTTAGCTTAATTTATAAGCAGATATGCAAAAATCGGGTAATTAAACCGGTTTTTCCGGTTGGTCGTGATACAGATAAGCGCAAATACATTGACTGCAAACTTGAAATCATGTTTTAATATTTTCATGTCAAATTGGCACAGATTCTTTTTTTTTAATATAACGGGAGTGTGGTGATATGTTTCCAAAAAGTCGCAAATACGTCTTGTCCTGGGGTATTATAATAACATCCTCTTTTCTTTCTTCCATATCAGCTCATAATCCGATCATTGCGCAAAAGTATACAGCAGACCCCAGCGCTCTTGTCTATAATGACCGCATATATGTCTACTGTTCACGTGATGACAACAACAATGAAAATTATGACATTGTCGATTATACCCTTATCTCTTCAGACGACATGGTTAACTGGACAGATCATGGGGAAGTGTTCAAAGTACCTCGTGACGCATCCTGGGCAAACCGGGCATATGCACCATCTTGTGTCCACAGAAACGGGAAGTTTTATCTCTATTTTCCCGATGGAGGAAATTCGATTGGAGTCGCTGTTGCCGATAAGCCTGAAGGTCCTTTCAAAGATGCATTAGGCAAGGCTATCGTAAATAAACAGATGCCCAATTGCAACGTTCCATGGCTCTTTGACCCATGTGCTTTTGTTGATGAAGATGGACAGGCATATCTTTATTTCGGAGGTGGAGATACACAAACCGGAACAAACCTGAGGGTTATCAAGCTTAATGAAGATATGACTTCCGTTAACGGAACTGCTGTTACCATTAATGCGAAGGAGTCCTTTGAAGCCGCTTATATGCACAAATACAACAATACCTATTACTTTTCTTATGCCACTACCGGAGCTTCAAAAATCGATTACCTTATGAGTAGTAAACCTATGTCGGATTTCACTTATAAAGGTACAGCACTGGATAATCCTACAATAAACGGACAGAATATTAACCGTTATAATAACAATCATACATCCATAGTCAACTTCAAAGACAAATGGTATATATTTTATCATGATCGCCGGTTGTCTAACGAAGTCTACAAACGCAATGTCAGTGTCGATTTGATTACATTTAACAATGATGGAACTATCAAAAAAGCAACATGCACCAATGAAGGTCCGGCGCAGATTAAAAATCTTAACCCATTTGATACAGTTCAGGCAGAAACCATCGACAGACAAAAAGGAATCAAAACTGATGTTTGCAGTGAAGGTGGAATAATGCTTACAAGTCTTTCTGATGGTGACTATACCAATGTTTCCGGTGTCGATTTCGGTGATGGAGCCAAAAAGTTTGAAGTACGGGCTGCAAGTGCTACAAATGGAGGATCAATCGAAATAAGATTGGGAAGTGCTACAGGGACTCAGGTTGGAAAGTGTGATATTACCGGTACCGGTGGATGGACAACCTGGCAGACTTTCAGCTGTGATGTTAGTAACTGTTCAGGTGTTAAAGACCTTTATCTGGTATATAAAGGCTCCGGAGAACCATTCCGGCTTAACTGGTATCGTTTCATTGGAGATGCTACAGATGTTAAAGCAAACCTTTCTCATCAGAGAAACACATTAAAGAAATCACCCAGAAAGGTCCTTTCAATTCAAAACAAAACATTTCCATCACATGAGCAATCAATACACGATCTGTCCGGCAGAAGAATTACAAAGAAGGCTGAAACCAGTTCATCAGGAAAAAGCGAGGGTATATTTATATTGGCAGATTGAAATTATATCTCATTTGGCCCTTTTTGTTAAAAATGTGTATTTTTGAACAAAATGTGAAAAGGCATATCTCTTCTTTAATAAAGCAGATTGTATGAACATTAAAAAATATTTATCAAGTCTTGGCATTGTCATTCCTCTATTCATTTCCTTAATTAATGCTGAACCAGACCCGAATTTTCATATTTATCTGCTTTTTGGACAATCCAATATGGCAGGTGGTGGTAACACCAGTAATCTTATTACCCAAGACTGTGATACCTCACCCAGAGTAAAAGTTTTGGCTTTCAGCGATTGTTCAGCAGGATCAGGGCCGAGCTGCAAACAATATCCCTTAAAAAGAACTCATGACCAATGGTATACCGCATATCCACCTCTTCATATATGCAGTGAAGGAATCAGTCCCGGAGACTGGTTTGCCAAAACAATGCTTGATTCAATCCGTGAGGATATTACCATCGGATTAGTACCCTGTGCATTATCCGGACAGACTTTAAAGGTTTTTGAAAAAGGTGGAAGCAATTTTAATATTCCAACGTGGGCTCACCCTACTATAGGTAACAGCAGTCCATATGAATGGATGTTAAAGCGTTGCAAAATCGCTCAGGAAACCGGAGTTATCAAAGGGTTTCTTTTTCATCAGGGTGAAAATGATGTTGGACAAAACTGGTGGGTTAACACTGCAAAAGGAATCTTTGATAACCTGAAGAAAGATCTGGGTCTGGAAAATACACTTCCGGTGGTCGTTGGTGAATTAGTGCAGGACCAGGGGGCGTGTTGCGCCAGTCACAATACACTGGTCAATAAACTTGCATCAGAATATCCAAACTGTGGAGTGGCTTCTTCAAAGGACCTAAAGAAGAAATCCGGAGATCAATATAACGCACATTTCGACAGTCCAGGTATGCGAGAACTTGGAAAACGGTATGCACAGACATTTTTATCACTTGCGGACCAGAATTATGTTCCGCGCAAGGGTACTGTAGCAATCAAGAATACGCGTAATAGCAAGGCTTTAACATCTAAAGAGATCAATACCTCACTATCCGATTTTAACATATATACACTGGACGGAAGAGCTATCAGAATATCCGGGATCAACAGTAATGCAAATGTATTAAGGCAGTTAAAACCGGGAAATATTTACCTTCTTATAGACCGTCAAACAGGTCGGAATTCACGTTTTCTGTATCTGAAATAGTATCTTTTTAAAATGACCCGAACCCCCCCATGCCCGAGTTGTTTTATCGGACATCTATCCCTAGTAATGTGGTTGGCCATTTCCGGTTTTTAACAATTTGTTGTCCCTACGGGACAAGGAGGGGTATTATTGGGGGGCTGTTGACTAGAAATATATTGCCGCTATGGGGCAAGGATGCATATAACTTTTATTTTTTCAGGATTTTATGGTATTTGCCAGAATAACATAACAGATATCCACCACTGGAGAGGTTATTAATACTAATCGTATTCCCATATCCTGAAAAAAGCCGTTTACCAGCCAGATCAGTAATTTGCCAATTAATACTCTCAGATAGATATATTGTGGATGTCGTAATCCTGTGAGAAAAACCCGGAGAAAAGTTTCTTATTCCTGAAGCTGCGATTGCCACTTTCTGCCCCAGCAAATTGGTATTTTTAAACTGAACCTCGTATGGCCAGTGTTCATCATTTGTATTGTTGTCATCCCAGGGATGCCTCCAATGTTCCTGAGGTGCACCTGAGACAACCAGCCACAATTTGGAACAGTTATCCGGACAACTGAAAACCAGCGATTCATCAGGATTATTGCCATTTGTCACATTTGCAGTTGCCATTTCACTATATTTTCTTGTACCATCATTGAGAAGCGCTACAAAACCGAATCTCCATCCGCCTTTTTCCGTTTTCAATGCTCTGAAACCACTGGTACCAGCTTTACCTTTAATATGAACGGTCACATCAGTAGTCTGTGAAGGGGCAACCAATTTGATGCAATTATATCCATAATTCTCGATACACACTGATTGATCGACCAGCCAGTAATCATCCGAAGTAAGATTCATTTTCACCTGAGATCTGCTGTCAATGTATTTCTCTCCATACGTTTTTATCCCTGGAAGGTCCCAGGTAGTCAAGCGGGCTGCATGTTCATAGATTTCATCATTAAATTGTGTTTGTGACAGTGAATTAAGCCTCTTATAAGTCTCTACAGGATCTTCCGGCCTTCTGGAATCTCTCCATAACTTTCCCAGAAATGTTTTGTCATGCTTGTATGTCCAGTACTCCTGAATGAAAAAATTGGCATATCGTGGTTCTTCATGCAAAATATGTTTATGATGACTGTTTAAATAATTGCGAAAATCACTTTCAAGAAACTGCTGTCCGGGATATACCTGCCACGCCATCCATTGTGCACACTGTTCCCAAAATCCATTTCCACCGGAACCGTTTTCTCCAAAACCATACTGGTAACCTCCATCAGTGTCACAGCCTGTTAAATACTGAAAACAGTGCCCTATTTCATGTGCAACCACATTACCGATATTTGCAGCAGCCGGATTTACATGAAGAGACCCGACCTGATTGTCCTGACCTGATCCATAGGCAGCCCATTCCGTGCTATAAAGTAAAAAAATCATCAGTTTATATTTATCGGTTACCGATGATCCCCGTATTACAAACTTTAAAGTATCCAGATAAACCGAATAGCTTTTCTCAGCCACATCTAAGAGTTTTTTCATATCTACACGATAACTGCCTGAAGCTGTAGACGGGTCACTGCCAAAACCAGATTCCCAGAAAACAACAATATTGTCTGTCTCAATACTTCTTGCATAACACCACTGGCTTGATGCACTGTTAAGATTCATTTTCTTCAGATCATTAGGTATGTAAACAGTTTTCTGGGCAGAAACTGATAGCGACAGGCATAGCAGAATTGTAAATAAAATAATGTGTTTCATGATTTTTATTACTCCGGTTCAGGTGCCTTTATGGTTTTTCAATATTTCACCGCTTTTCTGAAATGTTTAGCTTTATTTATTTTTCACGTGTCCAGGAAACACTACCAGGGCCTATCCATTCTCCGTAAAAATGTTTTCCGGGTTTCATCAGTACTTTACAAATAACTGGTCACTTCGCTGGTTTTCGAAACACAATTTCAGCCATGCAGAACTCCGTGCTCTGTTGCATACCCTTACTTCATCTATCAAACCTTTAAAATTACAGATTTCACGGAATGCCTGACCTATATAAGTATCCTTTCCTACTTTATTGTAAAGTAGTTCATCGATCATGACAGCCTGGGCTTTTAAGACGGCATCTATGTATAATGACATAAGGCCCGCGCTGGAATCTATAACCAGGGACATGTAATGCCACTGAGGCAGCTTTGATTCGATTTTGGCACTAATTGGAAGCCAGCTGTTTGCATCTTTGTAAGAATAATAACTGTAAACCCCAATCCCTGCTGAATCACTGAAAAAACGCATACCTGCGTTATCACCGATTGAAATTATTTCACCAACACTATCGGTGCTTATAATCCAGGCACTGAGGGTCAATGATTTTGCCTGATCAAGTAAACCTGTGATATGGATATAACCATCAATTCCGTTTAATTCCTGGCACAGTCCGATCAATCCCGATGTTTGTCTTCCGGTTTCAATTCCGAAACCTGTACCATTTCTTACATTAGATGTGGCGTCTTTGTAACCGCCCTGATTTGTATTAGAAATTTCATCGAGATGCCACACACCTGCAAACTGGTCCGGATCGAACACCTGCTCAGTCATACTGTTTTCATCTCTTGTTCCGGTGCTATGATGCATATAAATGAAATTTGAATCATTTCCTTTAACTGTATCCATCTTAACCCACACAGCACCAGCATTATTTGTTGAGTCAATGAATTCAATCTGATATGGAAGAATCGTTCCATCGGATTTAGTAAAACAGAGGGTCCTGCTATGATGCAATTGCAAACCGGTCCCATCAAAACGGATCAGCACCGGAAAGGAAAATACATCTTCAGAAACATCTGCTCCCGATGCAGTTGTATTCAGAACGATTGTCTTGACAAGACTGTACCCTATAACATTAATTTCACCTGATCTTACGCTCATGCTATCTTTTGATATCAGATTTTGCTGATCATCGGAAGTAAATACAAAAGTGAATACACCTTCGGGAAGATCATTAAATGAGAAACTTCCATCCGGTGTAACTGTGGTGATTCTATCCAGTCCCTTTATCTGCACAAATTTGATTTTATGATTGATATCACCGGTTTTTCCGCTAACACGGGCATAGGGAAGAAGGGTAATAGTATCTGAACGCAACTCACTACCCATTTTGGCTGATATTTGAATCAATCCGGCACTGGATTTCATGTCATTTACTTCTACATAGTAATCGCCATACTGCAGTGACTTAATAGTAATATGTCCGGAATCATCGGTAACCGTATCGATAATAGACAGTACTCCCGATATACTATTCTCATTTCCGGCAAGAAAGTCAACCGGGCGGATACGTACTAAAGCATTTCTGGCCGGGGTTCCATCGGCATGCAGAACTGAACATGCGAAACCATTTTGGGTTTCAGAAGAACCCCCCGGACCTGCAACATGCATACAGGAGAGAAACAGCAAAACCAGACTGATTATTTTTTTCATGACTGCATCTCCTGTTTTTTCAGAACATCTGTAATTGGAAACGCCTGCATATTTATCTGGTAGACACAATCAGTTTCCTTATCTTCAGAGACTCTGGAAATGATGGCCTGACGGCAATTCCGGAGTATTTCGCGTATATCCTCAAGCGTTTCCCTTTTCATAGTAACTGTCAATGACGATATATCCCTGTGTTCTTTTGGAAACCGTTCTATAGCTTCTTCGGACAGATGAATCATCGCTTTCTGATGTTGGTGCACTGCAAGTGGTTGGAACTTCGAGCCGGTCGATATATGAAGATGAGTCCGTTCATAAAATCCATCGGCATTACGATGTATCAGATTCAGTTTTTCCAATAACTCCACAGATTTCTTTGCTTCTGATGTGCTGATCTGAGGAAAAATAATTTTACTTAACTGTCTGAAATTCCTTTTTACAGGGAAGAATCCGATCACAGCCAGAACAGCCGAATAATACCATTTCTGGTAATACTCAAACTGAAGCGAATGAAGACAGGTTGACCGGATACCACCTTTAAGCTGAGTCATTTTTTCAAAAAAAAGTGTTGCTTCCGACTCACTTTTAGCTCTGGTAAAACCTATCATTGCTTCAAAATATTCAGCTTCGACCGGTTTAAAATCAAAGTAGGTTGAAACAGATGAAACCTTTTTCAGAGACAGGTGCTCCAGTTTCTGCATAATTCTCAGCAGGTATGCGGCATTAAGACCCAGTTTACTTCCAAATACACGCAGAGAAAACCACGGAGCTTCGCGCTTTCGTTCATCGTAATAATCGCGAAGAAAATCACGATAATCTATATAAGAGAAGATGTGCTGCATACCCTTCAAATCTCCCCTTACATTAAGGGAAAGGCCAGTTTGCCTTTTTTGTCAACCTGGTTTCCACGTAACCGCCATATAAGAAGTATGTTTGTTTTTACTGCTGTTGCCGGTATTGCAAAGTTTACACTGTTACCTGCAGTTCGATTATGCCAGAGCACCCGGCCTTTTATATCCATAATTTCTATTGAAACAGGTCCTTTTGCAGTAATATTACTTCTCAGGTATACAACTCCATCAGCTCCTCTGAAAAAAACAGATGACCCGTCAGAAATTTTTTCTGGATCAGCATTTGTTTTAAAACCGGTTGAGACCTCATACCATTGAAAAGGCCCTGGTTTTGTGACTTCTGTAACCGGAGCAGTGCGGCTGTTGCCCACATTACCCTCCTCGGAGTTGTCAATTAAGCCATAATGCACTCCACTGGATTTACTTGCCACGATTTCTCCATCGCCAAGCATCTGTGCAGTTCCGGAAACAGATACATCTGTTAAAACCCAGCATACCCCACCAATCCGGCCGGTTCCTTTTATTGTTACACGTGAAATATTGGAAGAGCCATCTGCCCGGCCATTTTCGGTAATAGTTCCGCTCCATACAGCGGCATTATCCGATACAACAGCGGAACCGGAAATGGTTCCACCTGCAACCATGGCATTTCCTTTGACAACTGCATCCCCGCTTATTGTCCCTCCTTTAACGATTGCACGATCTTCTATTCGTGCATTTTCCTTTACCGAACCCCCAAGAACACGGGCAAAGGGACCGACATAAGCGGTCGCAGCAACATTTGCTGAATTTGCAACAAATCCACCACCATTGGGATGTGCTTTACCTGCAACAGTTACAGGGTCAAATCCCTGTGGTTTCGCACCGGTTATCTCTACCATCCAGGGGTAGCGGTAAATAGTGTAATACATCTGATCCCAGACTATTGGTGCGTACACCGAAGGTGCCGCAGTAACAACCAGATAAACTTCAGTAGCACCGGTTATATCAAATTCAAGATCAGGTGCTCCATCGGAAAAACGTTTGATTTCGCTATAACGCGCTTTACCCGGGCTTGTCACTGCGACCAGAGAGTAACGCCAGTCTGAACCAGGCAGTGGAACCGATGAAGGCTCCCATTGATTGGTTGAGCGGTAAGAGGGATTGTTGCTTTCTGTCTGAACACAACCACGGAAACGAATCTTTACTTTTGTTTCTCCATTTGACGGATACAGCCGAACCAGATTGTAGCCATATCTTTGCGGTGCAAACTCAAAGGGCACAATGTAACGGTTATTGACAGTGTCTAGTTCCTGTAGATATGTATAGCGTCTCCACTTGTTCTGTGCAGACTGTGATCCGTAAATAGAGCGGTAAGTTGCGCCATTCTGATAATCCCAGATAACATTTTTAGATGCAAAATCGGCAAAAAGATCACCGAATTCGTATACATCCCATCCACCGTTTTTCATCATAGTCGCTATTACATCAGTACCGGAATTATTCCACAGATCATTAATAAATTGAAATCCCTTTTTCTCTTTCAGATACTCCAGTAATTGCCAGTTGCAGTAACGGCACCTGTGACTTCCATAATAGAGATCAGCCATACGGGTATACATTTCGGTACAATGGGGATTATCCGGGTATAATTGGTGGGGCATCCAGTTCGCATGACATTCCCAAAACCAGCCGGAGTAGTTTTCCCTGCCGCCTCTGAATCCTCCGGTGGCACCCTGAAGAGCATGACAAAATTCATGAGCCAATCCCCAATTATCGGCAAGTCCGCCCACACCCATCCACATTCCAGGATGTCCCTGAGCATCGAGACCACCATAGAGTCCGTCTGCTATTACACAGAGGTTTACTTTGTAATTTGGATTACGAGTCAGTATCTGGGGACAGAAGTTTTTCTGATTTACATAAAAATCAAGCACTTTCTCCAGCTGATTCAAACCGGTTTTAGCCATGGCTTCAGTGCATGGGTACTGATCTGAATACCACACAGCAAAATGGTCCGATTCGAAATGAGCATTCCAGTTGGGATCATTACCGCTCCGGGGAGGTGTTCTCAGTGTCCACACATCTGCTAAAAGAGACAAGACAACACTAAAAACCAGAAAACTTCCTTTTAAAATTATTTGATACATACAGTTTCCCCTGATACATCAAATTCTTATTCAACCTGAAGAGCACGATTCTTTTATGTCGACCCATTGCGAATCATCACTAAAAAAGCGATCTATTCAGGTTCAATTTACCTTTTAATTTACCATAAAAACCGGAGCCAAAGGAACATTATTATCAAATATTGTTGAGTATTTACTCAACAAAGATGCTTTAATTTTGTTCTTATAGCCGTTTTCACAACCCTTTAAGATTGGTTTTCGGAATTTTAACTCAATAAGCAGCTTTTTTTGAATCAAAAAACTCTACCCTTTGCCAAAGATTCCCCTGCTTCCTTTTATTAACAAATTCTACAGTTTAACCCACTGATTCCCACATACTTTACTGCTATCTTTCTTTAAGATATTCCCGGAAACTTCGTTAATTATTTCCTGTTCAAAATGCTCTAAATCCGTCATGTCCGAGTTGTTTTATAGGGCATCCATCCTGAAAAATACAGTAAAAAGATGGATTCCAGCTCCAGATCCATAAGCATTTGATCATTGTGAACCAGAGCTGATTAAAGTCTTTATTTTATTTATCAGTCAGTAGTGTCCGGTTAATTTAACAAAGGATTACTGCAAAGAACAGCTTGGAATTTGGATTTACAGACCAGAAAGCACCAAATCACAAATTTTAAATCCCAAACAAAACCCAAATTACAATACCCAAATTCTAAACAGGAACAGGAGTATGAATAGAGAATTCGATATCAGAAATTTGAAACAGGATAGCGGCCTCTACCGGCTCTTTTGTCGAGTAGAACGGGCAGTTACCTGCCCGAACCCTCACGGAACCGTACGAGCAGCTTTCCCACATACGGCTCTTCATTTGGCCTTTGGGTATACTTCATGCACTGAACGGATTAAGATCAACTTTTATTCGTACCTTTGGCCACTTAATCTTTTCTAGCATTTGATTAAATTCATTCCAGTTATAGCTTTTCTTTTGACTGCGACGGTTTAAC
>JAEZKP010000010.1 GCA_023436145.1 Fibrobacterota bacterium | reverse complement strand
GTATTTGCAGAAAAATCCTGTCTTCAACGTTTTAATGCAACTATTCTTTTAAATTAACTTTAAATGTAAATTTTTTCAGGGGGAATTTATCTGAGAAAAACGGGGGTATTTATCTGAGCGCCATAGAAAAAGCTCTTTACCCCCATTTCATCTGAAGTTTCCTATGCTTATTTGCACAATCTGCTAAATATGAATCTATTAGATTCTGATAAGGTACTCCCGTTTCCTCTGCTAATTTTTTAAAATAGTCCAAGGTATCTACACTTATACGAATGCTAATCTGCTTTTTAAGTCGTTTTGAAAAAGGATTTTTTTTGCCTTTCATTTTTGAAAAGTCATAATGTTCTCTCATGTTCTTCTCTTTCTGAAATAATATTGCGTTTCCCTCTGATCTGCTTTTCTTGCAGATATAATCCTGATAATTTCTTCGCTTTTACGATAGCAATAGCATACAACCAATACTCGGAGGTTTCTGCTAATGCCGTGAATGAGATATCGGTCTTCTGTCCTTGAATGATCAGGATCATAATAGATCGTTGCGTTCTGGTCCAGAAAAACAGTTACAGCTTCATCAAATGTGATCTGATGCTTATGTTGATTAGCTGATGCCTTTCGGTTATCCCATTCAAAATGAATATCATTCATAATGATAATATAATTATAATTTAATTACGATTCAAATCTCACTGGTATTGAATGTGATTAAGTTTATAACGTTATTTAAATAGAAATCCTAAGATAAAAAAAACATTGAGGACTCAAGGATTGTAAGATTCAGAAATCCAAGTTTGGGAAAAAACGATCCCTTACTTCAAAAACTCGACATCTTCAGAAGTTTTCTACATTTTCAGACCACCCTAAACCGTGGCAGGCTCTTTCCTGTCATCTCCTTCCAGTTATACTGCATACTACCACGCCAGACCATAAAAAGACTGCTGCTTTCTTTATCAATAAACAGGGTTTGAAGAACGGGAGTGAGTTCAATGCATGAATTACCCACAAAAAGTGAAATGACTGGCTTATCATCCGGAAGATCGAATTCAAATACCGGTTGTTGAGGATCCATATAGATTAGCTTTACATGCTCATTACCCTGGAGAAGACAATCACAAAGACCTTCAGATGCCCCCTGGTAAAAACGGAAGTCAAGTGCAGGAAGCTGGGGATTTATCTTATAGTCTGCACCGGATGCGCCGGAAAGTTCCGGAAACACTCCTGCGAATGTAAAACGAGGAAAAAAAGTGGGCTTTGTCCAGCCAAAAGACACCGGTTTAGGTGCTTTTTTCCAGTCACTAAACCTTCTAAGAATCAGATCTTGAGGCTCTACTGGAAAATCAGGATCTTCGCAGCAGGGAACCTTAATTTGCGAGTAATCCTGGATTCCTCCTTTCAGATTAAATCCGGTTCCGATAGGATTTGGTGGAAACGGGTAGAATATGCCTTTTTTTAATCTTGCAACACCTCCATATGTATGTGCCCAACCGGTTTCCTGCTTTTCAAATGGAACAGGACAAGTGAACTTTATTCCACCGATAAGTCTGGATTCGATCTTTCTGTGTCCAAATACTCTTATCTTTTTGTTAACCGGGCCGATCACAATTTCACAATCAAGAAAGTAAGCCTTTTTCCCTTTGGGCGAATGTGCTTTAGCATGTACAACGATATCGGTATTTTGTTTAAAGGCAACCAGGTCGGATTCTGTAACGGTTTCAGAATAGAGGGGATTAGAGGGATCTGAAGGTGTATCGGATATGTTAAGAGGAAACTGTTTTCCGGCCGGGACAATCTTCTCTGATTGCAACAAGTAGGTTTTCTTAGCCAATACCGATAAAACCGGTTTGCCATCAGGTGCGTATCCTGGAACCATTGCAGTTTGCCAATTCATCTTTTCCTCCCGAAAGCGGTGAATAAAAATTGCACAAACAGAGGAAAATATCAGAATACTTTTTATGGAAAAGACTATTCCTCAGAATATGAAGCAGGTTACAATATCAGAAATAACTTCGATGCAGAATCAGTTTAAATATTGTGAAGTAAAACCTGGAGACAGAAAAAGAGATCGTGCTTTTAGAAATCAGCTTACTTTGTTTCCACTGTCTCCTGAAAGCTATCCCTGGTTTTAACCATTTACTGTCACCTGTTCGTTGGTGAATGTTAATGTTTCGCCGGATTTTGAGACAGGTGCAGTTTCCTTTCCATAAAGAAGGGTAGCTGTGTCGATAAGTGCCAGATGGCTGTAAGCCTGGGGGAAATTTCCAAGCAGCCGTCCGCTCTTAAACTCGATATCTTCACTGAAAAGTCCCAGGTGATTGGCATGAGAAAGAAGCTTTTCGAACATGGCCATGGCTTTTTCTTTCTCACCGGTTTTGTACAATGCAGCTATCATCCAGAAAGAGCAAAGAGTAAATGAAGATTCCGGTTTGCCAAAATCATCATCGTTACGGTAACGGTACATGAATCCATTCTTGCAAAGTCGCTCTTCGGTTTTTTTAACAGTACTGATATAACGGGGATCATCAGCTTTCAAAAACCCGTAAGGTTCCATTAAAAGATTTGCCGCATCTACATAATCACTGCCAAAAAACTGTGCAAAGGATTGCATCTGTTCGCTCCAGCCGTTATTAAGAATTTCTTCACGTATTGCATCTCTGGTACGGTTCCAGGGTTGAATGTAATCATTTTTACCCAGAAAAGAAGCAATACTGGCGGCTCTGTCCATTGCCATCCAGCAAAGAAGTTTGGAAAAAGTGAAATGGTGAATCTGGCTCCGGTATTCCCAGATACCTCTGTCTGGTTCAGCCCAGGAACTGGTGACAGTTTTAGCCAGGGAGCGGACCACTGTCCACAGGCTCTCTTTTGTCTGAGAATCGCAGGGAAAAGTACGAAGGAATATATTGATTACATCCAGAAGAACTCCGTAAATATCATTTTGTTTCTGATTGAATGCAGCATTTCCTATACGCACTGGTGAAGAATTCTCATAACCGCAAAGATGGCTTAAGATGTACTCGGTAAGGTTCTTTTCACCCCTTATACCATACATGATCTGAATTTTATCATCTTTGAAAGGGATGATGTTGAGAATAAACTGCATGAATCTTTTGGCAGCATTTATATGGCCCATTCTGGCCAGTACAGATATAGTCATGGATGCATCCCTGATCCAGCAAAACCGGTAGTCCCAGTTTCTTTGTGAACCGATTGATTCCGGTAAAGAGGTCGTTACAGCGGCAAGAATGGCCCCGGTTGGCTGAAAAGTAAGCAGTTTAAGAACCAGAAGGCTGCGGATTACTTCATTGTTATAGGGCGTTTCAGGAAAAGTCGATCTGGCTGTCCATTTCATCCAGTAGGCTCTTGTTAATTGATATTCCAGATTAATATAATCTAAATTTATGCATGGAAGTTTTTCGTTATAACTCATTAAAAAATAAGAATCAGCGGATATTGTAAAAGGTTCACCGGCAATAACCTTTTTAAGATCAGTATTGGTATACAGATAAAGAGATTCATACAATCCATCGGTGGAAAAACTTTTGGCATAGTGCTCGTGAATTCTGGTGACTGTCTTTGAGGCACCATAATTCATCACAGGATTATATTGGATACTGATAACCGGTGAACCGCTTCTTATTCTGATAAATCGAATCAGGTCTGGCGGACAGTGGTAACCACCTTCATCGTATTTGTACCTGGGCATAAAATCGATGAGATCGAAGGAGCCATCACGGGTGACAAAACTGGTAATCAGAATATTAGTGTTGGGTAAATATTTCTGATCTGTAGATATCAGGTTCTGTGGAAGAAGCTGGAAACTGCCTCCTATTTTTTCGTCAAGAATCGAAGCAAACATTGAAGGAGAGTCGAAGTGAGGGAGGCAGAGCCATTCGATAGCTCCATTTTTAGAAATCAGTGCTGCTGTTGAACAATTACCTACGATACCATAATCGAGATTTTTCAAAATGGTTGCCCGGCCCTTTCTATTAACTGTTCTGATGTATGTAAAATACTGAGCTGTTTTAGCAAATCTCTTACTTCGTAAACAGAATCAAGAAAAAATCTGGCTTTGGATGAATCGATACCCACTTTTAGAGAGAAAGCGTTTTCTGGCAAACTGGCAAACAGATCTTCATCGGTCACATCGTCACCAATTGCGATAACCAGATCATAATCGTCTTTTTGAATCTGTTTTAGAGCGAAATTACCTTTGTTAATACCTGCATTTTTGATTTCAATCACCTTTTTGCCTTCAATCACGCACAGATTGAGGTTGGATACTTGATCAATCAGAGCTTCCATAAGCTCACGAACCCTGATAGAAGCTAATTCAGGATCTGCATTTCTGAAATGGAATGCCAGGGAGTAGTCCTTTTCTTCCAGAAGAGCCCCGGGTGTGCGGTCCACATAGAGCTCAAGTACTGGCCTGAGCTTGTTTTTCCATGTATTCTGGATAAAGCTAATCATTTGCCAGTTTTCATTCGGTTGCCTTATCCAGACTCCATGCTCTGCACACAGAATAAAGTTGAAATCGTCAAAATATTTTTGCAGAAATTCCCTGTCTCTTCCGCTGACAATAGCTACTGTGTATTCCGGTTGATTCTGCAGGTCATTGAGAATGGATAAGAGCTCATCATCCGGAACTGCCTTATCCGGATTATCTGCAATGGGAACGATAGTTCCATCATAATCCAGAAGAAGAAGTGTCCGTCCGGATTTCTTAACTTGTAAGAGAAGTTCGTTTTTTTGTGAAGAAGAAAACTTCTCTGCCTGAAGTTGCATTCTTTGAGTAGCTGCCTGTTTGAGTTTTGCCAGAAAATCGGAACTCCATCTTCGAACATCATAGCGAATCAGCCGTTTTTGCATCAGCTTTAATCTTCTGATCTGCTCATCTGGAGGCATTTCCAGTGCAGTTTTGATACCCTCTGCCAATTCGTCAAGATTATTGGGGTTGACAATCAGAGCTTCACCCATTTCACGTGCAGCTCCGGCCATTTCACTGAGAATTAACACTCCCGGACGGTTGTCTTTGGAAGCCACAAATTCTTTGGCTACCAGGTTCATTCCATCTCTTAGCGGAGTGACCAGAGCTATATCGCAGGTATAATAAAGGGCGATAAGAGTTGAGAAGGGGATTGACCTGTACAAATTGAGAACCGGTGCCCATCCGATAACACCATATTTACCATTGATATGCCCGATAAGTTCATCAATCTGCCTTTTCAGTTTTCTGTATGAGTCAACCGTAACCCTGGAGGGGACTTCCACCAGAATGAGGGTAACACGCTCTTTGAGTTGAGGATACCTGGTGAGAAGAAGATCGTATGCTTCCAGCCGCTGCACTATACCTTTGGTGTAATCCAGCCGGTCGATCGAGAGAATAAGCGAAGTGTTACCGGTTTTCTCCCTTATGCTCTTTTCCTCCTTTTTGACATCCGCATGGCTGGATGCGTTGAGGAAACGTTCATAATCTATACCCATGGGGAAAACATCTGCCATAATCATACGGTTCTTATAAGTTATTTGGGTAAATGAATATTCACATCCCAGAATTCTTCTTGAACTATTAAGAAAATGCCGTATGTATTCAAAAGTGTGAAATCCTATAAGATCGGCACCCAGTAAGCCTTCAAGCAGTTGTTTACGCCAGGGAAGCAGGCGGAATATTTCAAAAGATGGAAATGGAATGTGAAGAAAGAAGCCAATTGTTATGTCCTCCACCTTTTCTCTAAGCAGTGCTGGCAGCAGCATGAGCTGATAGTCGTGAATCCAGACACTGTCACCGGGGTTTATATGTTTCATGATAACAGCGGCAAACTTCTGGTTTACTTGAACGTATGAATCCCAGTAATCTGCATCAAAAGCAGCATATTGAGGGAAATAGTGAAACAGAGGCCAGATAGTCTTGTTGGAAAAACCATTGTAATATTTATCAATATTGTCACGTGATAAAAAAACCGGGGCACAATTTCTTTGTGCAAGTGAATCCTGAATCTGGTTTTTCTCTTCAGTAGTGATATTTTCATGATTGATTCCAGGCCATCCGATCCATAATGAATTGTCCTTTACATATATGGAATTAAGCCCGGTAGCCAGTCCGCCTGCACTGTGATGGTAATGCAATTCTCCTTTTCTTTTTTCCACTGTAACAGGGAGACGGTTGGAAACCAGAATGATACGTTGCATAGAATACCACCGTTTGGTTAGTGTTTTAAAGCCTGGTTAAAATGATGCACTGCAGAGTCGGGAACTCATAAGTGAGAATAATTCAAATTGTAATAAGAATCAGGCTGTTTTGAAGATGAATTATTTTATAAATATAGGAAAAATTCCCTCATTAATGCAATTTATTTTGCCACAAAATTCCTCATGTTCTCCTGAATTTGAAAACAGATAATTAACTGTAAATATAAACAGACACCAGCATGCGACACGGCGAATATGATTCAGGACAATGCAGATAGCATCAGGTGAAAAACCGGTTAAATGCCGGTTGAAAAACGGCGAAAGCAACAGATGAAAGTGGAATCCTGAGTTGAGAATGTAAATAGAAAAACAAATGCAAAGTTTAAAAGGGATAATCCCGGCTTTGGACCTTTCCGGGAAAATCCAGTTGTCTGAAATTTCAGATCTCTATATTCCAGAATTTACGGATAAAGAAACCGATGCCGAAGGTGATTGCTGCAACTCCAAGGCTTATGAGTGCCATTTCCAGAAAACGTCGTATAAAAGGAAGTTCCATAGCCACCGAAACATAAAAGGTGAAAAGTGCAATTATGATCATTACTGTAAAAAGAGTTACAGAAAGTGCGATCAATGGTTGAGTTATGAAAAAAAATGGCATGATAAGAGCCGTAACAGTGAACACATAAGCGATTCCTGTGTAGACCGATGCTTTTATAGGATTTTTCCCCCCATTTTCTGATTTGGTGGAAAGGTATTCGGATGCCCCCATGGAAAGTGAAGCTGCAATGCCGGTGATCAGACCTGCAAGAGCAACCATTCTGGGATTCTGAAGTGCTAAAGAGAGCCCGGCCAGTGCTCCTGTGAGTTCCACCAGTGCATCATTGAGACCTAAAACCATTGAGCCCACATAGCTTAACCTCTCCTCATTTATTAGAGAGATCAACTTGTGCTCATGCTCATTCTCCTCTGCTTCAATTTCGGCAGCCTGAGGAATCTGTTCGGCTATTTTTTTATAATTTTTCTGAGCGCCACCTTCATTTTTTTCCATCAGCTTGATTCCGAAAGTCAGTCCCAGAATCCGGGAAATGAGATAATACCACCAGATTTTAAGCAATGATGGTTTAACCTCTTTTCCGGTGAATTTTTTCCATATCTGGTAATGGTTTAGCTCATCGTTGGCAATCTTCTCGAGAACTGCACGATTTGCAGCATCTTTCTCGATGCGGGCAAGCTTTTGATATATATAATGTTCGGAAATTTCATTACATTGTGATTTTAATAGAAGCTCCATTACCTTCTTGTCCATAACTGTCTCCCGGGCAAAATAGAAAAGCAAAAAAGTGGTTTTTTGCTAAAGATAATTGATAACCTGTTATAATATGTGATATTAAAAAGAGAAAATGGCCCCCGCTATACTCTGTAGAATTAATTAGATTACTTCTATATGGAGGATCTCATGAAAAAGAGGAATAGATTTTGTTCAATGTGCCTGATTCTATTTGGAGTCATGACTTCGCAAAGTTTTGCCCAGAACTGGGTACTGGTGTGGTCTGACGAGTTCAACACACCCGGGACTCCGGATAAGAAGAAGTGGTCCTATGATGTTGGTGGAGACGGATGGGGAAACAATGAGCTTCAGTATTATACTGAGAATCGTCCGGAAAATGCACGGATAGAGGATAGCGCATTAATAATTGAAATGCGTAAAGAAACTTTTTCCGGTAAAGAATATACATCTGCCCGTCTGGTCTCCAAAAAGAAAGGGGACTGGTTATATGGCCGGATAGAAGTGCGGGCCAAGCTTCCTTCAGGGAAAGGCACCTGGCCGGCTATATGGATGCTTCCCACCGATTGGGAATATGGCAGCTGGCCCTCAAGCGGGGAAATCGATATTATGGAACATGTGGGATATGATCAGGGTAAAATACATGCCACAGTGCATACAGAGGACCTTAATCATACAAAAGGAACCCAGGTGGGAAAAAGCATCTCAGTAGATGATTGTTCCGATCAATACCATGTTTATTCGATTGAGTGGTTTGCGGACCGTATCGATGCATTTGTCGATGGGATCAAGTATTTTACTTTCGAAAACAGGGATGAAGGGTATAAAACCTGGCCATTTGATAAAAGATTCCACATCGTCCTTAACAGCGCATTCGGAGGGGACTGGGGTGGGGCACAGGGGATAGATAATTCCATTTCGGCCACCAGATTCTATATCGATTATGTGAGGGTGTATCAGATGGCTGAAAACGGTCCGCTTTCTTTGACTGTAAACAATACCCCCGGAGGGAAGGTAATTATCGATCCGGTCAAAACTGAATATGTTTCAGGAGATAAGATAACCCTTTCTGCAATTGCCGATTCAGGATATGAATTTCAGTCATGGTCAGGGGATTTTACGACTGATGAAAATCCGGTTACTTTTAATCTGATCCGCAGTACGTTTTTAAAAGCAAACTTTTGCTCGCGTGGAGAGATGGTGATTAATGGCGGGTTTGATAATGGACTAAACTCCTGGTCACAATGGAGTAACACTGGAACATCAGCTCTCAGAGAGGTTGAGGACGGAAGTTTCAAAATCAGTATTTCTTCTGCAGGAAGTAACGATTGGGATCTGCAGTTGAGTCAGTCTGGTATGAACATGATTGCAGGAAATAAATACCGGATAAGTTTCAGGGGGTGGGCAGAAAATGACCGGACTATCACTGTGCGGATCAACATGACCGTTCCACCGCATCAAACCTGGTATTCAGAAATTGTCGCACTAAGCAATACCCCGGAAAATTATGTGTACGAATTTGTCATGGGCGCAGAAGGGGATGATAATGCCAGGATAGAGTTTGACTTTGGCAAATCGGAAATAACCACCTTTATTGACGATGTAAGTCTGATGAATATCACTGCCACCAAACTCAGGGATTTAAGGTCAGGACCTGCCAAATCAGACTTGATTGTATATAGAAAGCAGCTGTTTACCGGGAATGCAGTTATAAATAACGGATTTGATCTGATGGGCAGATTTATAGGTACTGACTTGACGCACAGAACCATTCCGGTTTCCAAAGGAATATACCTGACACAGAAGAAGCTGCAATTTTAAATGAACAGAGAGTCAGTCGGTTGGCTCTCTGTTGCGGTTCATGATTGAAATCAATTCAAGTATATCGAAAGGTTTTACCAGGTAAGCTATAGGGTGTAGTTTCATGGCTTTTGAGATCACATTTTCATTGGAATAGCCGGTACTGAAAATGATACGGGTTTTTATTTTGCTGGTAATTTCTTCTGCAGCCTCAATCCCATCATCTTCTCCGCTCAAGCGGATATCCATGATAATAAAATCAGGAGAATATTTCAAGGAAAGATCTACGGCCTGCTCTTTTGTGGATGCTACTCCGCAAACAGAAAATCCTCTTGATTTTATTCTTTTTTCCAGTAACATAGCCATCACCGCTTCATCTTCCACAATCAGGACAGTTGGAGATTGTTTCATCCCGGTTTCTCCTTGAATGTAAAGAAAAGGAGCTGGTTTTTCAGCCACTTTTTCCGTTATACTCTTTCTGTGTATATGTCATTGCGGAAATGCAATGACCATCGTAGACCGTTATCAGATTCTGCCTGGATAGAACCATGCAGCTGATGTGAAATGATTTGTCTGACAAGCTGGATTCCCAGTGATGTACTGTGCTGGATATCGAATCCTGCAGGCAGGCCGACTCCGTTATCAGCTATTATCAGTTCGATCAGGTTGCTGTTTTTCCGGTGAAAGCTGATATCGATTTTGCCTTTTCTGTCACCTGGAAAGGCATGTTTAAAGCAGTTTGATACCAGTTCGTTAATTATCAGACCGCATGGGATGGCGACATCGATCAAGAGAGCAATATCCTCAAGCTCATAGTTCAGAGTAATTTTTTCCGGAGGTATGCCGTAGCTGCTTTTCAGCTGTTCTACAAGATCCACGATATACTCATTCATTGCTATCTGGGAAAGACTTTTTGATCTGTATAGTTTTTCGTGTGCAAGTGCCATAGCACGGATTCTGAATTGGCTGTCTTTAATAATTCGCTCCAGTTCCGGAATATCAGAAGAAGCGGCCTGCAGCTCAAGAAGTGCAGATATGACCTGCATGTTATTTTTGGTCCGGTGATAAAGTTCCTGCAACAGAATCTCTTTTTGAATTACGGAAGACTGCAGGTTGTTTTCATATTTTCTGTAGTCGGTAATGTCTTTGAATACCAGAACCATGCCAATCGGATTGCCACTATTGTCGATTATAGGTTCACCCCGGACAGATATGTTAATTTTGTTTCCATTTTTAGAGACCAGAAGATGATTACCATTAAATTTTCTGTTGACATCGGGAATTGGAACCGTATCATGAGAAGCTTCACTGATGATATGAAAGATCTGATTCAGAGGTTTTCCGTGAGCTTCGGTGTGATTCCAGCCGGTTAATTTTTCACCGGCTTTATTCATAAGTATAACTCTGTTGGATGTATCAGTTGCAATCACACCATCACCGATACTTCTGAGTGTCACCGCCAGCCGCTCCCGCTCGGCACTCAGCTGCTCCTGGGCGAGTTTGCGCTGGGTGATATCTTCAGTAAAAATTACAACTCCGCCTATTGCTCCTGATACAGCATTCCATGGGCGTACTTCCCAGCGAAGCCACTGGATAGAACCATTTTCGCGAACAAAACGGTCTTCTTCAGCTCTGATAATTTCACCTTTCATAGCACGCTGGTGGATAGATTTCCAGTATTCAGGTATTTCAGGAAAAATTTCGTAATGGGAGTGTCCGCTGATTTTGCGGTCCTGTAAATGATAATCGGAGATCCACCGGTTGCTGGCGGCAATATAGTGCATGTTAAGATCGAACATGGCAAGTGCAACTGGTGCATGTTCAATAAAGAGGCGCAGTTTGGCTTCACTTTCGATTAATGATTTCTCCATCTGCGTTCTCTCTTTAATATCAATACCCATTCCCACCAGACATTTGCCTTTGAGACAGTTAATGATACTGGCTGTAAGTAGATATGGTATTGATTGACCATTTTTCAATATCAATGCAGTCTCCAGTTCTGCTTGCCCCTGTTCAAATGCTTTTTTCATAGCACTGGTTAATTGATTTTTATCTGCGAAAAGGTCTGACAGGTTAATCTGAGTGATTTCATCGGCAGAGAAGCATGTAACCTGCTCGAAATGTTTGTTCCACCGGATCAATCTTCCGTTTTTTTCCGCTATATAGAAAATTCCCGGAAGACTTTCGATTATCTGTCTGGAAAAGTCGCGTTCATGAATTAATGCCTTTTCTGCGAGTTTCTGATTTGTAATATCCTGGGCAGTACCGATAGCGCCAACCACATCTCCTTTTTCATTAAAGAGCGGTTTCCCATCACCACGGATATATTTCAGGTTTTTGTTGTGAACAATAATTCTGAAGTCAAGAACACCGGCCGATTGCCCTTTCATGGTTTTGTCCAGCCATTGATGCATCGATTCTCTGTCTTCGGGATGAATGGAGTCAATCAATATCTGAATTGATGGTGTGATTTTGCCAGGTGCAAATCCAAAAATACGGTACATTTCTTCTGACCACTCAATCAGGGGTGCAGTCTTCAGATTATATTCCCAGGTTCCCAGATGAGTAATTCGTTGAGTTTCGATAAGCATGTGCTCTTTACGACGGAGACATTTAACTGCAGATGTACAATGGTCAGAAATGTCCGTTAAATCATGCTGATGAATACAAATACCGGATAAGTTTTGGTTTTCAAGATTCCCGAAAGAAAAATTACGGCTTTTCAGCAGCATTTTTACTCTGCTGTACAACTCCTGTTTTACAACCGGTGTTACTATAAGATCATCAATGCAATCTTTGGGGATGTCTTTTAGCATAGCAATATCGGGCTTGTCTAAAACCAGGAGCACTGGCAGAAAATAAGGCTTTTCGTGTTCTTTTTTAGCCAGGATCATTTTTCTGTTTTCAAGGAGGTTAATAATCCCAATAATCAACAGATCGAAATTATTAGAGAAGCCGGAAATTACGGTATAATCTTGGCGTAGCAGGTTATGCAGATAATTATAGGTGTAACTATCATTCACCGATAATAAAATTATGCTCATCAGGACTAGATTAATTTCTAGTTGGAGATGGATTAAACAGAGCAAAGTACATTATATTCAGGACAGAAATAGCAATAGTAATACCTACCGGTTTGACTGTGGGTAAATGGAACGCTATTCGATTTGTACGCAGCTTGATGGTGAAGGAACGTGTACATTCTCTTAGAGCTTCTGTGAACCTAAAGGGGACGGAGCAAATAAAATGGCAATCCAAAAATGCCCAAAAAAAGGACATAAATGGCAAAAAAAATACTTCAAACCAAAAGACTGATTCTGGAGGAATTATCAGAAGAGCATTTCCAGGAGTTATATGAGTTGCTCTCAAATGAAAAAGTGCATCAGTATTTCCCCAAGACATTAAATCTGGAGGAATCAAAAGAGTTTCTGGAGAAGGTACAAAGAAAGTACAAGGAAGAGGGGACATCTTTTTGGGCAGTGATAAGAAAAGAGGATAACCGTTTTTTAGGGATATGCGGGCTATTGAAACAAACCGTTGATGGAAAAGAGGAACTGGAGGTCGGTTACAGAATTAATGACGGATACTGGGGGAGGGGTTATGGTACGGAGGCGGCAGCGGGATGTCTGGAGTATGCAGAGAAGGTGTTGAAAAAGAATAGTATTATCTCCCTGATAAGAGAGATTAATTATCCGTCTATCCGGGTAGCAGAGAAGAACAATTTGAAATATGAGAAAAATACAATGTTTAATGGGTTTTCGCATAGAGTGTACAGGAAGCGGTTTATAAGCAGTGGGGAATGAGAGACGGCCTGGTCAGCCATTTTTGTGGGGGGGAAGGAACAGAAGTGCTTTACATTGGATTTGCCACTCTTTTTTCCTTCGTCCTTCTCTCTTCTGCGGCACGACTTTTGATCTGAAACATTTTCATGGAAACAAAAACTGTTAAAAAGCAACACATGAACTCCCAAAAAGCACAGAATATCTCTCTTAGAAAAACTCACCATCCAAAAATGAAATTATTGCTGCCGGTCAATGCAGCACTGTTTGTTATAACCGTAATCTATTCTTTTATTGAGCCCTTCTGGATCGAGCAGAAACACTATATTATAACCGATCCGGATATCCCGGTTTCATTTGATAATACCAGAATCGTATTTCTCACCGATATTCATCATGGCAGATTTTTTTCCAGATCAAGAGTAAGAAATGTGATAAAGTTGGCTAATAAACTCGACCCTCATCTGGCACTTCTGGGGGGGGATTATGTGGAAGGAAGCCCCTATTATATTAAAGGGTGTTTTGAAGAATTGGGAAAGCTATCCGCTCTTTATGGGGTTTACGCTGTTTTAGGTAATCACGATCACTGGCAGGGGGCTAAAGAAACCCGGGAAGCGATGGCTGCTCAAGGTATCCATTCCATAGATAATAACGCATTCTGGATTCAAAAAAACAATCAGAGAATAAGGATCGGGGGAGTAGGTGATCATTGTGAGGATGTTCAGAAACCGGAAATTACAACCGATAAAACTCAATCAGACGATTTTGTACTTCTGGTGTCTCACAGTCCCGATTATGCAATGGATTTGAAAAGCGATAAAGTGGATCTGATTTTATCCGGACATACTCATGGAGGACAGGTTACTTTGTTTGGTCTATATGCTCCAAAGGTGCCATCCCGCTATGGACAGAAATTTCGAACAGGCAAGGAAATTGTCAATTCGATCCCGGTATTGATCTCCAATGGCATCGGTACAGTTCAATTGCCCATACGTTTTTTTGCCCGCCCGCAAATATTGATTATCCAGTTGAAAGCATCATAAAACTTTACCTTCTCAATCAGTGATTGCGAACACATTGGTTACCTGCTTTAAGTTTTTCAGTCCTTTCTTTTGGAATTGTGATATCTGAAAAGCAAAACCTGCCTGCCATATTGCTAACGGATTCACCATCCTGCACAGACAATGATTTGTCTACTCCAAAAAAAATAACTGTTAAAACGCATTTTAATAGTTGCCTGTAATGTACACACGAATCTATGTTAATTGGTATCTGTTCAAAATACTCTAAATAAGTCGTGTCCGGTTGTTTTATAGGGCATTCATCCTCAAAATATAAGGAAAAGATGGGTTCCCGCCTTCCGTCCACCTTCCGTAGCAGACTACTGCGGAGGACAGGTAGCAGACTACTGCGGTGGATTGGAAGCACTCTCTGCAGTCCCGATAGGAAATCATCTGGACGTAGGGGTAGAGGGGTCATTTTGAAAAGATAATAGTTATACTGATTTTCAGGGGTACTTTTGCATTTTTCACGATTAAGCATAATCATTATCTGCTTTGTTTTGAAAACGGATTTTCCGTATGCCGGGTCTCTCTTTGTACCAAGTCAACCTGATATCAGGTATACAGGAAGAATTGATAAACACAACCCATATAATTATCGTTTTGATTGGCCCAATGTTTCAATTGAGGCATCATTTGAGGGAACCTCCTGTGACATATTGATGCATGGCGCTGGCGAATCATTTAACATATTCATCGATGATACACTGGTAAAAATATTAAAAACCGATTCCGGGCAGGTTAATACATATAATCTGGTTTCAGGTTTAAAGGATACTGTACATAAACTTTTAATTACTAAGCGATATGTACGCAAAGGAGCTGTGTCTCAATTCAGAGGAATTATTCTGGATAACGGAAAGAAACTGCTTCCACTCACTGTTAATCCGCAATACCGGATTGAATTTATTGGGGCTTCAACATTAAATGGATTCGGGAATGAATCAAAAATCCTTCGGTGCGTTAGTGAAACTATTCCTGATCTCTCAAACTGTTACTATTCATATGGTCCGGTTGCTGCAAGATTGCTGAATGCTGAATCTGCTGTAATAGCTATCAGCAGTAAAGGTATAGTGAGGAACTGGGCTTCTCCATTTATAAGATCAGCCGAAACCTATTCTGAATTTTTTACCAGAACCTTATTAAATGAACCAGAAATCACCTGGGAATTTAACAGATGGATTCCACATGTTGTGGTAGTGAATCTTGGTACTAATGATTTTTCAACCAGACCACATCCACCTTCAACGCTTTTTATTAATAATTACTGGTCATTTCTTCAATTCATATATCAGATTTATCCTGATGTAGATATCGTATGTATGGCAACCGATAAAGAGCCGCTAAAAAGCCTGATTTATAACTTGGTGGAAAAAGAAAAAGCACTGGGCAATACCAGAATTCATTTTTTTTCATACGACCCGATACCAGTGTATGAGCGTGGCTGCGACTGGCATCCGGGAATTATTGCTCATAGAAAAATAGCCATAAAGCTGGCTGATATGATAAAGCCGATTCTGGAAAAAAAATAGTACTGTTCAAAACTCTCAGATTTATCTTTGTTCCAGTGATAGAATCTCTCAGTAATGGAAACTTTCAGAATTCCATTTTACATGTATGGCCAGGCTGAGTACTTTAGGTGCTTTATTCTGATTTTATTACATCAAACTCCCCCGGATAAGCTGATGATGATTGCCCAAAATATTGGGGCTATTAACCGGCAGCACAAATATTTGATCTGCGAAAACAAAACCGGAAAATATCAGCAGATTGAGAAGAAAAATAAAATGTTATACATGATATTTATCCTGCTGACCTAGCCGTTTCTGTAAAATGAAGTAGCGTAAATAACTTATCTTAATCGTTCTCCTATGGCCTGTGTGCATGCCATACATCCGGTTGCAGATGCTGTCAACTATAGAGCTGAAAACCACCTTCATTTTTGCTACTACCATATTATGTATGATTTATTCATTTTAGTTTATTAACTATATTGAATTGAAAAATGTGTGGACCAACTGATGATTTCTGCATTAATACAATAAAAAGATATATATTTTCAGATGAAAATATATATCTTTTTTAAATAAAGGTCGGTTCAAGAAAATAAACTGCATGTAACCATTCGTTCATTGAAGTGTCATCACAAATTTTCATATTTTAAAGGCTGTAAAGATAAATTATTTACCTGAAAACCAAAGCGTGTGGATAAATTGACTCTGACTGTCAGATTTTTTTAATAAATGTTTTTACGATTGTTTTCCATGTTTTTTCATCGGACCCGGTTGATTTTTTGGTAGAAGTGAATCGCTTGCGATTATGTGGTGATAACTCCCAGTTTGCTTTTTGATGTGGTTTAAGAGCTGGTTAATTAATGTAATTAGAACAGCGGTGATGATGTTAAGAAGGCGTATCATTTTATTTTTGAAAATCTACCCTGCCGCGTGCCACTGCTGTAATTGCAGCTTTGCAATTAGTAATATTGTTATTAGAAAAAAGCTGATTAATCTCTGTGATCTGTGACCAATAGCCGGAATATGGATGGGCTGAGGTTAAAAAGAGTAATGGTGAAGCTTTAAAAGATGTTTGTTCATGAAAAAGAAGAGCCAGTCAGCTGCGGTGTCATATTCCGGAGAACTATTTTTACTTTTCATAATTTAAACCAGACATTTGTACTCTATGAAAGCAATGTTATACTCTATTCAATTAACAAAGTGGCTGATGTAAAGAGACTTTCTGAAGCCGAAAGGGGACCATGTGGACCGGGCTTTTCGTTATGTATGCAATATGACTGCTCTTATTGCCATCTTATGGTCTGTCGTAATGGGTGAGTCGACGATTTCATGGCGGGTATATAAAAAAGGGGATAACACATGGATCTGTCACCCCAACGGGATCATGCTTTTTTCCTCACTTTCCAGAACAATAAAACCGTTTAGTATCGACCCAGCCAGAAACATTGATACGCTTACCGATTGTATAGAGTATGACGGGTATCTTTGGGTCTGCTCGAACGCTGGATTTTACCAAATAGAGATGGCTACGCAGAGTATCGAACGTATATCGCTTCCAAACGATTCTGCTGTTATGGGGAAAGTTTCGGTAGATTTCGATTATTTGTGGTTGAGCACCAATACCACACTTTTCAGGTTCGATAAACTCGGCAGGGAATGGATAGAGTTCGAACTCCCGGATAAAACGGATCAGATCCTTGGGCTCTGGACAAACGGAGTCGAGGTTTGTGGATTGGGACACCATAAGCTGTTCCGTTTCACTACAGGGACAGAAAAATGGAACGGATATATTCTTGATAAACCATTTAGTGATTCTGCTGTTTTTTATCCGGGAGCAAATACCTTTAAAGTGCTTGACGGAAAATCGATTTCGCTCTACCAGCCGGAATCATTCGCATGGGTTCACACTGACCTTGGGATGATCCCCAGCGATGTTTACGATGAAGATTCAGTTCTCTACTGCAGTGATGGCAGCAGTGTCAAAAAAATCGCTTGTGCGAGTGGATTAGTCCGTTCTCTGAATCTTCCTAATCCCGGAAAGATAAATGCAGTTTCAAAAGCTGGAGATTCACTTATCGTTTCAGCGGACAAACGGATTGGAAAATTCTCTTTGTCCAAGGAAACAATGGATTACCTGGAATACGATCCACTGATGTCGAAGGAAAAAATCTCAAAGATAATTCCTATCGGTGCTTTTTATCTTCTTGTCTCACCGTCGACCATCTCTACCTACGATAAAGGAACGAAAGCATGGCAGCACATTCCCAGAAAAGGTCTGCATGCGAAAAGCAGGAAATTTTCCTGGAATCAGGAGGAGTGTGTATTGCGTTATGCACCCGGTTATCAGACGAAAATAAGTGGAAGTATTGAGACTGGAATAACCTTCGAAATGATCGGGTATGATACGACCTACCGTATCACTAAGGATCATTATGAATGGCAAAGAAATGAGGATGGTGACAGTACACTAGCGCATTTAATCGATTCAACTGCGGATAGAACAGAACCGGTATTCCAATTCGGTAAACCTAACTTCAAGGGAGATTTAAATATTCACACCACAGATAAAAACGACCGCATGGCAGATATCTATCTGAACAATACCAGCAGGATTAGCGCACCTGAAAAAGGGATCTACTATCGGGGGAATCGCAACGACCGTTTAAATTCGCTACGTGTTGGTACCATGGACAACGGGCTGATCCAATCTCCTTTATTACCTTCGGTTTCCATGGAAGGTGGAAGTGCAGTTATTGAGAGTAAAGCCAGGCTTGCTAACAGGGACCGCAAGAAACTGCGTATCGCCGGTGGATCCGGATTCATTACTACACGCACGGTGAAAAAGATTATTCCTTACCGTGCAGATGGAATCTACAGGTTTTCCCTGTCCGATTCAACTGATTCCCTGGGTGACACACTAAAGTATGTCAAACAGTCGTGCCGGGTGTTTATTGATGGCGAGGAGCTTGATACGGCATCGTTTACATTTAACACAACACGGGGGCAATTATCGTTTAATACCCTTGCGCCGATCGATCCGGCATCCTCTATTATTGTGGAGTACAAAGTACAGACAGTTCCTGATGGCGATATTTCAACTATAGAACTGATACCAGACCGTCACTTCGGAAAATTGCATTACGGCTCTTTGACCTACTCGCCAACCGACTGGATCTCAGCGCAGGCAGGCTACACAGGCATCGACCGGGATTCACTCAACAACATTGTCAATATCGCGGTTCCACTTGAATTTAGAAGTAAAGAAAAGAATTTTATGCTGCAATTCAAACCGGAAATGTTTTACAACATAAACAACAGTTCGAAAGCCGGAAGCGCCCAAATGCAGAGCAGAATCGGTGAAAGGACCGGTATCATTGCCAACGCTCTGTTCTCTGATTCGAATTTCATCTCAGTTGATACACTGACCCAAGGCTATGGAACCCAGAAAGGGGAGTATAACTTTACCATCTCACATGATATACGGCAGGAATTACCACTTAGCTACTACCAGCATCAGAAATTTGGAGCTGATGGAATTGAAGAGCGGTTCGCATTGAATGCTGGTGTTCGATTTAAGGGGTTTCCATTTCTTGAGATAAGCGCAGGGCGGACGGTTATCGAAAAAAGCAATGCCCTTGAAGACACCGTCACCGTCATTGACAGTCTTTATCATATCAAAGACAAGGTTAAATTCAGATTGTATGAAACCTCCTCCTTATTCCTTCAGAAACTGACCCGTTTCTATAAGATAAGCTACGATTTGACGCACATCGAAAGTGTAACCGGGGAATCGGGTTCGGGCAAACGAAATCATGGACGTTTATCAACCGGTAGTTTTCTGCTATCTCCTATACAACGGATAATGCTTTCCGGAGAGGTATTCTACCGGGGAAGCATGAATACTGCGGGAATGCCCTCATCAGACATCAAACCATCACTGAATCTTCAAATGACCGATGCACCTCCGGGAGTCGATGTATTGGGGTATTACAATTTGAAATTCAGCAGATTCGCACTAACTCATACCTCTACTGATTCAATCGACCGATCCTTGAGCGTTGTTCTGAAACCGGGGCAGTGGGCTCCGGCGCTGGGATGGTTTTCTCCAAGAGCTAAAATTACCCAAAGCGTAAATTGCAGCTTTGGTACGCTTGATGTTCCAGTCTCGCATATACTTTCTGGACTGCACGGAAAACAGAATTCACGCATTTCTAAAGAATTGGGAATAAATGTCTACCCTTTTAACGGCTTGCTGCTTACCAATACAAGTGAGTGGGCAAACAGTGATAGCCAGAAAACTTTCTCTACTTTCAATAGAATTCAGTTCATTTATGATGCGGGTAATACATTTACACTCGACTGGAATTATTCTTCCACCGGGCAGAAGCATCAGGGTATGTTACTTTACGAGAAACTCTGGAAACCATGGCTTCGTACATCAACAGCAATGAAAGCAGATATGGATCGACTCGATGGCAGCAACATCAGATTTGGACCCAAGGTTCTTATGATATTGAACTTTCTTGATGCCGGATTCATTTATGCCCTTTCCAATACACACGATGTCGACATACGATGGAACAGACATAATGGTAATATTGACAAAACACCGGAAATCAGCTACTCGTTTGGACTCAGGATTAAATTTCAGCCGAATCTTGAGCTTCAAGTGTCAAATACAAAATTAATTTTCAATAAGGGAAGTGTCGCTGATTTTACTAACAGCACAATTCTGCTGGCCTACTTTTAATGGAAAGCCAAATATCTTGCGGAAACAGACAGGGATAACATTGTAAATTACACAACTTATTTAAGGAGGTATTTATGAAAACTATATTGAAATGGGGAACCTTACTCGTGTCAACGGGCCTTATCATGTTGTCTTGCCGGGTTACATCTGATGAAGGGGGAAGAGCTAGCACCCTTGAATCAGCGAAGTTCGAAAATGGAGAAATCTCCGGATGGAATTGTGATGAAGCCACCTATCCCAAAGGGTTTGTAAAATTCAGCGCCGCTAATATGGTACAACTGGTTAACGGTGGTGCCGCTGAGTATGCTGATAAGGGGTTGACTGAGGGCTTTTGCCAGGAGATGATAAAAGGTGAGCAGACATATCGAAGCTGGGTAATGGATTTCGGCACCGAAGCTAATGCAAAAGAGCTCTATAATACCAAGCTTCAGCAATACGCATCCGTTAAAGAGGCTGCCGGTTCATATCAAGAAACCAAGGCCTTTGTGAAATCAAGCCAGTATGGGTATGACGGTTTTGCGGTTTTCGGTAAATATATTGTGCTGTTATGGTTGGATGGATTCGGTACCAACAAGAGTGAAGCTAAAGAAAGGACAGTTGAATTTCTTCAGACTATTGAGCAGAAAATAAAAGAGCTGGGATTATTATAAAGGAGCTAACTAGCAGAAATGGATTGGGTATTGGAAATCGATTTAATACCCTTTCCAGTAAAAGATTTACATTGATTTTAAACCATATGACTCCTGGTATGCAACTAATAAAAGTAATGTTGAAAAAGTATCTTCAGGGAGTATTATTATCTCACGCCGATCATAAATGAAAAGCTCCCACCCGGCATAAGATCAGAACATCTGTGGTCAATGTAACCTTTACAAATTAATAATCTCAGAAATGTGAAATCGACTAAATGAAAGGCTGGGCACCATGTCATTGAATCGTCGGTCGTTTATTAAATCTACTGTGGAGGGCGTTGCCGGAATAACACTTACCGGTGGTGGAATTAAGTCTGCAATAGCTAAACCGGTGCAGAGCGGTTTTGTCTGGACCGATAAAATGCCTGTTAATCCGGATATCGACAATATGCGTGTAATCTGCATGCACGATCCGAAAATGGCCGGAACTCCTACAGGTAGTTCATTCAGTGCACAAAATAGTGTTGTCGATGATCAGAGGATCCGTGAAAATATGGACAAAATGGCAATGCACCTTACAGGAAGAGCTACTGCGGATGAAGCCTGGAAGACGATCTTCAGGTCGGCTAAACCATGGAAAGATACTAAAGTGTTCATCAAACTCAATTGTGTTGAAAGTAAAATGCTTGCCCGGGTATCGGTTATTAAGAAAATCGTGGACGTGTTGATCGATTTCGGCGTTCAACCAGCGAATATCGTCATGTTTGACGGGCAGGGGATGAGCTGGAAAACATACCAATCATCAGTCAGTTTAACAGACAGTAAAAAAATTCGGGCGGTTTTGTCAAACAATTACAGTGCTGTCGGCGGTCAAACCGATGTGAAGATTCCTGAAATCAGCGCCGGGTTCGCTCCGGGTGACCTGGTAAAAGGTGCAACCGACATAATTGTGAATATCGCAGTCAATAAAGGACACAACAGCCCAACCTTTAATGTAGGAATGACTACATTGTGCCTTAAAAATCATTTCGGCACGTTTCTTAGCAGTGGTTCAGGCGGAGGGATGTATGGTGGAACATTGATGGCAATGCATCTGCATTCTACCAAGGGACTCATCAATATCAATAAAATTCCCGAAATTGTCGGGGGTAATCCTGTCAGACAGCAGTTATGCATTATCGACTCATTGTGGGCAATGAAGGACGGCCCTTCCGGGAGTGTTGACAGTAAGCCTGACCGGCTTATCATGGGAACATTTGCAGGTGCGGTTGACTACTGTTGTGTCAAGGAAATTCGCGAAAAACTGATGGGGGTGACCAACCATCAGAAACAGGTGATCCCGCAGTTTCTTACCGCCTTCGGTTACCAGGAGACAGACCCTGAATGGGTGGAGATGACCCCGGATACGGTTTCAATTAGAAAAGTCAATGCCCACCCATCCACTGATGATATCACCTTTACACTTACCGGCTCATCAATGCGAAAGTCCACATTGCACTTCTCTTTGCCTCGAGGCAATAGCGAAAGCCTGAGAGTGCGCATTGTCGACATGAAGGGACGGATGGTGCGTGAAATAAAAGGTAAACCTGGTGCGCAATCTCTGCATTGGGACGGGTGTACAGCCAGTGGAAATATGGTTTCGCCTGGCTCCTATGCTGTGAGCCTCTTTGCTGGCAGTTTCACTGAAACTTTGCGGTTGACAGTAGTACAGTAAACCCTGGGGTGTATTCTATCGTGTAAAATTCGCATCATTCCTACCCTGAAAGGTAAGGTGCCTGTAGCTGATTTTCTGCCCCGGGTTTAAAGCACGATTCAGGATTAAATTGCCAGTCATTTGATTTGCAGCTAATTAATAAAGGACCGGTTTTATTGTTTATAATAACGCCCCACCCACAACCGGCCTTTCCGATCGATAATAAGTGATTTAATGCATTTCCCTTTAAACCCTATGCACTCTGCATTCTTCCTTCCGGTACGGATCCGGTAAAGCCCTTTTTCCGTACCCAGAAGAATATTGTCATTTTCATCTCTGACTATGGACCACGGGATATTATGATTTCTTTCCAGCTGAATGTATTGCTCATGATGATTTTTGAATAATACACAGGTTTGAACACCACCACCGGTTAATAGCGAGTCAAAAATATCTATTGTCCAGAAAATCGTATTTTTGGAGAATTTTATTTTGATCTGGCCGCTGGAGGTGTCATAAAGGGTTATTCCTGAGTTGTGCGCCACAGCAAGCTGGCCTTGATAAAAATCGATATCATAAGCTTCCCGAAAATTGGCAAATTTTATCAGAGTATCGTCTTTTTGCCTGAACACTCCCCATCTGCCGGCCAACCAGATATTATCAAAATCATCCAGTTTCATCGACCAGGCCTCCCGCATCATCTTCGGCTCCGCAACCAGTGTATCGTTAGTTAAACGGTGAATACCGGTTTCATAGGATGAAGCGTAGAGTGTGCCGTCTTTTTTGAAAGCGAAACTCCTGATGGGGTAGCCTTTTATAAGGGCTATATGGACAATTGAATCCGGATTGTCGGGATGAAACCGCAAAATTTCACCAGAAGGGGTCGAGTAGTAAATCGAGTCGTTATGCTCCACGATTGCGTACACAAATGGTGCAGGGATAACATGAAAATGGGGTTCTCTTTGGCAGAAAATTAAGAGAGAAAATAAAACCGGTGTTGCTAGTTGAGAGAATCGACTGACTCGCAAAAGTATAGATCGAAGATCTCCGGTGAAGCGAATGCCTGTAATCATTTCAGACGGACCCGGGTTACGGAGGAGGTTACAATTCGTAAATGCTTTCTCATTGCAGTAGTGATGATGACACGATATGCCGTGTCGTCATGGTACAGGAGCGTGTTTTGTATCTGCAAAGAGCAACTCTCCATGTCGCAAAAAGACGTCAAAGTACCTCCAGAAAGTTGTAGAGTTTAAATATAACCATTTTGACCAATTATATTCAAGCCGCGTAACGGGCAAATCATGGATTCAAAACTACTGTTTAGTTTGTTGATACTGAAAGTGCAAAGTTCTGTTTACTTGATCTCATCTTAAAATTAATTTTCACCATCTTGCAAACAAGCTACCCTGTTTTGGTATTGTGGAGCGGATTAATATTGGAGTTTTACAATTGTGGACTTTCAGCTTTTCTTTAAAATTGACACTTGGTAAGATCCCAAAGAAGAGAATAAAGGTTTACTGAATTATAAAGAAATGGCGGCAATTAATGCCGCCAATCACACATGATTTCCAGGAGCATCTTTATATTACACAGTAGCTCCTGTTACCGGATAATGGTAAAACGCTCAGACAAATTGATATTGCCTGAAGTGAGTCTGAGAAGATAGGTGCCGTTGTTAACCAGTTTTCCTGCAGAGTCTTTTTCATCCCAGGACACATTATTCATTGCCCCTGCAATAATCCCGGAAAGACTTCGTATCAAACTTCCTTTCAGATCGAAAATCTCCAGTTTCGCTGAACTGCCCATTTTGGCATCTGGTAACGAGTAATGGATAAGAGTTATATTCTGACCACTGATCTTATGAATACTGATTTTTGAGCTGAAAGTCTGGAAAAGCGCATTTTTATCCTTGACTTTAACACCAATTTTTTCTCCATTGATGATCTTTCTGATATCCATTTCAGCTTCATCGATGATACCTATATTGTAGGTGGGGTTCAATGTCCCACTCACTCCTCCTGATGCTTTCAAATATTTGGGCATGGATGCTTTATCAAAGGCTTTAGGATTTTGCTCTCTTTGGCGCATCATTTTTATAGTCTGCATTTCTGCAGTTATAGGATCTGTGCTCATAATGATTGTACAAGGTGGGTGGTTTGCATTGGTGATGGTTGAATCTACGTTGCGCACATAATTATAGTAGGAGACATCAGATGAGCCGGGTGCTCCGGAGGCTTCTTTGGCACCAAAAATTCCGTAGCATATAGAAAGCACATTTTTATTGTAAACAACACCTGTGCAATTAATATCACGGAGGTAAGGTGGTGTAGAATCATGTTTAGGGTTATATGTGCCATAATGGTTTTTAAAACCAAGAGTAAATCCCTCTCCCCAGTCACTATGTCCACCCGGTCGAAAGAGGTTAATTAAAAAATCTGCTCCATTTAGTGATTTAGCATATTGAAGTGTACTGTTACCTGATTTTGCGCCATCTGTAAATCCTGAGCCCATAGAGTCATAAACTATTTTTACGTTACCCAGATTTTGTGTGGTATATCCATAAGACTGGAGCTTGTTCTGGCAATTCATATCGTAAATTGTAATGTTTGTTGCGGGAAATTTAGTCCCATTGAAATCCATTTTCTGCAATCCATCGATTATTGCTTTGGAAGCTGCCCAGTGTGGGGCAATCTTTTGGATTGCACATCCCAGGGGAACTTTAATTGCAATTTTTGATTGAGCGGTTAATGAATCCGGGAAAACTGTTTTCCAGGCTTCACCAATATCATTCTTCTCTGTTAAGAATAAAATAGAATCATCGATCATGGATTTGATTACATCTGGTACTGCTGTTGCCAGATCACCGTTCCAGTTGACTGCGTTTTTATTAAAATTGATTACCACTCTTCCAGGCCACTTGTTTCCTGGACCGGGCTTCAGTTCCGTTGATTGTTGAGCAAACACGTTTTTTAATGTGCCCTGTGTGAGCGCTGCAGTTGCGGTGGCGGTGGTACCTTTTAAAAAGGCTCTTCTACTGACAGTATTCTTTGCCATAGTGCATCTCCTGGATTTTGTTTCTGAAGGGCAGCTTTTTTACAGGAAATATACCCTTGATTTAATCTTCGAACTTATTTCAGCTCACTAATTTTTTCTTCAAACACCTCTATCATGCTGGTTGCTACCTCCAGGGACTCTGATTTTTTTGAAAAATCAGTCAACCTTATTTCTATAAAAAACTGGTTGAAATGAGCATATGCATTAACACCGGAAGAAGGTGAAATGTCTAATTGGGCAGTTGAAAGGTTGTACTCTCCAGCTGATTCCTTGTTGCTGTTCCGGTTACTCATATCATTATACATGGAAATGGCTGAGGCTTCAGTTCCAAAATCCATTACCATTATAAAGGCCTTTTTATCGGATTTCGACATGTACTGCAAAATTCCTTCAACCAGCCCGTTCTTAGTATAGTTTGGAGCATCTCCGTTTATATGTTTCTGCAGATCATCCGAGTTATACGCATCAAACCCCCCTGCATCCTCAGTCCAGCCGCTGATATCGGTTTCCGCAAGTCTGAGTGCTTTGACCCCGCGACTTGAATTATTATTCTCTGATTCCAGTTCACATGAAGAAATAAACAGCAGAAGTGCGGAAAATAAAAAGGTCAACGTAACAACTTTTTTCATAATGCAACCCCCTGAAGAAATGGTAAAAAAATAATTCTACTTGATAGCTAAAAATTCATAACTAATGATGTTCTGCTTTGAAAATCCGATATTTTATTTTGTTTAAATGCAAAAATCTCAAAATTGTTGATTTGAATATTTGGTCGCAATAAAATGGTCACATTAAAAGAATAGGCAATGTTAGGTGTACTGTTAAACTCATTATACTGTCTGGTCCAGATCAGTTTGAAATCATGCGAGGTGGAAAATATTTTAACAATCCAGAAGTCCTGATAATTGATATTTAATTTTAAGGAGGGATTTAATTCCAGTTTATTACCGGTGGAATCGTTCATGCTGTTAATTGCTATGCCTGGTGATGTCCGTAGCCAGGGTGCCCAGGTCCGGTCATAAATTATACTTCCGTTATGAAGCTGATTCTTTGAAGAATAGTTCCATATCGCCTGCCAGAAGTTTCTCGATCCCAGCCAGATCTGTATGTCATTTGTAGTCTTGAAAAAGTCACTGGTGTCAATTTTTGAAAATTCGTTATTGTTCCTCAAAAGAATCTCATCCGTAGGGAAAATGTTAAACCCGAAACTTCTTTGAAGATTATAGGTTCTGGAACCATGAGATCCGGTCAAAATTTCCCAAAAATCAGGTCCTGCAACATTGAATACACAGTTTATGTCTTGTGAAACTGCCGCACGGGGAGAAAGCCATCGCAGAGCTGGTAACCACATGCCTGGTTTAATAATGATATTCATTGACCGGGTGATTGTGTCGGTGCTGCTGTCTTCTGAACTGTATTTTCCATAATTTAGATAGTAAGCGGCATTAAAATCGATGCCTTTTGGAGCATTTATTGTCTGAAGTTCCAGACTGGGACGTAAAATGGATGATGGCATACTGTCAATATCTATCCCGCCCTGAAAAAGGAGGTTACCAGATATGGTTATCGGCTGAATCGGGGCTATAGTTATCTCTGCTGTACTCATTCTTCCATTGCGCCAGCTTTTCCCTTCTGATTCATAACGATATTCTGAGTGAGACAGATCATAACTTACCTTTTTTATATGGGTCACTTTTTCCAGAATTTTGGAGGAGGTTTCATAAAGGCGAAACCTCATTTTGTCCTTGGTATTAAACAGGCTGTCGAATGCGGTTTTCTCGGAATCAGGTGTGGAAAAGTGCTCTATCGAGGTTCGTGATAAGGAAAGATCCAAAAAAGGAAAACCGGGAAAATGGGCTCCTGCCTGGGCGGAAAAACGGCTCTCAATTCCATTCTCGGCATAGCGGCGATGCTGATAATAAGAAAGAGGTATTTCATTTTTAATATCATGAGTTAAAGAAAAATCATACTGGTTTCTGATTGCTCCATAGCCATAGGAAAGAGTATCTGTGGTGATATAATTAGTATCGGCAAACATACCATTGAAAACCACTCCTGTTTTTTTCCCAAAACGGCTTTGCAGTGAGGCTGACCCGGCTTTGGCACCTGTCTCTGCATTAAAGGAATATTCAGGATTAAGTTTTATGAAAAGTCTGTCTTTTCTGATTTCGAGAGGAAGCGAAGCATTGATAACAGGACTGGGTTTTCCAGATGAAAAAGCATCGGAATCAAGACCTGCGATTCCAACTCTGGCTGAAATCCATTCCCGTGGAGAAAGATTAATTGAACCGAAATGAAGTAAACCGAAATTGTGTTTAGGAAGGAGCTCAACCCCATTAATTCCGCCATCCGGAACAGTTTGTATCTTATATTGAATGGAAATTACAGAGACCGGGTCAACCGGTGCATCAGAAGTAAATTGAAGCTTTCCTGTAAGGCTATAAAAGGTATATTCAGAGGAATCAAGTGGTTCTCCATCGACCCACACCAGAACTGATCCTGGAACTATCCTGGTTGTGTCGTTTGACAAAGAATCTGATTCTGAAATGTCGAATGTATCCGGATTGAGAATGTCGTCATCGTTCTTCAGACTGTCGAAATGATTGTTTTTCTTGTCAATAAGGTAATAAGTTCCATCACTGCGGAACGGAAGAGTCCGCCATTGGGTTTTAGTGGTGATTAAACCTGATCCGGCAGCTACCCTCAGAATTTTACGATCGCGTCCCTCAGTACGTTTTTTACTCTCGATAACAACGCTTCCACCTTCCATCTGGGCTGCAGGTAATGTGGTTGACGAGAACTGATTGCTGGAAGTAGTACCGATTTTTATGGAATTCAACCGGTCATCCCGGTTTCCCTGATAATAAATTCCTTTACTTGGAACTGTACTGAGACTGGTGTTATTAAATGTAACATCAAGGTTACGGTCATGAGGATCTGTAGTTCTGAAATTTAAATTCATCAGTGGAAGGTTGGGGAGGGAGTAACCAAATAATCTGGTGCTTTTAATGGTTGTGTCCCTTATAGTCTGGCCACCTTCTCTCCTGATATGAACACTGGTATCATATACGAATCCTTTTAATCGTAACGTAAAGTTTTCTTCAAAACTCCCGGTTAAAGAGGATTGATAACCGGGACTGTATCTGGCAATAAATCCCTTGTCATCCCAGGAGACAGCTCTTACCTTCTGCTTAAGTTCACCACGCGATGTCTTTTGCCATGACCGGTTTGCAATATCATACAAAGCGATATATGTTTTACAAATGACGATCAGAAATTTGTCATGGAAAGAAATTTTTTCAATGCTGGAGGCGTCCAGATCTGTACTGTATTCAATAAAGTCCATTGATCCGGAACTGATATTGTACTTTATGATCCGTTTCTGGGTGGCAATAAGCATTGTATCTGTGATTTTAGAAAATGCATGAATCTCACCTGTCTGGGGAATATCCAAAGGACGAATTACACTGGTTGAAGAGATTAATTTCATTAATTTATCACCATCTACATAATAGATTGTTGAATCTTCATCCAGATAATCCCGTGGTACCGATTCTGTGACAGTGGTTTCCCAGGAAAAGGAGGACGGCATATAGCGCTGTATTGAATTATTGTTTATTAAATTGAGTGTGTTCTTGCCCACAAAGTAAATTGCCGAATCCGAAACATTGCCACTGAAAATATTGGTATTCCATTTTTCTGTGGAAATGGAGAACGTGTTTACTGATGCTTTACCGATACAAATAACAGTTTCACCGTTGCTGTGAATACCTGTTATTTTCGTGTTCTCTCCAGGAATTGTATAATTTCGCCATTCTGCACTCAACCGGTCATAACTATAAAGAAGATTATTATCTGCCAACCATATGTAATCCATATCAACGGTTATTTTGCCATGAATTATCTGATCCTCAGGAAAGGAAATACGTTCACTGCTCTGGGTATTCATGTCAATCTTATATAATCCGGCATCGGTAGAAACAAAAAGATATCCTTCGAACTCAACTATATCAGTTATCGAGCTTATCTTTCTCACCGGATCTATTGTCACAGGACGAATCGTACGGGTTGAAGAGGAGAAAATCAAAAGACCTGATGGGGAAGCCAACCAACAATTACTACTGCTTTTGTAAATACGCCACTGCAGTGCAGCTTGAGACCATGGGATTGTGTGAAGCACCAGAAGCATGGAAACAATCAGTTGAAGTTTACGGAAAATCACCTTTTGGAGTTTCCTTTCATCCATGAAAAAGAATGATTAAGCGCTTCACAAAACGGCTCAGGCTGTTACGCCTCCAGCAAGATGGATCAATTTTCTTCTGCACATGAACAGTCGTACAAAAACAGAATCTGGAAGTTTTCTAAAGTATACAGAGGAGAAAATATGATGAAAATATCTGAAACCGGAATGCATTCTCAAGGTGTTTCTTGAGAATGCATTGCTCTCCGTTTTCTAAACTGTAACTTCAGAAATCATAGATGATTCCACATTCCCAAATCCTAACTCTCCCGCTAATTTCAAGTGCTTAACCTGTTTACCATCAAAGGTCTTTCCGTACCAGGAAGCAAGAGAAACTGCATAACTATCTACTGCTACCGGATCGGTTCCTGCCACAAATGTGTTTAATTCTATAACCTTACCCGGCCCTGCAGGACCATTATCAAGCAATGCACGTGTCCCGTCAACAATGCACAAATGTGGTTTCATGTAATATAGTTGCTCGGCAATTGCAGTATGCATCTCCATCTCACGATGAAATGTACCGCGCTCTTTCACCAGTCCCATCAATCCTTTAATATTTAAAGAAACTCCACCCGCACTGTGTGATTTAGCGCAAGGAAGTGAAATAAAGGTATCGACCTGATACACTTCTTTAACCACATCAACTTCTCTAAGCTCTTTTGCCTTGGAGTCATTTTTTCTGATAAACATGCTGTCCTGTTTCGGAATAAAAAGTACAGCACCTTTAAGATCCTTAATGGCTGCAGCTATACCGGTTTTTTCTTTACAGTGTTCAGGTTCTCTGATGGTATTATCACAAACAATAACCCTCTTTGCACCAGCTTCCAGACATAGCTTTGTCATTGTATAAACCGCTTCAGGACTGGTACCGGTTCCCCAGTCAGGAGGATTAGCAAAGCTCATATTGGGTTTTATCAGAACCCTGCTACCCGGTTTAACAAACCTGGAGAGACCACCCATTTTTTCCAGTATCTTTGGAAGCATCTGAGCGGCAGTTCCTTTTCCCACGTATACTTCACTTTTCGATCCGGTACTTTCCTGCTGGGCAAAACTACTTCCTGCAGCCAATAGGGTAGTACCGGCAGCAGCTTCTATGAATTCACGTCTGGAAATAGCCATTATTCCTCCTGGCACCATTAGTTATCATAATTTCACATAATGTTCATAAATCTAAACCGGCCAATTCCGGTAATAAGGAAAAACACATTATAATTTATCCTACAAAAATGATGATTGTTTTTTTACATCATCTTGTACCGGAGCATAATTACTCCATTCTAACAGTGTAACTATTCGAAACCATCAGAAAACCCAGAGCTGCCTTCACCAGATTCGTAAGAATCTGAAAATCCGCTGGAGCTGCTGTTTTGATTTTCTCCCTCATCCATTGGATCTATGGATTTGCCCAAATGAACACTGTCGGAGGCTTTGCGCCGTTCAAGGATCTTCTCTTTCTGCCATTTAGTAGTGTATTCTCCATCTAAACGACGGTTCTCGCCGAACTTATATACAGCAATCGCTGCGATATCGAAGATGGGGCAATGCTGTTCACACATTCCACAACCAAGACATAGATCTTCATTTACCACAGGAACTTTAAAGCGGCCTTTCACCGTATCTACCACACGTGCTTCTATGGCGTTGTAAGGACAAACTTCATCACATACCAGACATTCTTTATTTTGTGACCATGCCAGACATCTATGACGATCCAGAACAGCTGTACCGATCTTTACAAACTGTTTCTCTTCAAGAGGCAGTTTACGTATAGCTCCGGTAGGACAGACATTGCCGCACAGGTTACATTTTTCTTCACAGCCGGCAATTCGCGGAACTACCTTGGGAGTGTAAAGACGTGAAAAGCCATCGGTGAACATGCACGGCTGAAGTGTATTGGTAGGGCAGACCTTCATGCACTCTCCGCAGGCAAGGCATCGGGCTATAAACTGCTCTTCAGGAATTGTACCTGGTGGACGGATCAGTTTACCGTGATTATCATTTTTGCTGCTTCCGGCGGCTCTGAAAACTGGAAGCATGAGTAAACCACCGGCTACTCCTGACAACAGATGTCGTCTGTGAAGATCCGGGTTCAGGCTTTTTTGGGGCTCCGGTATAGATAATAAAAATCTGCTACAACTGTCCTTCAACTGGACGCATATTCCGCATTCGATACATTCTGAAACCCTGGTCCTGCTGACATCCTTCTCATTGATAGCATGTACAGGACAGGATTTTACACATCTTTGACAACTGTTACAGCCTGATTCGCTGGTTTTTCTTCTGAACAGGGAAAACCTGCTTAGAACTCCCAGAAACGCCCCGGTGGGGCAGATGTATTGACACCAGAACCGTTTATCCCAGAAACAGCCGGCAAAAACCATTGCTGCCAGTGTCAGCGTCAGAATCGTACCGTAATATAATGGTACCCTGATCGGGTATAAACTATAGATATGATTGCTCCATGATGAAGAAAAGATGCTGGTGAACTTAAGAAAATCAACGCCCAGAATGTTTATCAATGGATGGATTAATAGAGTCAGAAAACGGGTGGTAAGCGATAATGGATCTATAAAAATGGGGAAAACCACTCCAAAGATGGAAAGTACTGAAACAATAGTTAATAGTACATACTTGAGACGCTGAATAAACAACTGTGGGCGGCGCTTATTTGAGCGCATGCCCGCAAAAAGGTGCCGATCAAAAAAATCTATCAGCGCTCCTAACGGACACATAAAGCCACAGAAAAACCTGCCAAAAAGAAGAGTCGCTACCAAAAAAATCACCGTGAATATTGCCAGCGGCATAATTATTGACCTGGATGCCAGCATGGTGATTAAACCGGTAAATGGATTGAAACGAAGAAAAAACTCACTGTCAAAAGAGTAAGCACGGGGGTTTGTATTCAGATAAAAAAAAGCCCCCACAAAAACTGTCACAAAGAAAATCTGCAAGAATATTCTGGTTCTTCTCAAGTATTGCCCCCGCTCAGTTGATCTGCTGTTCGCATTCAGGAGTTCTGATAAATCGATGATTATTTGATAAAAATATGAATCAGAAATATAACATGATGAATCTTTTCGTCGCCAGTGCGATGTTTGTGGTTCAAATTATTTGTTGACCACCCATCAGGCATACATGAAAGCGGAACTATTATTCTATTGGTAAATCGGGAGATGCTGGCAGGAAGTCGAAGGGTTTCCTGCCGGAGAGTTGACAGTTTGATTTCTAACTGTCTGGATTTTTCTCACATATCACAGTGCAGCCGCGATCCGGTCTGAACTCCAGAAAACCGGAACCTATTTGAACTTGTTGGCGATTTTGAGGAGAAATAGCCAGTTCCAGTGTTCCGGATTTCAAAGATGTGCAAAATTCGGCATGGTGTGCACGAATAGCGAACCAGCCCAAAGAATTACAGGCAGAAATCTGCCAGATGGGAGTGTCAAACATTACACCTTCGGGAGTAACTAATCTAAAGGGGAAGGTTTCCATATTTACCTCAGCTGTTTGGCTTTTTCACGAGCATCTTCGATTGTTCCAACCATATAAAAGGCCTGTTCCGGAAGGTCATCGTGTTTACCATCAAGAATTTCTGCAAAAGAACGTATTGTGTCCTCCAGAGGTACAAATTTCCCTTTCATTCCGGTGAAATGTTCTGCCACCGTGAATGGCTGGCTGAGAAATTTCTGGACTTTACGTGCCCGTTCAACCGCTTTTCTGTCTTCTTCCGATAACTCATCCATTCCCAGTATTGCGATGATATCCTGAAGATTACGGTAGAGCTGAAGTAATTCCTGTACTCTTCGGGCTGTACGATAATGGTCCTGCCCGATAATATCCGGAGTAAGAATGGCAGAAGAGGATTCCAGTGGATCAACTGCCGGATAAATGCCTATTTCCTGAATAGCACGGCTTAAATTGGTAGTGGCATCCAGATGGGTAAATGTGGTAGCAGGTGCAGGATCAGTGTAGTCATCTGCAGGAACATAAATAGCCTGCACCGAGGTGACCGAGCCGTTTCTGGTGGAAGTGATTCTTTCCTGTAATTCTCCTATGTCAGTAGAAAGCGTCGGTTGATATCCTACTGCAGAAGGAATTCGACCCAGTAAAGCTGATACCTCCGAACCAGCCTGAACAAAGCGAAACATGTTATCTATAAAAAGAAGCACATCACGACGTTCTTCGTCCCGGAAATACTCGGCAATACTTAAGGCAGACAGTCCTACCCTGGCGCGCGCTCCCGGTGGTTCGTTCATCTGTCCATAAACAAGAGCCGTGCGGTCAAGCACTCCGGACTCTTTCATTTCTCCCCAGAGCTGTGTACCTTCTCTGGTTCTTTCACCTATACCGGCAAACACCGAATAACCCTGATATGCTTTTGCAATATTATTAATCAACTCCATTATCAGAACGGTTTTTCCCACTCCGGCACCGCCAAAAAGACCGATTTTGCCTCCTTTGACATAAGGTTCCAGCAGATCGATTACTTTGATACCGGTCACCAGTATCTCATTTTTTGTGCTCTGATCGGCAAAAGAAGGAGCGGCACGGTGAATGGGGTAATGCTTTGCGGAATTCAGCTCGCCACCACCATCTACCGGTTTACCAATGACATTTATGATTCTCCCCAGCACTTCAGAGCCAACCGGAACCTTGATCATCTCCCCGGTGTTAATTACCTGCATTCCTCTGGCCAGACCATCAGTACTGTCCATAGCAATTGTCCTTACGACCCGTTCACCCAGATGCTGGGCTGTTTCCAGTACCAGAGTTTGAGCATCGCTGTTCTCAGGTGTCTCCAGTTTTACTTCAAGTGCAGTATTTATTTCAGGCAGATCACCTTCCTCGAAAGAAACATCCACCACAGCACCTACCACCTGTATAATTTTTCCGGTACTCTGAATCTGTTTTGCGGCTGTATTCATATTAACTCCATTAGTTGTCAATTGCTTCTTTTCCTGATACGATTTCGCTGAGTTCTGTAGTGATTGCAGTTTGTCGTGCGCGGTTGCGCAGTTTGATATAGCGTTGGATCATCTGATCGCAGTTTGTGGTGGCGGTATCCATAGCACTCATCCGGGCAGCATGTTCGCTGACAGTCGATTCCAGATGCGCTTTGTAAATTTTTGCTCTTATGGCCATCAATGCATATTTAACCAGTAATTCGGTACTGTCCTCCTCAAGAAGTACATTTGGAGTTCCCGGAGATGAATGCTGACTGAAATTAAAGGGCAGCAGAAGTTCTGAACATGGTTCTTCAGTCATCCCTGCAGCTTTACGGGTATATACTATCCAGATCTGCTGGGCTTCACCTTTCATATATTTATCAAAAAGATCGTCTGCAATTGCGGATGCCAGGTTGTAAGCGGGAGTCCCGCTCCCTTCATAAACTTTTCCGGTGGGCAGTTTCCGTCTTTTAAAAAAGGTAAATCCCTTACCACCGGCAAAACTGAATGTACACTCATTTCCCTTTTCAGTTATTTCATCGAAAAGCTGTAAAGCCTTCCTTATCGCGTTTGTATTGAACCTTCCGCACAGACCTCTGTCGCTGGAGAATAGAAGCACATGTGTTTTTTTTCCTTGCGGATATCCGTTGCAAAGTACATGGGAATCTCCTGCAAAGCAACAGATTCGCTCGAGTGATGCTTGAGCGGTTTCCCAGAACGGGGCTGTAGTCTGCCGCAGCTTTGAGAATCGCTGAAGCTTTACCGAAGAGATCATCTTCATGGAACTGGTGATCTTCCTGGTATTCTTGAGACTGGTAATCTTTTTGTTAAATTCTCTGATTCCCTGCATATTCTTACACCGCTTCCCTTTTTCTCCGCGTTTTCAGCATAATTGAGCGTAATTCATTGCTGTTTTGTGCCTTCAACCATCTATCAAGGAAGTTATGATCGTTTACTGACTGGGCAATAGAAGCTAATGCCTGCAGATGAGTGTTACGCTCATCTATTGTTCCTGCCAGAAAGAAAGTTGCCCGGATTTTTGGCGCACTCACACTGAAAGAGATTCCAGGTTTGCTGCGAACTGCGACCAGCGCAAATTTGTGTTCACCAGGAACCACCAGATGAGGAACTGCAAACACCGGTGTAAGTGCAGTTGAGCTGGTTTTTTCGCGATCCATGAGTCTGCTGAATATTTCACCTGCCTCAAATTCCACCTTTTCGGAAAGCTGGTCTGCAGCTTGTTTAAACACCTCTTCAAGGCTGAGTTGCTGCTCTATATCCAGTATTACACATTCTTCAACGATTCTATTGAAACTGTCTTTAAGTGTAATATCCTGCTCTTCGGGCTGAAGAATGTCGCCAATTTCTTTTTCCAGAGATGGAGACAATAATTCTTTAGCAGTAGCTCTCTCGATAAATTTTAACATCTCAGAGCGGCTTAGTCCCGGTGAATCAGCCATCGCCAGAGCATATCTGCTGGAAAACTGAGCTTCCAGACTCTCGATAGATATTGACGGATCGAATAGTCCGGCAAAATCATCCAGCACCGATTTTGCCTCCTTATGCAGCTCTTCTGTAAACTGTCCTGATTCTCTCAGTTTATCCATGAAGGAACCATATTTTTCCCTGAGGAAAAGATGAAGATGCCGTTCATAGATTTCCAGCTTGGAGACTGGGTATTTGTCAAAATAGCCATGGGTGCCGGCGTAAATAATCATCACCTGATTCATTATCTCCATGGGTTGATACTGCTTTTGCTTAAGAATTTCGGTGAGTCGCTCTCCGCGATCAAGTTGCGCCTTGGTAGCTTTATCCAGATCGGCTGAGAACTGACTGAAGGAGGCAAGTTCACGGAACTGAGCAAGTTCAAGCCGTAGAGAACCGGCAGTTTGTCGCATAGCTTTTATTTGAGCCGCTCCACCAACCCGTGATACTGAAATTCCAGCATTTATGGCAGGCCGTATACCGGAATTAAACAGGTGCGATTCCAGGAATATCTGACCATCAGTTATTGATATGACATTGGTGGGGATGTAAGCGGAAATGTCTCCAGCCTGTGTTTCCACGATAGGAAGTGCAGTAAGAGATCCCCCGCCACGCTTCTCACTAAGCTTTGCTGCTCTTTCAAGTAAACGTGAGTGCAGATAGAAAATATCCCCTGGATAGGCTTCACGTCCCGGCGGTCTTCTTAATAACAAAGACAATTGACGGTAGGCTTGAGCCTGTTTGGTAAGATCATCATATATTATCAGCGCATGTCGCCCGCTGTCGCGGAAATATTCCGCCATGGCACATGCTGCATATGGAGCAATGTACTGAAGTGGTGCAGGATCTCCGGCTGTGGCACATACTACCGTGGTATATTTCAGAGCATCATGCTGACGCAACTTTTCCACTACCCTGACAATGGAAGAGCGTTTCTGGCCAATTGCTACATAAAAACAGTAAACCGGTTCTGAAACATTCTTCCCCTGATTAATAATCGCATCTATAGCCAGAGCTGTTTTTCCGGTTCTGCGATCACCTATTATCAGTTCCCGCTGACCTTTACCGATTGGCACCAGTGCATCGATGGCCTTTATCCCGGTAAACAGTGGTTCACAGACATCCTGCCTGTCTATGATGCCAGGTGCTTTACATTCAACAGGTCTGGTAATTGTGGTCTTAATAGCCGGACCATCATCCAGTGGACGACCAAGCGGATCAACGATTCTTCCCAGAAGTTGTTCACCTGCGGGTACACGGGCAACTGTACCTGTTCTCCGGACAATGTCTCCCTCTTTTACATGTGCACCATCGTCAAGAAGCACTACTCCTACATTGTCCTCTTCCAGATTAAGTGCTATCCCGGTCACAGGAGCTTTACCCGGTACATCGATCTGCAGAAGTTCTCCTGAAATCACCGATTGCAGGCCGTACACTCTGGCAATTCCATCCCCGGTTTGAATAACCTCTCCGATATCCGAGCTCTGAGAGTAAGAGGAGAACTGTTCGATTTCACGTTTGAGAACCGAAACTATCTCACCTGTCTTCAAAGATAAATCCATAATAGGTCCATTCCTTTTGAACACTTACTAATAAGAAATATGAGATAACCAGTGCCTGACATCTCTCAAATCACAATTTCTCATTCTTAATAAACAATCTCTTGTTCCAATCTGAAATCTAATATTTGAAATCCAATGTTCTCCTGAGTTGATTAAGTGCATTGGCTGTGCTGCAATCAAACATGGTTTCCCCGTATACCAGTACAAATCCGGCCAGAAGTTTGGGATCAACACGGTATTCAATATCAAGTATACATCCTGTTTTCCGCTGTAACGAATTCTGCAGTTTTTTCTTTTGAGTGGTATCCAGATGACAAGCACTGGTCAGGGTTGCTTTAAGCAGTCGTTGCTTTCCGTCTGCCAGTTCATTAAACTCGTCGAGTATCTGTAGTAGAAGATTATGACGCCGGTGCTTCATAATCAGAAAAACATAATTTCTGGTTATATCCATTACCTGGTCACCCAGCATCTTCGACATGATATTTAGCCGGTCTGCCTGTGAAAATCCCGGAGAGCAGAGGCGATTGAAAAATGATTCACCTGCTCTTAAACATTCTCTCAAAAGTTTAACATCTTTACGTACCTGTTCCAGTTTGCCGCAATCCTCAACAGCACTTAAAAATGCCTGGGCATAGTTTCGGATAATTGCATTACTACTCATAGGTTATCCAGATGTTTTTCCACAATTTTACGGTGTGTCTGGTCATTCAGACTCTCTTCAATTAACTTTTCAGATGTGTTGATAATAAGATCGACTGTCTGGTTTTTTATCTGTTCTATGGCGTTTTCTTTTTCCAGTGCAATTTTTTCCCGCGCATCCTCCAGGGTTTCCTGTGCATCAGAACGGGCCTTGTCTACAACTTTTCTGGCAACCTCTTCTGCAGCCCTTCTTCCTTCGTCGATTATCTTTCTTGCCTGTTCCTCTGCATCCAGGAGCATAGCCTGCTGTCGCTGGGCAATTTTCTCCAGTTCCTCTTTTGTTTTTCTGGCATTCTCAACAGTATCGGAAACCAGACGCTCCCTTGACTTAATGGATTCCATCATAGGTGCCCAGGCGTATTTTCGAAGGACAATGAAGAGTAATCCGAAAATCACCCAGGTCCAGATTGCCAATCCAGGATCTATTGAGAACAGGCCAATACCGGAAGAGTGACGAGCTACTGAGGCAATCGTATCTTGTGGGTTCATAAAGTTACCTATTTAGTCAAGATTATCAGCAGGCATACAACCGCAGCAAAAAAAGCCACACCTTCAACCAGTGCTGCACCAAGAATCATCAGAGTCCTGATATCATTTTTTATTTCTGGTTGCCGGGACATGGCCTCCAACGCTTTTCCTCCCATCATTCCGATACCGACTCCAGCACCGATAACTATCATTCCCAATCCTATTGCTGCTCCAAAATAACCCAGACTCGATCCAAGTGCAGCCAATTGTTCCATGAAAAACCTCCTTTTATGAGAAAACAACTAATGATGATTGCTTGCCATACCAATGAAAATTGCCGAAAGCATAGTAAAAACCACTGCCTGAATAACTGCCACCAGAAGCTCTAGTAAATCAATGAAGAGTGCGAGTGGAACCGATACCAGTCCAGCCAATGGATGTATCACCAAAATAAGCAAAAGCAATGAGAGTATTACGAAGTGCCCTGCTATCATATTCGCAAATAACCTCACTGCCAGTACTGAATTCCTTATTATCAATCCAGGTATTTCAATAAGCAGAATAAAAATGCCTATTGGTAAGGGAAGTCCTTTGGGGATCATGTTTTTAAAAAAACCGATAAACCCATTACGTTGCATTCCCTGCCCGATTACCCCGATAAAAACCATTAAAGCAAGTGCAGCGGTAACACTCAGGTTTCCTGTAGCAGTTCCAAACAGTGGAACCAAACCCATTATATTGGATACGAGAAGGAAAAAAAACAGAGTAAAGAAGAAAGGAAGCCATTTCTTTCCAAGTTCTTCTCCCATAGCCGGATATACTAATGCATCACGCACAAACAGTGTGATTGGTTCAAGTGCCATACCAAGCTTACCAGGTAAGGTTTTTTTTCCGCTGAAAGCTGAACAGAAAACAGTCAAAAGGATTCCTGCGGCGATAAGAAGCATGACCACATGCATAGTAACTGGGATTGTGAGAGAGCCTATTCTCAGATCGTTTACAGGTATAGGTTTGGCAACCGGCAGGATAGCCCATTCTTTTTTGTCGGTAACATGATGCATCAGCACACTGCCTAAATCAGATGACGATTTAGCTGGTGAACTCATTAATGTGGAGGCTGATAACAGCACCATAAATATAAGGTACATAACTTGCCCTTTTTACCTGTGAGTTTGATATTGTTACTTTTTGCTACAATTTCCGGATTATTAGAAGTTAAAAGCATGTAGTTTTTACATGGCAGAATCTGCTGATATAATTCTATTAATCTGAGATCAGGCCTGTTAAGAAAAATTCGGACAGGCTGTTGTTTGGAAAGGCTAAATTCTTAGTACCGTAGAGCGGAACTGGTTCATTCCAGGGGAAATACTAAGGAGTGAATATGTGATATCCGATTGGGTTTCGTTTGGGAATCTAAGATATGAAAAATGCTTTTTAGTAATATAAGGATTTTTATCGGTGTCTAAAAGCAGGTGTGCAGGTAAGGCATCTGAAAGATCAAAGCTGCAATCTGCGAAGAAAACGTTGGAAGTGGCTGTTTTGGAAAAAGAGAATATATTCTCGGTATCGTTATAAACAAAGGCTTCGCTTTTTTCTGCCAGTGACACAAACATTGCGGAAATGACAAGAATTATAAACAGAAGATTTTTTTTTAAGAGAGTGTATTCCGCATTAAGTATGGAATTCATGTTTCCTGCCTTATAAAGACTTTTTAATATAGCAATTTTACCATAGCAGATCAACTGGTTTTTTTCTAATTTCACTTTGATCGCTGGCCGATTACTGTTCACTCTCCTTTAGCTATAATGAAAGATGGTCAAATCTGAACTGGTGAATTGTTTAAAGTACTCAGTTGTGTATAATACCTGCAATCCAGAACACTATGGAGAAAGGGATGAGATAAGCGGGCGAAAAGGAAAGAAGGGAAGAAAAGTCAAAAATTTTGAACCGGATAACATGGCGAGGCAACAAAACAAGGGAACTGTTTTATATTTAAGCTTAAAACTGGATTCTTTTTCCACTTAAACGTTTTAATGAATCGTTTTTACCATGATATTTCTGCTTAAAAAAACAGGTTTAACTTATTAAGTTGAATTCTCTTAATTTTATATATAGATTACTGTTTTATACCATTAAAAGATTAAAGCAGGATTTATATTGAATTAATCAAGATTCCCAATTTAATGGCAATGCAGGAAAAGGTTGCCTCAACAGAGTGGATCTTTTATCTGAAATAATGACAAAACAGAATTATAATTCTTTGCTCTAAACTTAATCAGGATTAAGTATCATGAAAAAAAATGTATTCACAGCCAGTCTGCTTATCTGTGTTGCTTTTCAGATTGTCGTACCTGGGATAGAAGCCGCTGAAGTTTGTGAGTGGAGTTTCCGATCCTGTCCTGAAGCTATTAACAATCAGCTTATCACTGTACCTGATAATGTGATTGCGCTTTCACCCAATATCCGGGCATGTGAAGCCATGACTCAGAGTGTGAGTACCGACACTCCGGCAATCATGTTTGTTATTGATAACTCTGGGAGCATGGTTTCAGATGCGGGTGGTGGAAATGATGTTGATGGTGCTCGCTTTGAAGTGACCAGAGATCTTCTGGATACCATTTTTAAGGCACAACCGGGTGCCCGGGTGGGGTTATCGGTATTCCGGGCGGGCCTTTATTTCGACAAGAATACTCATGATATTTTTGAAGTACTCGAAGGAGTTCCTGATTCTATTGCCTTTAGTTCAGAGCAGGCTTACCTCCCTCCTCTTAAGTTGGATTCAACATACAACTTCAACGACACTACAATGCGTGGAATTGATATTCTTAAATTTTTATTGAGAACCAGGAACACTGGCAGAAATGGCGTGCAGCTGGAGTACCAGCCTCTTTTTGAAGCAAGAATGCAGAGCGGTACTAATATCAATTATGGTTTTGATGGAGCGCTTCAAGGATTTGAAAAACTCTCAGAAGACCTGGTACCTAAAGAGAACCGGTTCATAGTGTTTTTCTCAGATGGTAAACCTTCAAATCACGGTCATAAACAACAAAACTATTTTGAAATGGGATATAATACACCCACCACTTTCACCGTTTATCTGCATAATAGAGAAACGGTGGCTCCGGAAGTCATCCTGAACATGACTCAAAATATCCGCGACAATGGATACTCCGAAACCAATATTAAAAGTGATATATGGGTACTTCGGGCTGACCGTGACAGTCTCATGTCTCTTTTCATGTCTAACGTAATGAATATTATTATTAACAAAAATGCCGGTAAACCTACTGTCATGAAGCTTAATGGCCAGATCTCCACTACCTTCAGTGACAGCGCATTCAAGTTCAATAAAGATTTTGCTATTTCAAACGATACATCGGAATTTACGCTGGAAGTCACCTGGCGTATGACAGATGAAAAAAGTGGCAGGGTATATGACTCCTCTGCTACAACCGGATTTAAGATAGTACGCAGTAGTAAGGTAAACCGGCCAACTGAGGGATTTTTAAACTGCTGGGAACGGGACCTTTTTCTTCAGTTTGATGGTAAACCCATAACTGCAGTCAATGAAACCATGAACAAACTGGAGGCTGTGTTTACTACCAATAGTAACAGATATAAATCAGTGATAGTTGAGATTACTCATAAATCAGGAACATCTCATGATATACTTGGTTTACCATTGGTGGAGGGTGATTCGAAATTCTCCGCCAATTTTGACAGGCAGGTCGGACCTCCTAACGTTAAAGATAAAATTCTTCAGCATGAAGCCACCGACAGTATTATTCTGATTTACCGCAATCCGGATAATCCACTTGATACAATTCGCAAGTCCTATCCCTTTGCTATAGGTAAAATACTCAAGTTCCCTGAGGCGCATTACTATGATAACAATGCGGATGGAAAAGTTGACAGCATTTATATAAAGGTTGAAGGCTCAGTCGTTAAGGATGATCTGGAAAAGTTGAAAAGTTCTATTGTGCTGCCTTCCAACCGCAATTTCAAACTCGACTCCATCAGTATCGTTAAAGATGGAATTGCCTTGCATGTTAAAGAGCAGAACAAAGAGATCAGGACATATGTAACCTCCACAGATGTAATAATGGTCAATGGTGGAATACTGCCTGCCGGAGGAATCATCACAGAAGCAATTGTAAATGCTAAGGACAGGGTCGCACCGGTACTTTTGAGCGGAAAACTCTTTTCCAATGAACAGGATTCCCTGCAGGTGGAGTTTTCTGAACCGGTTGAGAGTTTCATCTCAAAAGAACCAATCCTCTTTTCTCATGGTGGTAAAGCCTATCAGGTGATATTAGCAGAGAACGGGGTTTTCAGCAGAGAAGCAACTCTTTATACTGCCAGAGTAATTTCTGTGCAGACCGGGTCTGCTGTTTCTGAGGGTGATATGATCTGGATAAATCCCGCAGCCCGTATCGGTGATACTATTGATAATAAACAGTTAAATCCTGATAACCGTAAGGTACCACTCACGGTGCAGGAGGTTAAATATGATATAGTGATAAAAACGGTTAATAATCCCATGCGGCCGGATGTCCCCATTCCGCCTATTGTTAAAAATGCCTTTGAGCAGGCTGGGCGTCAGGTGCCAGATAATGGTTTGGTCATAGTGATAGAACCTAAGGGGGATATTAAAAGTAAAATCAAAATGGAGGGCTCAGCCTCAGTTTATGATGTTGTCAAAAGCCTCATAAAAAAAGATATTGAAGGTGTGTTTGATCCAAATACACAGAAATTCTTCATGGTGTGGGATGGCGTGAGTGAAAAGCGTAGAAAAGTGGGCACTGGGACGTATACCGCTGTAATTCGTGTTACCACTATCAGTGAAAAAACCAATAGCAGATCCAGCTCGGTTCAGAAAATCGCTGTGGGAGTTCAACGCAAGAGGGGTTCTAACTGAGAAAAAATGGTTTTGTGAGTTGCAGATAAACAAAAAACAGATAGTTTTGGAATATACATATTAATAAAAAAATGGAATTGAGATTATGATATTCAAAATGAAAAGAGCCACCCTTTCCAGATTTCTCCTTCTTATCGGTTTTCTTATGCTGATCCCAGGATCAGTTCTGAAAAAGGCGCATTCAGATGGTTTACCTGGTGAATATATTCTTTCTGATCAATGGAGAACCTTTTCCAAATTCTATTCTCCAAGTACCAATCCTGCCTTGATGATGGAATATCTGTATTCTTCAATCAGGGGGGTTGTTTCTTTGTCGGGTGATGAAGCTGCGAAGCTTTGGGAAACAGGAGTTGTTATTCCTGTAGGGATTTATCACACTGCCGGTTTTTCAGTACTCGGTGAAAGCGGGCATGAAGTCATGGACTTCGCTACTATCGAGGACTCTATTGGCGTAGGTTCAACAAACAATAATTTTCTTTTCACTCTCTCTTATGCCACTAATCCCTGGCGGAGGCTCAATGTGGGGATAAATCTCAACCTGGCTTACCAGGGTAATTTCGGAGTCTCACCCTCTTTAAAATTCGGGGCAGATCTGGGGCTGACTTATCGTTTATTACTGCATCCTGTGCTAGGGTTCCATGTTTTGGGCATCACATTTCAGAACCTGATTGCTCCCAAGCTCTCTGAATTGGACAAACTGCCATTTTCGGCCAAGACTTTTTACCATACTACTATTCTAAACGATCGGATAGAATTTGATTTTGAGTTTGATATGACCGATCTTTTTGCCGATTCTAAAACATTTATGAACAGTAAAAAGTATCTGGAATGGGATATTTTTCTGCAGGGAGGGTTCTGGGTACTTCCCTTTGTAGCGGTTAAGGGTTTCACAAATGTAGGGCATTCCCAAAAATTTGATTTCTGGGGGGCAGCGGTGGAACTGAATGTGCCTCAGGTCAATGGGGGAAGGGATCTCTCTTTTCTTTACCAATATAGAGAAGAAATCAAAAACGAACTTCAGGGAACTCATTCGCTATATGTGCGGGCTGATGTGGGGCGCAGCAGAGAAGAGATTAGAAACCGCAGGGTCGCACGTGTAGTCAACCTCAATTCCAGTGAGTTATATAATAAAGCCATGAAATTATACTATAAGGGTGATTACTGGAATGCCTATTTTATCTACCAGCGTATTCTTACCGAATTTCCTGATTTCCACAAAAACGATCTGGTTACCCATTTTGCAGGTTCCTGTCTTGAAGAGATGGATATGAGGGAGGAAGCCAAAAAGATGTACCAGTCGGTTAAACAGGAATATTCACTCAGTTCCATCGTTTCTCACAGCGACCTTGGACTCATGAGAATTCATTACAGACAGGGTGATTATGATTCAGTTTACAACCAGTATATTGAACTCAACCGGCAGGGGGTTTCCGATTCAATCCGCGCTCACGGAAATTACATAATGGGGGAAACCGAGATCCGTCAGGGAGAATATGACAAATCCCTGCAATATTTCGATCTGGTTCCTGATGTGCATCCGGTTTATGTTTTTGCTCAGCATTCAGCTGCAACGGCTCTAGCTCTTATGGAATCAGCCGATATGAACGGAATTATTTCCAGACTGGATAATTGCGTGAGTGCTTCAGTTACCGGAAAATCCCAGAAAGAGATTGTCAATCGTTCTCTGGTTCTGTTGGGTTATGTGTATTATGAAGAAAATTCTCTTTCCAAAGCGGTCTCTGCGCTCAGGATGATCCCACCGGAGAGCTATTACTACGAGGATGCACTTCTGGGGTTAGGGTGGACTGCAATTAAAGCCAGGCAGTGGAGGGATTGTATCAATGCCGGTGCCTCTTTGGCTCAGAGCAGTAAAAGGTTTGTTATACAGGCCGAAGCAGCACTGTTGCAGGCTTATGGGTATATGTTGGAAAAGAATTTCCTGCAGGCACAGACTATCCTTACTCCTATAGCAGAAAGAATGAATTCATTCACTGGTTTTTCAGAAGATTCACTTAATGCAGAGAAAATGCGTTATGAGAATAACCGTCTCTCTTATGCTTTTCTGGCTGAACGGGTCACCAGTACTGCCAGAAGGGGGCAGGCTGCAAAACAGCAGACCATTGATAGTTTACATAACGATCAGCTTGGTCACAAACAGAAAATTGATGATTATCTGCTTTTTGCTGAACAAGCAAAAAGAACAAAATTCTTTGAAAGATCCTTTGAGGCGGTTAAAAGTGATGTAGAGTATGCTCTTGCCAATGTCCATAAGATCCTTAATGCCACTGTTATCAAAAAGGAAACAGAAAAGATTATGGATAAGGATAAAGAGATAAATGATGAAATCGAAAAATTGAGGGAAGAGATGGAGAATCTGGAAAGTAACAGCCAGTAAAAAGTTGAAAAAAAAAGCCTGTTTTAAGCTGCTCATGATGCCTGTCATTATGAGCAGTTTTCATATAAAATCATCTTAGTTTTTATTCTTAGTATCCCGAAATCCTCAAATCAGTAATCCCAATTTTCTTCACAAATCTGTCAATTCCTCAAATTCTTACATTCCTAAAACCTCAAATTCCTTACTCCCTAAATCCTTACATTCTTAAAATCTCAAATTCCCTACTCCCCAAATCCTTAAATTCTTAAAATCTCAAATTCCTTATTCCCCAAATCTGAAATCTCATATCTCAAATCTCAAATCTTGGTATGTCTCTTGCCTCTACTTTTTATTAGCAGAATACTATTGCAGTTGGTCGGTTAAGTTGAAAGCAGGGTACTTTAAGGAGGCAATTGGAATGCATTCCAGGATTTTGTTGGTGGATGATGAGGAAATTGTACAAATAGCAATAACCAGATTTCTATCTGGCTGTGGGTATGATGTTACTCAGGCTTTTTCACTGAAGCAGGCACGTGCGCTTATTGAAAAGGAAGTTTTTGATGTAATATTGCTGGATGTAAAGCTTCCTGATGGCATATCTCTGGATCTGATCCAGGAAATCAACAGTAAATTCAGTTCTACACCAGTCATTGTGATTTCCGGAGCAGCTGATGTAAGTACAGCAGTTAAGGCTATGCGCCTGGGTGCAACCAATTTTATTACAAAACCGATGGAAATCGAAGGCTTGGGCTTGAGTATTCAGAAGTGTCTGGAGCATGAGGAGCTTAAAAAAAAGGAATACAGGTCCCGCAGGCTGAAAAAAGCATCTGTGGAGCCATATTTTGGGGATTCTCCCAAAAGTTTGCAGATAAAAAAATTTGCAGAAGTGGCTACAAATAACGATTCGGTGGTTTTACTTCTGGGGGAGACTGGTACAGGTAAAGGTGTCCTTGCAAAATGGATTCATGAAAACAGTTCAAGGGCCGCTGGTAATTATGTTGAGCTCAATTGTTCTGCACTCAGAGGGGAACTGTTGAGAAGTGAATTGTATGGTCATGCCCGGGGTTCGTTTACCTCTGCGCTAAAGGACAGGGAGGGACTAATCGAAGTGGCAGACAATGGTACTTTATTTCTTGATGAGATTGGTGATATGGAGTTGAGTGTTCAGGCTGAATTGCTGAAAACGATAGAAGAGAAGAGTTTTCGCAGAATCGGTGAAAACAAGATTCGAACAAGCAGGTTCAGACTGATTTGTGCCACTAATAAAAAGCTTCTGGAAGAATCGGAGGCTGGAAAATTCAGAACCGATCTTTATTACAGAATATGTGTTTTTCCCATTGAACTGCCGGCTTTAAAGGAGCGAAAAGAAGATATTCCCGGGTTTGCAGAGAACATTCTGCGATCATTCGGGTATCAGTACTTCCCTCTGGATCATGAGGTGCAGAAGTACTTATTAGATTATTCCTGGCCTGGAAACATCCGGGAGATGAGAAATGTTCTGGAGCGGGCGCTTCTGCTGGCTCAGGGTAGAAAACTTACAATTGAGCATTTTTCTGGACTTAACTGCAAATTGGTGGTTTTCGACGATCCTTCCGAAGCATGCTCTCTCAAAGAGATCGAGCGTAAACATATTATCAGAATGGTGAATCACTACAATCAGGATCTGGTACGCGCAAGTAAAGTTTTAGGTATTTCTCTGGAAATGCTTAAGGCTAAACTTGAAAGTTTTGATTATTTCGCTTTTGCCTGAGAATTCATCCCCCATGAAACATTAAAGATAGTCAATTACTGCTACTTATTTAGATGATAATTCATTTGTACCATCCCATCCGTAGGGTGGAGGATTTTTTAGTAATGATTCTGAGATCTTGATCATTCTTTCTGATGCGGTGATCTTGCAGATCTCTTTATAGGGTTCCAGTAATTTTGATTTTTCGAAAAAACTGATTGCTTCTGTGAAATTCTGCTTCTGATATTGTTCTAAACCACTATGATAGAGTTCTCTTAATTGTCGGGTTGTATCTTCGAGTTCTCCATTTTCGGATAAAAGTTCGTAAACATTTACAGGTATATCTTTTCCCACGACTTTGATTTTGTCAATATGGCGGAACTCAAACTGGGACTGGACATGTTTATAGGTGTTTTCACCGACCAGGGTGAAAACACCGAATTGTTTCGCAGCACTTTCCAGGCGTGCTGCCAGATTGACCTCGTCTCCCATCATGGTGTAGTTCATTCTTTTATTTGAACCCATGTTACCGGTTACCATAAGTCCACTATTAATTCCGATTCGCATCCTCATGTTTTTTACTATTTCCGGCCATTTATCTCCTTCCTGAGTCCATTTGGCTCTTAATTCTGCCAGTTTCTGCTGCATTTTTATTGCTGTACAGCATGCTTGCGCAGGGTGGGAGGGATTGGATGTTGGGGCTCCAAAAAAGGCAATAATCGCATCGCCCTCATATTTGTCAAGTGTACCCTCATTTTCCAGAAGAATATCTGTCATTGCAGAAAGGTATTCATTAAGTAAGGAAACTAACTTTATCGGTGATCCTAACTTCTCTGAGAAACTGGAGAAACCCTGAATATCGGTGAAAAAAGCAGTAATTTCGCTTTCAGTTCCACCCAGGGTTGGAGTAATTTTCTGCTGGTACATGTTTTCAATAACTGCCGGGGAGAGATAGCTGGAAAATGTGGCATAGAGATATTTTTTATTCTTTTCTTCCACCAGAAACCTGTAAGCAATTGAGAATATAAAGCTATAGCCTGAGGCAGCCAGAGGTTGGGCAACCGGAATCCAGATCTTTAAAGTGCTGAAAAATGACATGGAAAAAATAAAATGAACAAAAACGGTGGATAGAAAAAGAATAGAACCCAGTATCGGGGAAGAGATTGAGAAAAGAATTGCTCCGATAAGAGCAAACAGAACTGGCAAAAGGAAAGTTGTATAATCTCCAGGTCTGGTAACAAATGAATTTTGAAGAAATGAATTCAGCAGGGTAGCATGGATTTCGACCCCGGGAAACCAGATATCATGAGGAGCGGCTTTAATATCAAAGAGATTTGGAAGACTGGAACCTACAATAAAAATCTTTCCGTCCAGATCTGCTGATACTCTGCTTTTAAGAATATCGTAATAGGAGTAGTAAGGGAATGTTTTTCGTGGACCGGTGTAGTTTATGGTATGCAGGTTCTCTTTGTCCAGAGGAATTATTGTAGGTGAACCGAATTCCATTCTGCTCCCTGGTTCCATAGATTCTACCTTTTCCCAGGAAACATTTAATAATTCGATAAGTGTCTGTCCGTTTAAAACCGGAATAGAACTGAAAAGCTTTTCATGGTCTTTCCATACTGAAAGACTGTGAAACAGAAGGTGCTCTTCTTTTGACAGATTTTGTAATTTGTCAATGTTTATGTTAAGCAAGGTTTTTAGTTCATGTTCCTGAAGAAAGTACTCCATTGCTTCGTTTGCACAGTTAAGAAGCCAGTCTTTCTCAGAATCCCTGATTACAGAGATGTTATCTGATATTATGAGCGTGGAACCTATACTCTGGTTAAGATAATCCTTAATATTTTTTGATTGCATTGCTTCAATTGTGGGAAGTGAAAAATCACCTGCATTCATATTGATATAAGATTTATCGGAAGCAGAATCATGGCATAACTTACAGAATGCGGAGATCGCAATTTTCTTTCCATTTTGAAGATTTAAAATTTCAGTTTTTTGATTCAGAAGCATTCCAAGTTCATCGATAGTGAAGTGCGGGTATGATGGTTGTAAATTACCGCTTTCCAGTTTGAAGATTTTAAATGGTTTACCAATATCCAGATATTTGCCAGGTTTAAAGATGATCTCTGAATCTGCCGTCCCAAAAAGCCGGCATGCTGCAACTACACTCAGACCCAGTGTGGCGATATCGTGCTTTCCATATTTGAAAAGCAGAGGTATGGATCGGATGATACCGTCTGAATTGGGTGCGGCATTTATGTAACCAATGCTTCTTGCTGCGCTTCCCAATGATGGAAAGATTCCATCTATTACCGGTTTAGTGTTAGTTGTATTGAATGCTTTACTTTGAGTTTTGTCCAGATGGATATAACCGCTTCCGTTAAGCGAATCAAGCCATTCTTTTGTAGTTCTGTTTTTTATCGAATTCCACTCCAGTTCGGTGTAGTCGCTTTTATTTCTGGCTGAAAAGCTGTGGATAATGTTGCCGGCTTTTCTGGTTGAATTTGAAAACTGCTCATCAAAATTTATGGAGCGGACGATGCTATCAGAGATTCCCTGCGGAATCGATTCTGCATAAAGAGAGCTGAGAGCTCTGGTCACTATTTCGGAAGTACTTTTTTTTATGTTTTCATCTTCAGGTTCATGAAAACAGATGTCAAAGAGTACTGCAGCCGGAAAGTGTTTGGAAAGTGAGTTGATAAGTTCTGCATGAATGTTTCTACGCCAGTTCCCGTAATAACCGAGTTTATCTCTGGCCACGCTGCGCTCGTCAATATCAACAATACACACGTTAAGGCTTTTTTGAATGGCGACTTTTTCCTCTTCAGAGATGTTTGAGTTATTGAAGGCCCATTTATAGCGCAGATAATAGGTCTGATATTCTATCAGATCTATTAAATCGGGTAAAAACCATCGGGCCAGTACAACTGACAAAGTGGTGATGGATAAAATTATGATCGTTTTTTGAAGTAAAGCATTGCTGTGTATAATGAGACGTTTTTTTTGCACTCTTATCACCTGCGTTTTTGCGTTCTGTTGCAGTAAAAAAGTGGCTGAGGAAACTTAGGGATAGAATTAAATCCCCTCCGTCACAATAAGTATTGCATTTAAGCACTTTAAATTCAAGAAGTGGTTTTTTGGCTAAAAAGTGATTAAAATCCGCAAAATGGAATATTAATTGCAACAAAAAAGTTTGACTTGTTTTCGGCTTAAGGGGTTAAAAAAACAGCTGCAATGTTGAATTTACCAGTCTTTTATTTTTTAACTGATTTTCCCAACTTATTCTTGCTTTTTTAATACTCAAAAAACCACTTTTAATGGGTATCGTTAATGCTTAACCATCACTAAACAGAAATGGACAACCCCGGTCAGTAACGTACTGGAAAAAAATTATGAATAAAATTAAAATCAGTCTTTTATTTATTGTGGCTCTGTTGATTATTCCTGGTTTAGCCAAATCAAAAAAAAAGGGTAAGCTTTTTGATTGCTCCAAAGCAATTTCAGAGGCAGTATCCCTGTATAATAATGGAAAATATACCAGAGTCAAAACCATGCTGGAAAATGCAAAAATCCAATGTGGTGGTAGCCCGGCAATGGACAGTATCCTTTATTATCTGGGCATGTCGGATCTGAAATCAAAAAATTACATGGAGGGGCGTACCAGTTTCGAACTTATTGCTCAGGACTTTCCCAGCTCCCCCTTTCATAAAGAGGCTCAATTCCGCATCGGTTACGCTGTGTATATGCAATCTCATCCTTCCAGCCGTGATCAGGCAGAAACAAAAGAAGCGATCTCCCTGCTAAGAGACTTTCTGGATACTAATCCGGAGGGAGCGTTTGCTGACAGTGCCAGAAACTATCTTGACTCATGCTTCGAAAAACTTGCTAAGAAAGATTTTGATGCTGCTAATTTTTATATTAAAATCCATGAATTGGAATCGGCAGTTATCTGTTTTAAAACATTTCTTCAGGACCATCCAGGTTCAATGTACGTTGATCAGGCTCGTTATACCACTGCAGAAATATTGATCAAACTTAATAGAAAAAGCGAATCCAGAGAAATGTTGGATGCTTTAATCCAGAACAGCTCCGATAAAGGTATGATTACCAAAGCACATGATCTGTTAAAACAGGCTCAGTGATCTGACAGGGGAGAGAATTCATGTCTGGTTCACTTGGTGTTCTGGGAGGAATTTTTGATCCTGTTCACAACGGGCACCTCGCGGTAGCATCTCTTGCCAGAGAAGCTTTGGGATTAGAGAAGATAATTTTCATTCCTTCCGGCAATCCTCCCCATAAAAAGTCCACTCTTTGTGCTTCTGCTGCAGACCGTTTGGTGATGCTTCAACTAGCACTGAAAAACGATCTGCATTCAATAATCTGGGAATCTGAGCTGAATCGTCCCGGCATCTCTTATACCATCGACACACTGCATGAGTTGCACAGCGAATTTAACAGCCATCCTCTTTATTTTATTATCGGTTCAGATAATCTGCAGGAGATCTGTTCCTGGCGTAGATATAAAGAGATCATAGGTCTGGTTAATTTTGGTGTAGCTCACAGGCCTGGTTATACTGATATTATTCCGGATGAGCTATCGACGGCTAATGTCAGGTTTATACCTTCTCCTCATTGGGGGATAAGTTCAACTCTGATCAGAACTTATTTTTCGCAAGGTTATACCTGTGAGTATCTTTTGCCATCACCGGTTATTGACTATATTTTAAAGAAACGATTGTATAGCCATAACCTGGAGAGTTAATTGTGACCTCCGAGAACCCCAATAATAAAAAGAAAGAGTTTCTGGGAATGCATTTCCACTGCTGTAATATTTATAGCAGAATATATAAAAACAGAGAGGGGACTGCTTATGAGGGACGCTGTCCACGCTGTGGAAAACCGGTAGTCGTGCCAATTGGAAAAGGTGGGGTTTCTAATCGTTTTTTCAACGTCTACTGATACAATATGATTACCCGCAGAGAATTAATCCTGAGTGTGGGCGCTATTGCTGGCGCTTCAGTAACCGGGTATGCTCAGTTTACCAACGATAAAAGCTATCCTGCCAGATTCTGGCACAAAAGCGGGAACACCGCTTTTTGTGATCTCTGCCCTCACCGGTGTGTATTGCCTGAAGGCAGGACCGGGTTGTGCAGAGGTAGAAAGAATACCAATGGTTCGCTGGTAAGTCTGGGGTATGCTTATCCATGTGCAATACACACCGATCCTATCGAAAAAAAACCGCTCTATCACATGCTTCCGGGTACTAAAACCTATTCTCTGGGGATTGCCGGATGCAATTTACGATGCAAAAACTGTCAGAACTATACTATAAGCCAGAGTAGTCCCTTGCAAACTGAAAACAGCTATCTTCCTCCTGAAAAAGCAGTGGAGGAGGCTATTCGAAAAGGGTGTTCTTCGATTGCTTATACCTACTCTGAGCCGGCTGTATGGATAGAGTATGTTCTGGACACAGCCATTCTTGCCCGCAAGGCAGGGCTTAAAAACATTCTGGTTTCATCCGGGTATATTAATCAGGATCCTTTTGAGCAGCTTTGCAAGGTTATAGATGGTGCCCATATCGATCTGAAGAGTTTTGATAATAATGTGTATTTCAGACTGAACGCAGGGAAACTGCAGCCTGTGCTTGACACCTTATTAACTGCCAGAAAGGCAGGAGTCTGGATCGAGATAGTGAATCTGGTTGTTCCGCAATGGAGTGATGATCAGAAAATGATCAGGGAGATGTGTAGGTGGATAAAACAGAATCTTGGAAACAGCACACCTTTGCATTTCTCCCGTTTTTTCCCTATGTATAAATTGGCTAACCTGTATCCCACGCCGGTAGAGGTCTTGGAAAACGCCAGAAAAATTGCCATAGAAGAAGGATTACCTTTTGTATATATCGGGAATGTTTCTCAAATAAGCCCTGATACCGTTTGTTCATCATGCGGAGAGTTACTTATATCCAGAAAAGGCTATTACACTACAATTCATGCTTTGACAGGAGGCGTGTGTGCAAAATGTAAAACACCGGTGCCGGGTGTATGGAGTCATTAAGCTTTGGTTGACCGCAGAAATATTTATTTTTTCAGGAGTATTAATAATGATGATAAATAATCAGAGTGTTTCAGCAGAGATGGTTATTCGTAAAGCTGCTGTCGCGGGTCAGTTTTATCCGGATGGAGCAGTCGAATTAAGACAGAGCGTACAGGGTTACCTTGCTGAATGCAAAGCGGAATCTTCGGTGCCCCGTCTTATGATAAGCCCTCATGCTGGTTTTGTCTTTTCCGGTCCGGTTGCAGCCAGGGGTTATGTAAACCTGAAAAACAGCAATATTAAAAGAGTGTTTCTTATAGGGCCGTCTCACCATGTATGGTTCAAAGGGGTTTCTGTTCCGGCTGTTACACATTACCAGACTCCTTTGGGGTTGGTGGAGCTGGACCTGGATGTCATAGAAAAATTACGCAGAAATTCTATAGTGTGTTCAGCAAAAGGTGCTCATGAACCGGAACATTGTCTGGAAGTCCAGTTACCGTTTTTACAGGTTCAGTTAAGGGCGTTTAAAATTATCCCCATTCTTACTGGTGAAGTTGATCCTGCTTATATCGCGCAACTTTTATTGCCGTTTCTGGATGAATCCACCCTTGTAATTGCTTCATCAGACCTTTCCCATTACCAGATTAATTCAAAAGCCAGGCAGATAGATGACACTACTGTTAGAAACATACTTAAGGGGGAGTTTGACGGTGAAATTGATGGGTGTGGAAGAACATCCATACATATCATAATGCATTTAGCCCGGAAAATGAAACTGGAACCACATTTATTGGATGCCCGTACCTCTTTTGAGACTGCTCCACAGTATGGTTCAGATTCCCGGGTAGTCGGGTATGCTTCAATAGTTTACACTGGTAAACAGAATTCTGCTCCTCTGTCATCTGAATTGTCCACATCTCAGAAAGCATTTCTGCTTCGTCTTGCCAGAAACAGTTTAAATGCTGCTGTACGGAAGATTCCACTGAAGGACACTGCTGATGTGCCGGAAGACTTCAGGGAAAACAGGGGGTGTTTTGTCACATTGACCAGCAAAGGAAATCTCCGGGGTTGTATCGGCTATATTGAACCTGTAAAACCTCTTTATCAGGCGGTTGTGGATAATGCGGGTCATGCAGCTTTGAATGATCCCCGATTTTCACCTGTTACTGCAAACGAGCTGACCACAATCAAAGTAGAAGTGTCTGTATTGACTAAACCTCAACCACTGAATTTTTCCACTCCGGAAGAGTTGTTAAAAAAACTTGTCCCCGGGGTTCATGGCGTCATATTACGCAGGGGATCTTTACAGTCCACATATTTGCCACAGGTGTGGGAGCAGTTACCAGATAAAATGGGGTTTCTTGAAAACCTTTCATTGAAGGCAGGAATGCCCAGGGATGGATGGAAGACTTCTGAGGTGAGAATTTACACCGCAGAACATTTTTCCGAATGAATCATCCGGTCACCAGTTCCCGGTACCGGTTACCCGCGTTTCGGGACGAATTGCGATTCTTATGAATAGTAAAATAAGCCAGATAAAAACCGGCCAATGGTACAGTGCTGCAAATGGCCTCTTCTCATCTGTTGCACAAATTATTATTATCCGTGAATTATTTGCGGTTTTTTCAGGAAATGAATTTCTTTTAAGCATAAGTCTGTCTGTCTGGTTGCTTTCCTCTGCCCTTGGTAACAGAATTTCACCCGCTTTTTTAAAGATAAAACTGCCCTGGCTGATCTTTCTATATCTGTTATCATCTGTTGGAGCAATTTTTGTAATACGGGCTATGCCAGGATTTCTATTTCCGGGGGAGCTTTACTCGCCTGTTCTGATAACTGGAGTTGTTGTCCTCGCGGAGGTACCCTGTTCTTTACTCGCTGGAACATTATTCGGGGTATTAGCCTCCAATAATTATGGTAAACTATTATATCGATGGGATAATGCCGGCACTATTGCTGGTCTGACACTGATATCTTGTGCAATTTATTACAATACTACCCATCTGCTTATTATTCTATTATCAGCTGCCTTTCTTTTGCCAGCATTGTGGAAGAAACGGTTCATTTTCAGTCTGGCAATTGCCAGTCTCCTGATTTTCCTGTTAATCGAACCACAATCAAACATATGGAAATACAAAGGAAGGGTATCGTCTGTTATCTACGGCAGGGAAGGGGAGATTGCCATTGATAATGACAGAAATGTGATATTACTGAATAACCGGGTATACCGGACAGGATACCCGCTTCCGTTTATAGAGCAAGCGGTCCATGTACCCTTATCGATCAGGGGGGCGGATCGCATACTTTTGATACATGATAATGGGCACTCAACAGAAATCAGAAAATACAACCCCTCAGAGCTGGTGTGCCTTGAAAGTGAACCAGTGCTTGCTGATACTGGGTGTATATGTCAGACACCGGAACGGTTGCCAATAAGAAGTCCGTTCGATGCAGTACTTGTTGGATGTGATGTCCCGGAAAATATCGCCATGAGTCGATTGTTTACTGATGGCTTTTTTTACAGAGTAAAAGAAATGATGACCGATTCCGGTCTGTTTTCTTTTACTTTGAGTCTTAATAGCAATTATCTCAACACTCATGAGAAAAAACTGAAAGATCTGATGGCGGCAACACTATCACGGACTTTCAGATTTGTAAAAGTCTTTCCTGCTGAGGGATGGACATTTGTAGCATCGGATATCCCCTTTGAGTTTCCAACTGAATGTAAAGTGCCAAACAGTTATTTCAATGATTTTATTCTCCCTGCAGTTACTCCGGAGAAAATAATCTCAGCAAACCTGAATATAATGAACGCCGGTATAAATAAAGTCGCACATCCCTTAATCCTTAAATTTACACTGGAAAGCTATCTGGAAAAATTTAATATTTCAATTCCGGTGACTATTTCAGTCGCGGTAATATTAATCGTGACTGCTCTTCTGGTATTCTTACGCAGGAGTGTGCTTTTTTCAGTTGGAACTACCGGGTTTTGTGCAGGTGCTTATACTATAGTTATAATGATGATGTATCAGTCCATGTATGGTACTCTGTATTCAAGGATCTCTTTATTGATGATTTCCTTGAATGCTGGTTTTGTAATCGGGACCTTTTTAAAGAAACTGCCGCACACAGATATAATTGTGGGTTTTTATACGGTCTTTTCATTATTTTTTCTGATTGTGTTCAGAAATCCTCCGGAGATGCTGTTTTATCTTTTTAACTGTGTAATGGGAGCCATTGCATCGGCACAAATAATAAACAGCAGAGATGTCTCCTGGAGGAAGCTTAATGCTGCAGATCTGGTGGGAGGGGTTGTGGGTATGGGGCTTACTGCAATCTTTATTTTACCGGGATTTGGTCTCAAAGGCGTCATTATAACAATGGCAATAGTAAAAGCTGTTTCATTGATAGGGCATTTTCATATCATAACTCCGTGGAAGCCGGTAACCGGATCAGGGAAAGTTGTGTAAAGAAGCTGGAGAAAAATTGATAAAATTTATTAATGACAAGGAAACCTGGTTTTTTTATTTCTTTTTGATGCTATATCTTATTTCACTTTCTATCTGGGGGATTAATCGATCAGAGCCCTGGCATGATGAGGGGCATTTCGTGGAAACCATTGTATACTTCGGGAAAAATCTCAATCTCACTGCTTTATACAACTATGAAGAAATGTCAACGCCTCTGCCATTTATAGTTTATGCCCTATGGGGGAAATTAGTAGGGTTTCAATTACCGCTATTACGGATTTTATCGATTCTGGTTGCGTTTTCTACATATGTGGTATTCTTTGCCTTGTTTAAAAACTATTATAGCAGTTTAATTGCGCTTCTGGCAGTATCATTTATTGCATTAAACCCGTACTTTGCAGGAGCGAGTGTGTTTGTGTTTACAGATATGATGGCAGTTTGTTTTCTGGGCCTTTCATTTCTGGCTGTCTTGAAAGGAAAGCCGGTTTTGCTTGGAATTGCACTTGCATCAGCTTTATTAACCCGTCAATATCTGGCTTTTCTTGTTCCTGCCTTCTTTCTCTTTTTTTTACTGAATCTGGTGTACAGCGGTGAGCGGAAATATCTGAAATATCTCTGCGCTGTTGTATTCTCATGTGTTCCACTTGGATTACTTGTGCTTTTCTGGGGTGGTTTCAGTCCGGTCAACAACGTAAAGAATTTGTACATTCCTTATGCATTTACCTTTCATCCGGAATTTCTCACTCTGTATATCTGCCAGATCATTATATATGTTTTCCCGTTTGTATTATATAACTGGAAAAAATTTTATCTCAATAATAAGATCCTTCTGATAAGTCTGGCTGTGTCGTTTTTGTATCTGTTGTTTCCGGTCAGGCCATCAATGCCTGGTATTGAAGTAAATGTGCTGACCGTAGGATATTTTCACCGTTTTCTTAAGATATTCCTTTCTGACCGTATAACCCATGTAGTTTTTTATTTTTCTTATCTATTATCCTTACCGGTCCTTTTTACCTTTTTATCTTCGGTTGTTTCTGATATTAGACAGAAGAGATTAGGATTAAGATTTCTTTGTGTTGCTACTCTTTTATTTTTTCTTCTGGTGATGCCTTTTTCATATCTGTTGTGGGAAAAGTATTTTCTGCCGGTCTTACCTGTTGTGGTTTTCCTGATATTTAATGATTACAGGAAATCAGAAAAGTTTTCAATCCAACTGTAAATTGAAAATTTAAAAAACGGAATGGTAAAGCAATGTGGGGCACTGGTCTTAGTGTTATTGTCTTGCAGAACCGATAGTGTCAGTTTTTACACTATCCATAGTGAAAAACTGGCAGGGATCGCAGACTGGCACAGAGATCCCTTCCACATCCCAGCGAGCTCTGGCCTCAATGGTGTCTGTACTGGTTATGTATGGTTCTGGTGAGCGCCAGGGATAGAGTCTCCCTTTATCCGGATTTCTGTTTCTATTCTTATCTACTAAGTATCCGATCTGTCCCTTACCTGCTGCAATAGAATCGAAACGGAAGGAACCCGCGTTGTCTGTAGCAAGATATTTTGTATCAGGCGAATCAAAAGGTGTATAAAACCATAATCTGTTTTCAGAATGTCCGAGGCAGGGGGCTGAGCCCTGAAGGCTCAGAGCGATATTGTCACTGTCAAGGGTTTTAATCAGAACTGTATCAGCTGTATCAGTTGAATCATCAGAAAAGACACTGTTGCCATAGAGATCCCGGAAATGACTTTTAGAAAAACTGATGCTGTAGATGGAAGACGGGTGCAGTCTTGAAACCGGACTGATAGTTGTAGTATCTGAGTAACCCGGTGAAAGAAGTGTAGGTACAGAATCTCCCGATTGATCTTTTAGAAAAAGTGGGGCAGTGGCAATGACTGGTTTTGACCATATAAATTTTATTTCAGGATTTAGGTTTACTGTAGAATTGGTATCTGGTGCGACTCTCAGGCTGGGATAAACGGTATCAACGGCATTATTACCATTAAACAGCACCGTATCACTGTGGGATTGATTGTCAAATATTCTTACTGTCGATGAGATAACCCGGTAAGGTGCTATATTAAGTGGCTTTTCTGTATACAACATGAATGAAAGAGAGTTCTTTAAAGGTACATACTTTACATTTTGTACTTTTTCCAAAGGGTTTGTGCGTTCGATACTAATTAACGGAGGATAAAAAACCAGAGAATCATATGCTTTATTCCAGGCGGCACTCACAATTTTGTTGTTAGCAGCTTTCAGATTGGTTATCCGCGGAAATGAGGTGTCAAATTCAGATGGGAAAAAAGTGACTGATGAAGAATGTGAATCTATGTTTATAAGTGAGTCTTCTGGAGTAAATACAGATTCGGTAGCTGATTGGAGGTGTGCATCATTATTTACATCATTATATGCAACTGCCCGGTAAGAGCCGACTTTCAGATTTGAAAAATCGAATTTCCCCGATGTATCGGATTGCAGAAGATAAGATGGGGTGCCGCATACTCCGGAGTCGGCCAGGTCTTTCGGAGTAAAGAGGGCTATTCTGTATTGGGCAGCTTTCCTGGTGGGATCGATTATACAACCCCGGATAGAACCGCTATCAAGATCTGGACCAGTCGAGAATATCAGGTTAAATGGTGAGATAGGATTCCCGTGGAGATCCAGAAGTGTAGAAGTAATAAGGACATGGTAGGTGGTTGAGTCCCGCAGTTTTTCTAAAGGGTAGATCTCCAGTTTATTATTATGAAATTTGGTGGAAAATGCAACTGGTGGAAAAATTGAGATGCATTTTGTTTTTTTTGTGGATATCCACTCAGAGAAGGTGAAACTGATTCTGGTATTTGTATTTATATTGGTGGCTTTGGAAGCTGGTGTTGAAACGAGCACTTCTGGTCCGGTTTTATCATCAGGACCACCATTGGGAGCTGTAAGGCTGGCACAGGAGAGAAGCAGCAGTGACAGCAGAGGCGATAATAACAATAGTAATCGATTAATATTCATTCATTAAAAATACTTAGTCTGATAAGCTTTTAACAAGATTTGCCAGCAAGAGAGTAAATAAAAGGAAGCTGGTAGGAGTTCATTTTTTGCACATTAATTATATTAAAAACCAACTATTCAGCGAGAATTACCCACAGGAGATAATATGGGATCGTATGACTTCACTATACCCAATCTTGGGGTTCCAAAGATAAAGTCACCGGTAATTTTATCTAAAACAAGCGGTGATCTTATGGCCAATTATGTTAATGGTGACGATTATATTGTGTATAATGTAAAAGTCAAGCCAGGGGACACGGTTACTTACCGTAAAGAGGATTTGATCGAAAAAGCTGGTCCTCGTGAACACATTTATTTTGACCCTTCAAAAGTGCATGCTGCCATTGTGACCTGTGGCGGGTTGTGCCCAGGGCTTAATGATGTTATCAGGGCTACTGTTATGACACTCTGGTATCATTATGGCGTGCGTAAAATATCGGGAATTCGTTTCGGGTTTCGTGGATTAATACCCGAGTACATGTATCCAACTATGGAACTCAATCCTGATGTAGTGACCGATATTCACCGGATTGGTGGTTCAATTCTGGGTTCTTCCAGAGGCGGTGGCGGCAGGATTTCTGATATTGTGGATTCTATTGAGAGAATGAATTTATCAATGCTTTTCACTATTGGTGGTGATGGGACTCAAAAAGGGGCACTTAATATTGCAGAAGAGATAATTAAGCGCGGACTTAAGACGGTTATTGTAGGAATTCCCAAGACAATTGATAATGATCTCAGTTTTATTCAGAAGTCTTTTGGGTTTGAAACAGCCGTTTCCAAGGCTGTTGAGGCGGTGAGTGGGGCTCATGTTGAGGCTCATGATGCTATAAATGGTATTGGAATAGTAAAAGTGATGGGGAGGGAATCTGGGTTTATTGCCGCACATACTGCCTTAGGAACAAATGACGTAAATTATGTGCTGATCCCTGAGGTCCCTTTTGCACTGGAGGGGGAGTCTGGATTGCTTGCGGAGTTGAAGCGTCGACTGGCCCGGCGAAACCACGCCTTGATAGTAGTTGCTGAAGGGGCTGGTCAGGAACTTTTTTCTGAGTCTATGGTCGGAGTAGATGCTTCCGGAAATAAAAAGTTGGGGGATATTGGGCTCTTTCTTAAGGATAAAATTTCAACTTTCTTTAAACAAGAAGGAATAGAGATTAACCTCAAATATATTGATCCCGGCTATATCATAAGGAGCACACCCGCCAATCCCAGTGATTCAATTTATTGTAACCGTCTGGGTACAAATGCAGTACACGCAGCGATGGCTGGAAAAACAAAAATGCTGGTCAGTCTGGTTAATAACACATTTGTGCATATCCCAATGGAGCTGGCAGTACAAAAGCGTAACAGAATCGATCCGGAAAGCTCTTTGTGGCGAGATGTAGTTCAATCGACCGGCCAACCTGCATTATTCCGGTAACCTGATCATTTGAAAAGTAAAATGTTATAATATCAAAAAAGGGCTGCTATAAGCAGCCCTTTTTAATTTTTCTGAAACGTCACAAATTTTAATTCTATCGTCCCAGGAGAGTAAAAATCTGACTTACTTTGGGGTAAGCAAACAGTACCACTCCTGCGAAGACAACTGAAACCATTGACATAAGTTTTATTAGAATGTTAAGAGAAGGACCGGAAGTATCTTTGAAAGGATCACCTACAGTGTCTCCAACCACAGCTGCTTTATGAGAAGCAGATCCTTTTCCGCCAAGATTTCCTTTTTCTATGAATTTTTTAGCATTGTCCCAGGCACCGCCTGCATTATTGAGCATTGAGGCTAATGCAAAACCGGTAGTTAATCCTCCAACCAGAAGTCCCATAACACCAGCGACCCCAAAGAGAATACCAGTAATTACAGGGACCACTATGGCTAAAAGTGATGGTACGAGCATCTCTTTTTGTGCGCCGATAGTCGATATTTCAACACATTTTCCATATTCTGGCTTATCAGTTCCCTTAAGTATTCCCGGAAGAGCTTTGAATTGTCTGCGGACCTCTTCCACCATGTTTCCTGCTGCTCTGCCCACTGCTTTCATAGTCATGGCACAGAATAAAAATGCCATCATACCTCCAATGAAGAGACCTGCTATCAACATGGGATTCAGTAAGTTGACATCAAAGGCGGTTGTCAGATCCCTGAGGGTGGCTGTTTTAGCGGTCACTGCAGTAATACCTTGAACTCTTAGACTTTCTGCTATCTCTGCAGAAACATCTTTAGCATAGAACCGGAACTTGTCAATCACTAAAAACCCATCTGCAGATTTCTGAGCCAGTTTTGCAATCCAGATCTTTATTTCTTCCATATAGGCGGATAAAAGAGCCATAGCTGTGAGAGCTGCAGAACCGATGGCGAAACCTTTACCTGTTGCTGCAGTGGTGTTACCAAGCATATCCAGAGCATCTGTTCTTTGGCGGACCTGAGGGCTCAGTCCACTCATTTCAGCATTTCCACCAGCGTTATCTGCAATTGGACCATAAGCGTCGGTTGCCAGGGTTATCCCCAGAGTAGAGAGCATTCCTACCGCAGCGAAGCCGATTCCGTAAAGCCCCATGTTGATTGAGGAGAAACCGCCGGAAAAGGCGAATGAAAGAATGATACCAAACACAATGGTTATAACCGGTATAGCAGAAGAATACATGCCTACAGCCAGACCTTCTATTATAGTAGTAGCATACCCCATCTTGGTCTGATTGGCAATGGATCTGGTGGGGTTATGTTCATCGGAAGTATAAAATTCAGTGGCCTTTCCAATAATCAGACCTGAGACCAGGCCGGTAACCACTGCTCCAAAAATCCCCCAGGTGATAAAGCCGGTGAAAGCCATAATTGCCAGGGCTATGAGAAGAAGAAATGATGATCCCCAGACTCCCAGATTTAATGAGGCAAGAAGGTTTTTCATACTGGCATCTTCTTTTGTTTTTACCGCAAAAATACCGGCTATGGAAAAGAATACTCCCAGAGCTGAGATAATCATGGGGGCGGTAATTGCTTTAACTCCGCTGAAGGCGCCGCTGAGAGGGAGGGCTGCACCCAGAGCTGCAGTTGCCAGAATCGATCCACAGTATGACTCATACAGATCTGCTCCCATTCCTGCCACATCACCAACATTGTCACCCACATTGTCTGCAATTGTCGCAGGATTTCTTGGATCATCTTCTGGAATTCCAGCTTCCACTTTTCCTACCAGATCAGCACCCACATCGGCTGCTTTTGTGTAAATTCCTCCACCGACTCTGGCAAATAATGCCTGAGTTGAAGCACCCATACCGAAAGTAAGCATGGTAGTGGTGATGGCGATGAATTTCTCATAGTTGTCAATACCTGGTTCAACCAGTACCAAACCCAGAAAGTTGAGACCCTTAGCCATATTTTCCGGGGTATAAATAACAAGATCCAGTAAAAAGTACCAGAATGCGATATCCAGCAAACCAAATCCAACTACCACCAGACCCATCACTGCTCCTGAGCGAAAGGCCACTTTCAATCCTCTGTTAAGAGAATGAGAAGCCCCCTGGGCGGTTCTGCTTGAAGCGTTGGTGGCAGTTTTCATCCCTAAGAACCCACACAAGCCGGAAAAAAAACCACCGGTCAGAAATGCGATGGGAACAAAAGGGTTCTGTATGCCCATAAAAGCAAGAACAGCGAAGATAATGCAGAGAATTAAAAAGACAATCAATACTACTTTATATTGTCTAAAAAGATAAGCATATGCTCCCTCTCTGACATAGCCGGCGATCTCCTCCATTTTTGCGTTTCCTTTTTCGGATCGCATCATGGAATTATAGAAAAAATAGGCTGAAATGAGAGCAATCACTCCTGCCAATGGAACAATGAGCATCAGGTTTCCCATCAAATCCTCCACTTTGAAAAAATCTTTCTCCTGTTTGATAAATATGGGTCACTATAAGCTCCCCATATCCAATTATCGTTTGGTAAACTGATTCTTCAGCCAGAATTCATAGCTCCCGAGGGGTCAAAAAGCTGCTGGCAGAGAATTATATTCTGAACAGACAGAAAATTCTCCCTACCAGAAACATTGTCCTGAAGATTCTGATATCTGATAGACAATTCATAAAAAAATTGTCGCTGAAATATCACAGTGTATCGTTTCAAAAATAGGTCATTATTTTACCTGAGTCAAGAGTAATGGTACATTCCGGGAATATGAATTTCAATCCTTAAAAACGGCACTTTTTTGTATTATAAGCGAACAGTTTTGTTGTTTGGATATATCCTCAGACCACCTGTCATCATAAGATTTGCAACATGCATAAGAAAGTGCTTTTTGCTTGTCAAATGCATTTTAAAATTAAAAGATGGCGATACAATTTTGCTGCAAACTTCCTCATTAATTGTCCTGCTTTTTTTTCAGTTCCTTTGTTTGCTACGACCCATGTTGAAGTTCCTTAATTGAATTCAGCCGCATAATGTGATATTATTAGGATTCAGTAATGATTTTCTCAATGTTGAGCAAATTATTGTAAAATATCGGCTGTTAAGTGGTGAACCAGAGGAGAGGACAATCTTCAGAAGTGAATACTGCAAAAAAAGACCGACATAGTATCCCAGGTACTTTATCTGTTTGTATGATTGTGAAAAATGAGGGCCTTTTGCTGGGGCGATGCCTGCAAAGTGTGAGAGAGGCTGCTGATGAAATAGTGGTGGTGGATACTGGCAGCAGCGATTCTACTGTAGATATAGCGGAGAGCTTTGGGGCGATCGTGATTAAGGTTCAATGGCAGAATGATTTTGCGTGGGCTAGAAACATTTCATTACAACAAGCCTCTTGTCAATGGATACTGTGGCTGGATGCTGATGATGTTGTACCTCGGGAATCTATATCCGGATTATTGGAATTAAAGACCAGACCACCAGAATGTGTTTTTGCAATGTTGGTCAGAAATGAGCGTCCAAATAATACTGGTACAGAATTTATGCAGGCCAGGATGTTTCCAAACCACCCTGATATCTTTTTTGAGCGCAGCATCCATGAGCAGATGATGCCCAGTGCATTACGTATGGGGCTGAAACTGGAAAATACGGATATAGTGATCGAACATCATGGCTATGCAGATCCTTCGGTTCTCAAGCAGAAAGCACGACGTAATGCGGAGATGCTTTTAAAGGAATTTGATAAATCCGGTAGTGATGAAGTGATGCTTTTGGAGATTGCAGATTCGTTTTTGCTGATAGAAGATTATGAAGCAGCTTCCAGCTGGTATAATAAACTTCTCTGTATCCCAAAATGTATGAAAAATACCCCTGCTCTGGCTTCGCAGGCATACTGTGGGTTGGGTAATATCCATCTTAAAAAGCAGGATTATAAGAAGGCTGCAGAACTCTTTGAACAAGCTTTTAAACTATCTTCATGGCGGTTGGATGTATGCTACAATAGGGCAGTTGCTTTGGAGATGGCTGATGACAAGGAAAGTGCGCTTGAATGTCTCAGGCTTGTTATCGATAATAAGCCGCAACCAGGACAGGTGGGGGTTGATTTTCGTGCAGCAAAGATGAAATCGTTATTACGGATGTCACGCATTTTGGCTGAATCTGAAAACCTTGGACTTGCTGAGAAACTTATAACTCAGGCTGTAGCTGCTTTTCCTGCTCGACAGGAAATAAGAAATATGGCTGGCAGGATATTTTTAAAATGCAACCGGTTAATGGATGCTCTTCACGAGTTTGAAAAGAGTCTTTTAATCATTAAGGACGGCAATATCGATGCCTTTATTGGTTTATGCATCATCTATAATATCGCTGATAAACAAGATCTGGTTTTTCAGACCATTAAATCAATAGAACCCTTATTCGGGGAAAATGAAAAGTATAATACTTTCAGAAGATACATATCAGAAAGAAGCGACCTTCAAATCGAGGATGCATCTTTTAAACAGGCTTTGTTGCAACTGCAAAAAGAATTCTTCTTTGTTTTTTAAACAGATCCGTTATGAGCAGTACCTCAGCTTCAGTACTTCTGATATTAATTTAACGGAATCAGAGTGTTTTTTATAAGCCGATGTGCATTTTATGTGTACTTTCTGTTGCTATTTTCATGATTTACTCTTTCCTTATGGCTTACAGTAAACTAAATTCTTTATATGCATCTTGGAATCCGAAACCCATTTGTAAAAAAAATTGCGCTTACCCTTTCCGGCTCGCCTCTGCTGCGTATTCTGAATAAAGCAAGTCATGATTGTACCGGGGCACAGAACAGGGTGCTAAAAAGCATCCTTGAAGATTCCAGAAATACGGCATTTGGAAAAGAGCACCGATTCGCTGCACTAAAATCCGCTGAAGATTTCAGGAGTGCCGTTCCCATAAGAGATTTTGAGGGGCATCGTTGTTATATTGACCGTATGTGCAAAGGGGAAGAGAATGTGCTTTTCCCGGGTAAAGCTTTATTTTACAATACCACCAGTGGAACTACCGATAAACCCAAATTGATTCCGGTTTCCAGAGACTATTTTGAAAAAGCTTATAATAATATCAGCAAAATATGGTTTTACTCATGTTTGAAAGATAATCCCCGGTTATTCCATGGGCAAAACCTCTCCGCTGTGGCACCTGCGATAGAGGGGTATGTAGAAGATGGTACTCCTTTTGGTTCAATTTCAGGAGTGGTTTATAGAAATATTCCAGCGATTTTAAAAGACTTATATGCCACCCCCTACCCGGTAATCTGTATTAATGATTATCAGAAGAAATACTATGCAATGATGCGTTTTGGCCTGGGAACCTCCATTTCTTACATTATTACAGTAAACCCGTCTACTTTACTGCAATTCCATCGCACAGTCACCGACAACATATCCGATTTGATAAAAGATATTCATGACGGAACAATCAGGGAAGATGTGTTGGCGGAAATCGATCCGTCTGAGCGCGACCAGGTCCTGAGTCATCTTAAACCGGACAGAAATAAAGCCAGATATCTTCAGGATCTCTATAAAGTATATGGGGAACAGCTGAAGCCAAAACATTACTGGCCAGATCTGGTTTGTATTAATACCTGGAAACAGGGTAATTGTAAATTGATACTGCCTAAACTTAATGATCTGTTTTCTGAATCTACAGTCTTGCGGGAGTTCGGATACCAGGCAAGTGAAGCCAGGGCTGGTCTGGCTTTAGGTAATGAATGGGATTATTCGATTCTGATGGCGCATATTTACTACTTTGAATTCATAGAGGAAGAAAATATAAATCAGCCGCAACCAGATATTCTTGGTGTGAAAGATCTGGAGATAGGGAAGAGTTATTATATTCTTATCACCAATGGTAGCGGTCTTTTCAGGTATAATATTAATGATATAGTGCGGGTTACCGGTTTTTATAATCAGTTTCCACTTTTTGAATTTGTACAAAAAGGGGAGGGTATCACAAGCCTTACGGGTGAAAAACTCTCAGAAATGCATATTATGAAGGCTGTCGATGCTGCTTCAAGAGCAAGAAACATAAAAGTAGAATTTTATACCATGTTTTGTGATACCAGAAATTATTTATATAAACTTTACATCGAATTTGGAAAGAATACTGCAGCTGTTCAGAAAAATGCATTTATCAACATGATCGATGAACATCTGAAATATGTGAATCCGGAATATTCTGCTAAACGGGGATCTAACCGGCTTCGTTCGCCGGTTTTAGTTGAACTGATTCCAAATTCTTATGAGATTATTAAAGCCAGGCTGTTAAATGAGGGTAAAGTCAGGGAGGGTCAATACAAGATAAGCTGTTTAAGATGTGATCCGCACATGCAGCAGATCTATGAATCAATTGCGGTTGGTGGCTGATTTTTTTTCGGGAATTATCAATCTGCTTTATTTAGTATTATTTTCTTGGTAAATGGAAATCACCTGCTCATTTCTGTCCGAACGAATCCAACTGAAAAATCTGAGGTATAATGAGAAAAATTAAGTGTTTGCGGGCAAAGTTATTACCTGCAGCTTGTGGGGCCGATATTTCTAATGGAAGTGAACGTGCTTTATACGTTCCTATGAAACATGTGTTTAAAACATTGAAAAGACCCCATAGAGCTGTAAATCTTATGTTTGCCTATTATCCTTTTGATAATGGATGGCCCAAACGGGCCAGTCAGATAATGAAATGGAAACCTGGCATGAAACAGTGGGATCTGCCTTTTGAGGATTATGAGGTTTATCCGGGTGGTCCTGATGGTTCTAGGGATGCAGAAGTGTTCAGGCAATTCAGAGATGTGCGTATTTTCGGTCAGGATATTCACTTAACACTCACCATCGATTTGAGAGTTCCCGATGAAGACTTGAAACAAATTGCCAGGGAGCTTCGTGCGTACGGCAGGGTTTTCTTCAGAATCAATCATGAGTGCAATGGTGACTGGTTTCAATTCAACCGTAGAAACACCTATAAACAGGTAAGCGATTTTTTCATCCGGTTCCACCATATCCTTAAAGAGGAAGCTCCTTTGGTGAAAACAGTCTTCTGTATCAACGGATTTGATCAACAGGAGCGCATGCATCTGGGAGAAGAGGAACTGGCCGGGGCTGTGCGTGTTGCAGATGTTCTGGCTATTGACAGGTATCTCTCATTGCATTTCGGATGGCCAGACACTTTCAGAGATGATCCGACAGTTTATTTTGATCTCAAGCTAGACCAGTGGTGGGAGACTATGAAAGCTCATTACAGACAACTCTGCGAAATAAGAGGTGATGATTCATTCCCTTTCACTCTTCCTGAACTTAATGCCGACTCTGATGTGAATGGATTTTATGGACAGGCCAGAAGAATATCTGAGCTCTACGACCTTGTACGCACTGAAGGCAAAGGCTGGATATCCGCTGTTACCATGTACCAGTTCAGGGATCGTGGAGGACTGGGACTAGAACTGGAGGATAGAGATACTTTCCAGTTTGTTAAGAGGGTGCCTTCATGTGCTGCATATCGTAAAGCGGTCAGCAACCCCGCCTTTCTGCCGCTTATTAAAACAGCTGAATTTATTAATGAGGAACAATTCCCACTTCACCTGAAATGGTATAGCTCTGAAGAGGCAGATGGAATCTCCTTGTGCGGACTGCGACCGGAAAATTCTGTGCGAATGATATTAAAAATGAAAAAAGGAAACTACCTGATCGAATGCAAAGGAAGGTGGTTTCACACTGAAAGCACGGTCGATCTAAAAACGACAGTATTACCTGGAGAATCTTTCTGTCTTAATATCTTCACCCCGCCAGAAACGGGCGAAAACTCAATCGGGGCAGACGGATCTTATCTTCCTTATTATCAAAATTCTATTTCGCAGATGCCACTTTTGCTTTTTTAGGCAGATGGAATTCTCTTTTTAGTACTGCTGTTTGTGTATCAGTTAATAAGGTTTCTGATTCACCGTCTATTACCTTGACATATCTGAGCTTTTGGGCTTCATTTCCAGATTCATCCTTTACCTTGTAAATAATCTGGTAAATTCCTGTTCTGGTAGTATCTACTTTGCCATTAACGGTTATTTTGCCGCTGATACTGGAACTGTCTTCCCGGTTATCCAATGCAAATACTCCAGGGTCGGTAAACCAGGTTCCGATATGGTGAGTGATACTATCTCCTCCCACAAGGAAAATCACTGGCGGTACCCTGTCAGGAAAGGCCCCGGGCAAAACGTATACTGTTCTGGTTTTTGTAACCGCTTCATTTCCAAACCGGTCAGAAACTGAATATGTAATATTGTAGGTTCCATCAAAAGAGGTGTTAACTGATTGATTGATGATGACTTTATCTGAAATATCGCCATCAACATTATCGGTTGCAATAACTCCTGGTTCTACATAACGATCGTTTTGTGCCAGTCTGATGGTATCAGGCTCCAGCAGGGTAATGACAGGTCTGATGGAATCTTTGACATCCCAGACCCAGAAAAGAGTATCCGATGCATTGGAAGCATCTGTTGCTGCTGCCCACAATCGCTTTTGTCCAAAATCAAATTTACCGGGAGTCCAGAACAGTGTATCTTCTGAACGGTCCAGTAAAGGACTGGCAGAGATGTAAAAATCATCACAATCAGGGTCAATTACATTAAGAACAATCTTTTTGGTCTGGTCCAGATATATTGTACCGGAGAGTTGCTCTGAATTTTGTAGAAATTGAGGTGCTTTGTTTTGGCCGCTTAAGGAAGGGGATTTGATGGAATCGGTGATGGTATCTGAAGTTCCTGCATTATTAAAAGCAAATATCCGGTATACCTGATAATCTGAATATTCAACAGAGGTATGCAGATACTCTGTTTTAGCTCTGATAGTATCCAGAGTGATAAATTTATCCTTATATCTATGTTCAACGATGAAACCAGTTTCGTTGTTGGAGCGGTCTCTCCAGCTCAGCATGTAGTTGCAGGGTGAGAGGGCGGTTGCGGAAAAGCCGGAAGGTTTTCTGGGAGTAACTTGTGAAGCATCGAGTGTAATTTTTATATCCTGATCCGAAGCATCATTAATCTGAACTGTACCCTTATAGATAACCTTTCCCTGCTCATCAAGACCTTCTACTTTTAAGGTTAGCCTGCAGTTAGCCGGGACACTGAGCACTCCCTGATGATCATTAAAACTGAAGACTTCCTGAATTGTATCATTGAATTTGCCATCGGCAGAGAAGACTGTGAACCGTAAACTGTCAACCTCTTCCGGACCTGGATAGTTATCGGCAGTTTTCCATAGCAGTTCTGGGCTGATATTTAACATTCTTTCTACAGGATTACTGGGCTGTTTCAAACACAGGCAGAATGCCGTTATGTATAATGAACTCAGCAGATAAGAGAGTACTTTTACCATTGTACCTCAAGTTCCCTGGTTTCCGGTTCATCGGTGGTAAATTTTTTATACAGAAAATAACCAGGTACAGCCAGTGCTGCAGCTCCTAAAGTTATAACTGTGATGGGGATTAAAGCTCTTCCTCTTTTTTTATATACCTGAACAGTTGATGTGTTGGTGCTGATAAGCTCTTTAACCAGCTCCGGAATGATTTTATTAAATAATACAGCCTGTTTCACAGTGTGTCTGGTGGAGATATCTTTTAAAACAGAGCCACTGCTGATATCTATAATTTTTACATCTATAGCATATGTCTTATCGATTTTACCTACATTTCCCAGTATTACATCATCCACAGACAGGAGCTGGCCCAAAGTGACAGCGCAGTAGTTATTTCTACAGGGATCATTTATATCAAAGCCCTGGTCTGCAAGCAGTGTTTCCATCGAATTGCGGTCGATCACGGTATATTTATGCAGTGCTGTGAATTCAGCCCTGAATTTTTCACTTATCTGACGAGCTTCTGCAGAGCTGATACCACTGGAATTAAAGGGCAAAATAGCCAGAGTGGATTGAGCAAAGAGGTTTGAGATCAATGCAATCAGCAGAAAATTAAACGCATAAATTGAGGGAAACAGATTCATGCTTAAGCTCCGCAATGTTTTTAAACAATTCTGCAATAATATACAAAAAAAAAAGAGCTTATGCGTAATTTGATGTAAAACACGATTTATGGCATATACTGCTTAAACCCTGTTTTGGTGCAGTCCTGCTCTTTTCAGCTGATCACATATATAAATACCCCGACTGAACGTACTATATATAGTAATAGTATAATCTATGGTCTTTAGATCATAGTCTATGTTTATATATAATTATAAAATTAATAGGTACTTCTGTCAGGAGGAATATATGGCCAGTGAAAGGAAAATCAATCTTAATACTGCCGATATTAATGATTTGGAAAAAGTTACCGGTCTGGGACATACCAGAGCTCAATATATCCTGGAGCATCGCCCTTATAAAAACTGGGATGATGTAAAAAAAGTACCAGGGTTTAATGATCAAATGATTGATACAATAAAGCGGGACGCAACTATTGAGTAATTCGGCGGTTATTTAATTTAGTAATTCTGAATGGAGAGGGTAGAGTTCCGGTGTTCTCATTCGTATACTCCACCCTCTGATTATTTTCTGCATATTATATTCTATTTTTCCATTTTTTCTCAAAACCAGCTTTCAAGGAAATTCATGGCTTCCACACTTCCGATTATTGAAACCCGTCAAAAAATCATCGATGCTCTGGCTGTAAATAACAAACTGATAATACAGGCACCTACAGGGTCTGGTAAATCTACTCAGATTCCACAGATTTTACTTGACAGTGGTTTATTTGATGGCCAGATTCTGGTACTACAGCCACGGAGACTGGCTGCCCGCATGCTTGCCTCACGTGTTGCTGAGGAGAGAGGGAATATATTGGGGCAGGAGGTTGGATTTCAAACCCGGTTTGAATCGATGGTTTCAGATAACACCCGGATCCGATACATCACAGAAGGTATTTTGCCTCGACTTCTTTTTTCTGAGAAAACGCTTCAATCAGTTTCGGTAGTAATCTTCGATGAGTTTCATGAACGCAGCTTAACTGTTGACCTGGGGTTAGCACTGATTCGTGATCTTCAACAAACTTGCAGAGCTGATTTGAAGGTGATTGTGATGTCAGCGACTCTTTCCAGCGCTCCTCTTGCTGAATACCTTGGAGATGCAGAAGTTATCAATTCAGAAGGGCGAACATTTCCAGTTTCAATCCAGTATTATTCTGAAGTTGCAAAGGAACGCCCGTGGATAGCTGCTGTGGAAGCTGTTGATTTTCTGATAGGGCAGAAGCTTTCTGGTGATCTGCTTATTTTTATGCCTGGTATCTACGAAATCAAGAAAACTGTGCAGTTGTTACGGGAAAAAAACTTAAGAGAGCCACTTGAGATTTTAATGCTTTATGGAAACCTCTCCTCAGAAATGCAGAGCCTGGTAATGAAACCGGCAAATAAAAGAAAAGTCATTGTCTCCACTAATATATCAGAGACATCGCTCACGATTCCGGGAGTCAGACATGTAATTGACAGTGGGCTTGCCAGAGTTAACAGGTATGATCAAAGCAGAGGCTTCAATAAATTGTATGTGGAAAAGATAAGTATCGACTCTGCAGATCAGCGGGCCGGTCGGGCAGGAAGAGAAGCACCGGGTAGCTGCATAAGACTATGGAGTGTAGCTGATCATCGGGGAAGAGCCCAAAATACCCAGCCAGAGATAGCTCGTGTTGATCTTTCAGAAGTAATATTGCAGCTGAAATTACTGGGATATGCAGATGTCCAGAAATTCAACTGGTTTGAAGCACCGCAGAACAGCTCAGTGATAGCAGCCCTGCAGTTTCTGAAAAACATTGGTGCACTTACATCTGAGGGAGATCTTTCCAGCGAAGGAAAATTAATTGCAGAGCTGCCTATGCACCCCAGACTCGCCAGACTATTATTGAAAGCTTCAGAAAAAGGGATCATCAGGCAAGGTGCTTTGGCTGCTGCGGTACTCACCGAGCGTCCTTTTCTCTCCTTTTCTGCTGACCCTCCTCAGGAGCTTGTAAAACAAAGTGCTGGCTCAGATTTTGAGCTTATCCGGTTGATTATCAACAAGATTACAGGAAGCAACTTTAATCCGGACCTCTGCAGAAAATTAAATGTTAATGTTTCTGCTTTACATCAGATTTTAAGAACTCAGGCGTATTTTCTGCAGGTGTGCAGAAAAATGGGTTTGAATACCCGGGATAAATCCAATGATCCTCATCTCCTATCTCAGGCAATCTTAATTGCATACAGTGACAACCTGGCACGCAGACGTGATCGGGGAACTCTTCAGTGTGATCTTGCCGGAGCAAGACGTGGTGAACTTGATAAAAATAGTATGGCCAGGAATGCCGTGTTTCTGGTTGCTACAACTATCAGCGAATTAAAATCAAAACAGCAGAGCTCACCTAAAACGATGCTGTCGCTGGCCTGCAGTATTAATGAGCAATGGCTTGGCGAACTTTTTTCTGAGCGTTTTGAATCTTCCAGCGAACTGGTCTGGAACAGTGTACGTCAGGCGGTGGAGGTAATAGATCGTACTACCTGTTGTGGTGTTGTGGTAAATGAATCGGTCGATTCTCATCCGGATACTGAGAAATCTGGTGATGTGCTTGCCAGAATGATTATTGATAAGAGACTGCCACTCAATGGGTGGAATTCCGGAGTAGTGGAATATGTGAATCGCTTACACTGGTTGGCCGAGGTGTTTCCGGAAAAAGGACTGCCGGTTCTGGGTGATGATGAGAGGGAACTGGTCATATATGAACTTTGTAAAGGCGAATCCAGATACAATGCTGTGAAAGATAAGCCGGTTATTGATATTATCAGAGGGCTGTTTTCCTTTGAGCAGCAGAGAATGATCGAAACGCTTGCTCCTCCTTATATCTTAAATCCGACTGGAAAAAAACTGCCTGTAATATACAGACCCGGCAAGGCACCGGTCATCAGAGCCCGCATTCAGGAATTGTATGATATGAGAACCACCCCGCTAGTGGCTGATAGGCGGGTTGCAGTCACTCTGGAAATCTTAGCACCTAATATGCGCCCGGTGCAGGTAACTGATGATCTGGAAGGGTTTTGGAGTAAGCATTATCCTGAGTTGAAAAAAAACCTGGCCCGAAGATATCCCAAACACCAGTGGCGGTGATTAACCATATCGGTCCTCTTCTGAGGTCTATGTTCTTATCCCGAAGTCTTATATGAGAGCTATCCGTTTCATGCCACATCCGTTTTTTTATCAATTATAAACAGGCTTGCAGAACCGTGCGTTTCTGTGCTTTGCAATAGGGAAAGTGGATGATATACATTTGATATAGGTGCGATACATTTTTGTACCTGATTTTAAAGGGTTATGTTGATATCGGCTAGTTGAGTAAAAAAAAGACTCTTTTTTCTTTTTTATTGTGTTCACGATAACTATTTTATCAAGGCAAAATTCTTCAGTACATGGAAAAAACTACCATGCTTCCTCTTTATAACGATCAATTTCTGATGGGAGCTGAAAGCTTCTCGGTTTGCAAGTTCGCAAGTCTTGATTCTACTAATCTTTTTTTAAAAACCCATATATCCAAATATCCGGACTATGCAGTAATAGTTACTGAAAACCAGTATGGGGGCAGAGGTCGTTTCGACAGGAAATGGCAGGCAGTTGCGGGCAGGAGCCTTACTTTTTCCCTCAAACTTCCCTTGAAAAAAATCCCTCAGGGTTTATGGAGTAATATCACACAGGTGATGGCGCTCTCGGTTTCAACTCTGATTGAGAGTATCGGATTATCCCCTCAGATTCGTTGGCCCAATGATATACTTGTGAATGAAGTTAAAATATGTGGTATTCTGGCAGAAACTGTTTTGGCCGAATCAGATTCATGGTTAATTCTTGGTGTAGGTTTAAACGTAAATGAGAATAAGAGTGATTTCTCTGATTTAGATAGAGCTGCAACCTCTCTTTTTATCGAAACCGGTAAGATATTCAATATTGATGATATTTTGAGTAATTTACTTTCGATTTTTAGAGGTTATTATGAGAGATTTGTTGGTTTGGGGTTTGGCGAGCTGCTTGGTATGATTTCCGACAGGCTTTACAAACCTAAAGAACCGGTGCAGGTTATTCAGGGAAATGAGACTTTCCGGGGAAGAGTTTCTGGGATAACGGGCCAGGGTACGATACTTATTGAAACGCCAGAGGGTATGGTGGAAGTGATCTCCGGTGAAATCACTTCGCATATCGGCTAAATCAATCAAGTAAAATCGGTTTGCTTTTTAATAACCGGTTAGGATTAATCCGGAAAACGGCAAGGCCTAAGTTGTAGGATTTTAATTTGAGCGTTATACTGAACTAACCATAATCACAGGAGTTATAATATGATGATGCAAGGTCTTATACTGATGATTATCGGGATGGGTGTGGTGTTTGTTTTCCTGACCATAATGGTTTTGGCAATGAATATCATGGCCGCTCTGATGAAACCGCTGGCTAAACTGATTCCTGAGCCGGAAGAGAAGCAGGTTGTGAAAGTGAAAAAAGCAGCAGGTGATGATCTCGAGGAGATAGCGGTCGCCATTGCAGCAGTAAATTCTTTTGTAAAATAAATCTATTTATAATTACAGGAAGGCATACAAATGGGTAAAAAACAGGTGAAAGTGATGCTGACCGCCTTTCGTGACGGTTTTCAGTCTGTATTTGGCGCTCGGGTGTTAACTAAAGATTATCTGCCTGCGGTGGAAGCGGCTAAAGAAGCCGGTATCAATCACTTTGAAGCTGGTGGTGGTGCCATGTTTCAAAGTCTTTATTTTTACTGTAACGAAGATGCATTCGCAGCTATGGATCAGTTCAGAAAAACTGCCGGTCCGGATGCTAACCTTCAGACACTTGCCCGCGGTATAAACATAGTGGCTCTGGATTCTCAACCCAGGGATATTGTAAATCTGCACGCAAAAACCTTTAAAAAGCACGGTATTACTACTATACGTAACTTTGATGCTCTTAATGATGTCAATAACCTTATCTATTCGGGTAAATGCATCGTTGATGCTGGTTTGCAGCATGAAGTAGTTGTTACAATGATGGCGCTTCCTCCGGGTATGACCGGCGCACACACACCAGAATTCTATGAAAAAACACTCAAACAGATTCTTGATTCCGGTATTCAATACCATTCGGTCTGCTTCAAAGATGCTTCAGGAACTTCTACCCCGGCAACCGTCTACGAAACCGTAAAAAAAGCAAAAGCATTGCTTCCTGCAGGTACCAAAGTGGTGTTTCACTCTCATGATACAGCCGGTACTTGTGTTGCCCAATACAGAGCAGCTCTTGATGGAGGTGCGGATCAGCTTGACCTCTCTATGGCTCCGGTTTCCGGTGGAACATGTCAACCAGATATCATCTCCATGTGGCATGCTTTGCGTGGTACAGATTACGATCTGGGGATAGATATCGAAAAAATGCTCATGGCTGAAGAGGTGTTCAAAGATTGCATGAAGGACTATTTTGTTCCTCCTGAAGCCAAAGCAGTTGAGCCAATGATCCCATTCTCACCAATGCCTGGTGGTGCTTTAACTGCCAACACACAGATGCTCCGTGATAACAACCAGATGGACAAGTATCCGGAAATCATTAAAAATATGAAAGAAGTGGTTAGTAAGGGTGGCTTTGGCACTTCTGTTACACCGGTATCTCAGTTTTATTTTCAGCAGGCTTTTAATAACACCATGTTTGGACCCTGGAAAAAAATCGCGGATGGTTATGGCAAAATGGTTTTGGGATATTTTGGAAAGACCCCTGTAGCACCAGATCCGGAAGTGGTGAAAATTTCTGCAGAGCAGCTTAAACTGGAACCCACAACCGAAGATCCTCTTGATATCAATGATCGCAACAGTTCTAAAGGGATTAATGCTGCTAAAAAGATGCTCCAGGATGCAGGTATTACTGACATGAGTGATGAAAACATCTTTATCGCTGCAGCTTGCAAGGAGAAAGGAATTCTGTTTCTCAAAGGACAGGCAAAAGTCAATATCCGTTTGAAAGAAAAGAAAGAAGCACAACCAGCAGCTACTGCCGGAGCACCAGCTTCTAACGGGTATACTGTTACAGTCAATGATAAGAAATATTCTGTCGTTGTAAGCGGCAATACTGCTACTGTCAATGGTAAGACTTATAATGTCAGTGTCAAAGAGGGTGTTGAGAGTGCAGCCGCAGTGCCTGCTTCGGGTGGTCAAAGTACCATTGTAAAAGCACCGCTTCCCGGGCTGGTATTAAGGCTCAGTGTCAGTGTGGGCGATACCGTTTCAAGCGGTCAGGAACTGATGGTTCTGGAGGCCATGAAAATGGAGACACCGATAAACGCTCCCGGCGCCGGAAAAATAACTTCCATTGAAGTCAGTCAGGGAGATCAGGTAAGTGCTGGTCAGGTTCTGGTGGCTATCAACTAATTGAAAAGAAGGAATGTAATACAATGAATCTATCTCATGCAGTTAACAATCTGTTGGCTTCAACCGGAATTGTTAACCTTCAGCTTGGCCAGGCTATCATGATCTGTGTAGGCATGGTACTTCTTTATCTGGCTATTAAGAAGGGCTTTGAACCACTTTTGTTAATCCCTATAGGATTTGGTGGGATACTGGCTAATATTCCGGTAGCTGAAATTGCCGGTCCAAATGGTTTTCTTGGATTGATTTATAATGTGGGTATCAATTCCGGTGTTTTTCCCTTAATAATATTTATCGGAGTAGGTGCGATGACCGATTTTGGTCCATTGATCGCCAATCCCAAAACTGCGTTGTTGGGAGGTGCTGCACAGCTGGGAATTTTCGGTACTCTATTAGGAGCTTTAGCTTTGAGTCAGTATGTTCCAGGTATCAACTTCAGTATTAAAGATGCTGCATCAATTGGTATTATCGGTGGCGCCGATGGACCCACAGCCATTTTCCTCTCTTCCAGGCTCAGCCCTCATCTTCTGGGGGCTATTGCAGTTGCCGCATACTCTTATATGGCTTTGGTACCCATTATTCAGCCTCCTATAATGAAACTGCTTACTACCGAAAAAGAGCGTAAAATCGAGATGGTGCAACTTCGGCATGTTTCCAAAAGAGAGAAGATCTTCTTTCCTCTTCTGGTGCTCATTCTCTGTGCGCTTCTTTTACCTGATGCGACTCCACTGATTGGTGCGTTGTGTTTTGGTAATCTGCTGAAAGAGACCGGCGTGGTTGATCGTTTGTCAAAAACTGCTTCAAATGAACTCATTAATATCACCACCATATTTTTGGGTCTTACAGTGGGCAGCAAACTTTCTGCACACCAGTTCCTCAGGGGAGAAACTCTGGGTATCCTCGTTCTTGGTCTGATAGCTTTCAGCATCGGGACCGCAGGCGGTGTATTGCTTGCTAAACTGATGAACAAACTGTCAAAAACACCGATAAACCCGTTAATTGGTGCTGCCGGAGTTTCTGCAGTGCCTATGGCAGCTCGAGTGGTTAATAAGGTGGGTCAGGAATACAATCCTCATAACTACCTTCTGATGCATGCTATGGGACCCAATGTCGCCGGAGTTATCGGTTCTGCGGTGGCAGCCGGTGTCTTACTGGCTTTACTTAGATAAGTTTTTATTACAGAGCTTGGGGATTTCTCTCAAGCTCTGCTTTACCTTCCTGTACTGTCAATATGAAGCTTACGTAAACGTCTATAAAGCGTCGATTCGCTTATTTTTAATATCTTTGCTGCCTCAGCCCTGTTTCCTGCAGTTTGTTTAAGAGCGGAGCAGATACATTCTGTCTCAATCTGTTCGAGAGACTTTGGTTCATTAAAAGTTGAAATACTGCTCGTGCGTCCGGTTATAGCTGCTGGTAATGTTTCCGGCGTAATATAACCATCTGTACTTATGATAGCGGCATGTTCCATTGCATTTTCCAATTCACGGATGTTTCCCGGCCATTGATAGCTTATCAATAGATCCACCGTGGCGGTTGCCAGTCGGAGAGTGTCGAGCTTTAATTTGTGTCGAAATTTTTCCAGAAAATGACGGGCAAGAGGCAGTATGTCATCAGGTCTTTCCCGCAATGGAGGTACGGTTATCTGCAGGACTCTTAACCTGTAAAGAAGATCTTTGCGAAAGCGGCCTTCCTTCACCAGCGTATCCAGATCCAGATTTGTAGCCGATATTATCCGTACATCTATCAATTGAGGTTGTGTGTCCCCAACTGGTTTAATCTCTTTGGATTGCAGAAATCTTAAAAGTTTGACCTGGGTCGCCAGAGAAATATCTCCTATCTCATCCAGAAAAATTGTACCTTGCTGGGCTGCCTCAAATATACCCATCTCGGTATTTCGGGCTCCTGTAAAGGCTCCAGCTTTATGCCCGAAAAGCTCATTCTCCAGTAGTGATTCAGGTAAAGCAGAGCAGTTTACTGCCAGAAAAGGAAATCTGCTTCGATTGGAAATTTCATGAATACGACGAGCCAGCACCTCTTTTCCAGATCCGGTTTCTCCGGTTATAAGGATTGTAGTATCAAAAGATGCCACCCTGTAAGCCAGATCCAGGACGTTGCGGTAAGATTTGCTGCGGGTCTCGATACCAAAAACAGCTGAGGCGTTTTGAACAGATTTGAGCTGCTTATGTTTTTTGGCCAGTTCCCGTTGCTGTTCACTGATTCTTTCGGTTAACAGTTGAACCTTGTTACGGATATCTGCAGCAAAAAAATAGGGGAGTTCTTTTTGGATAGCATTTCCCCAGCTGCTCAGATCTTTTCCACAAAAAGTGCAGCTTGAAGCTTTGGTGCCCTGACATTGGATTTCAGAAAAATAGATGCTTTGATCAAGGCTATGGGAAACGTAGCCGCTGAAATATCCGGCAATCACCCAGCAGATAGGATTGGAGGAGATACCGAATTCGTTTCTATATTGCTCTACTTCCACTGAATCGGCACATTTTATTTCGATCTCTACTGCATTTTTTTCCAAGGCTATTTTGGTAATCTCCGCATGCGCCATGCCCATAATAGCAACTAATTCTGCTGCTGCCAGGATACGTTCGTTTTTATCCTCCCAGTTAAAGAGCCGTTGCATTCCTGCAGAATCTGCCTGACCCCAGAAAAGGCCTTTTCTGGTTAGGATTCTTCTGGCCATTTCTTCACCGATTGATTCTATAAGATCCTTGCGAAACTGACCAAGAGCCGATAGGTCATGAATAAGCAGCCTTCTTCCTTGTATTCCAACAAAACCGGGTGAAAACTGTATTAACTCTGCAATGTTTAGATTAGATGCTTTCATTGTAAACTGTCATAATGACAGTCGTATCCTTTCAAAATGACTGGTAAAATTTAAATATAGTTAAAAATTGGCTTTTTTTCAAATTGTGCAGGGCATTTCTTGTTGGCACGCAAAATGCATAAGTAACCCGGCAAATAAAAAGAGAGCACAAAGTAGAACCGTTTACTTCTTTTATCATTTTTTTCAAGGAAAACGTATGTCAAAATCTTCACGGGCATTCATAACCAGTCAAATGCATCTGGCTTACAGTGCAATCACTCATATCAGTTCTGATGATGAGCTTAGTTCATCTCTGCAGTTACAGGGTTTCTCAAGCACGATGATCGATCAGGGTGAAACCGCTTACGAAGCAGCTACACTGGCAGTAAGTAGCGAAATAATAGTGGAGGAACAGTTAGAGGAGACTGTCAAGATTTCCGATGACCTGCAGAAGAAAATCCGGGAAGTCTATGTATTGTTTACAGATACTGCTTCAAAATGTTTTGGAAAGGATGCACTGGAGATGTTGGGGCTTCGTACCGGAAAGCCACGGTCGAGCAGGGCATACTGTGAATCGTTAAAATCGTCTGTTAATAAACTGATCAGCTATCCTGAACTCAGTAAACGGATGCAGGCTAAGGGGTTTGATTCGACACAGATACAACATGCTGCTGAACTGACCACAGCCTACGAAAACACGGTTGATCAACTGATAAGGTTGGAGAAAAATCTGGAGAATGCAGCCAAAAAACGTAATACTGCCATGTTTACTTTGCGAAACTGGCTTTCTTCTTTTGCAGAAGCTGTGATAATGGCATCGGAGAGCAAACCATATTTGATAAAGCAACTTGGGATGGATAAAAAGGAACTCTATACTCTGGCTCATGTGGATATAAGAAGAGGCATAAAAGCAGAAAAGGTGCATTGACGTAAATAGAATACGTTTCGAGATTTAACGATTATTGTATCTGCTTAATTGTGTAATTGTCATATATAAAAGGGAGAAACATGAATAAAGCTCATCAGATTAAAATAGAAAACGGTGTGGTCAGGTTGTACCGGCAAAACGGTCAGTTAGACAGAGTTATTTGTGCAGGAGCAATTGGTGCGGAAATAAAAGGAAACGAAATAGTCGTACAGATGCAGGGGGGAAAGAAAAAGGTTTATAGTGTGAGAGGTTATTTTATTAAAAACCTATAAAGATCTCTCACACTGATTTAAGAATATAGAAATCGGCTCCGGAAAGGAGCCGCCGATATGCAGGAGACCTTCGGAAGATTTTGTTTAACAATCATCTCCAAAGGCACCTATAAGTTTATAATTACTAATAGGATCACCCCCATTCTTCAGGAAATATTCCCGCATCTCTAAACCTCCTGTCGATTCAGTGATGAACTACTCCTTTGCAGAGTGCTGCAGGTTTTAAGAACCCTGCCGGGATTTAGAAGATCGATCTTACAACTAAATAAATACCACCATAAAAAGGAAAAGTCAAACATTTCCGAAAAAAAAGCTGAGAAGAAAAATGTGGAACTGTACAGTTGGAAATCACATCTGCTTTCGGTGAAACAGGTTAGAGGATTTGTAAAAAATAAAATCCTGAGTTCCGATTATAATAACTGGTTCATGTCAGCGAAATCTAAATAGAACTCTCGAAAAAAATCTATTTTTCCGTTTCTATTGCCGGATTCGTTACCGGTCTTCCCAATTAAAATAAATCTCAGGAAATATATGGATCAGGACTACATTGTTATTGAAGGTGCAAAACAAAATAATCTTAAGAATCTTTCATTAAAGCTTCCATTGAGGAAACTGATTGTTATAACCGGAGTTAGCGGTTCTGGAAAATCATCCCTGGCTTTTGATACTATCTATGCGGAGGGGCAGCGCAGGTATGTGGAAACTTTTTCGTCATATGCCAGACAATTCCTGGATCGTATGGACAAGCCCAATGTAGACAGAATTGATGGTATTCCCCCGGCTATTGCTATTGATCAGACCAATCCAGTACGCACATCACGTTCCACTGTGGGGACGATGACCGAGATCAACGATCATCTGAAACTGCTTTATTCCAGGGCATCATTTCTGGTGTGTCAGAAATGTGGTGCAAGAGTAAACTCAGACAACCCTGATTCAATATGTGATGCGGTATTTGGGGTTTTCAAAGACACTGATGTTCTGATAACATTTACCGTTAATATTCCCTCCAATTTTACAAAGCAGGAAGTACTGGATCTTCTCTCAACTCAGGGATACACCAGAATTCATGAGCATAAGGGTAATTCACTGGAAGTTATTCAGGACCGGGTGAAAGTGGTAAACAGCAACCGGTACAGACTGGTGGAGGATCTGGAAGCTGCGCTTAAATATGGAAATGGAAAAGTGGCCGTTTTTGCCGCTGATCTGAAAACGAAGCGGTATTTATTCTCCAGTGGCCTTCACTGTGCTGAATGTGACATTCAGTACAAAGAGCCTACTTCCGGTCTTTTTTCGTTCAATACACCGGTAGGTGCATGTGAGAGCTGCAAGGGTTTCGGAAGAGTGATTGGGGTGGACTATGATCTGGTTATTCCAGACTGGAATAAATCTTTAAAAGATGGTGCGGTGAAACCGTGGCAGACTAAAAGTTACAGTGAGTGTCAGGATGAGATGCTGAAGTTTGCACGTAAAAGGGGGATCCCGGTAGATGTTGCCTGGAAAGATTTGACAGATGCTCAGAGAGAATGGGTTTTGGAAGGTGAAGGCAGCTGGGAGGAAGGTAAATGGTATGGGGTTCGCCGTTTTTTTCAATGGCTGGAGAGCAAAAGTTACAAAATGCACATAAGGGTGCTTTTGTCCAGGTATCGGGCTTATCATCTGTGTTCTTCCTGCAATGGTGCCAGGCTTAAACCGGAAGCCTTACTGTGGCGGCTCGGTGATGGTAATGGGTTGACAATCCATGATATTATGATGCTTCCCATAGAAAATGTGCTGGAGTTTTTCCAGAAGCTTAAACTCGCACCACCTTTCGATGAAGCTGCGGAAATGGTGCTTCAGGAGATTCGCACTCGCCTGAAATATCTCACTGATGTCGGTCTGGGATATCTTACTCTTGATCGTCAATCAAGGACCTTGAGTGGAGGAGAAGTTCAGAGGATTAATCTGACTACTGCACTGGGGACTTCACTGGTAAACACTCTTTTTATTCTGGATGAACCCAGTATAGGACTGCATTCCCGCGATATCAACCGTCTGGTAAAGGTGCTGCATAAGCTGCGTGATGCGGGTAATACAGTTATTGTAGTTGAACATGATCCGGAAGTGATCAGTGCCGCAGATTATGTACTGGATATGGGACCGGGACCTGGTGAACTGGGTGGCAAAGCTGTGTTTTTTGGAACTTTGAAAGAACTGTTTTTTTCAAAAGAGTCAATCACAGCTCCGTATCTGAGTGGAGAACGGAAAATTGAAAATTCCCCTTTAAAACTTCCATCAGAAAGTAAATATCTGATCATCAGGGGTGCAGCAGAGCATAACCTCAAAAATATCGATGTCTCAATACCACTTTCGCATCTGGTATGCATTACAGGGGTCAGCGGTTCAGGAAAATCGACTCTGGTGCAGGATATCTGTTATTATGGGTTGAAGAAGATAAAAGGGAAACTTGTTGAGACTCCCGGTACGTTTGATTCTATCGAAAATCATGAGCTTTTTTCAGATGTCATTCTGGTTGATCAGGCGCCAATTGGTAAAACGACCCGATCCAATCCGGTTTCATATATTGGAGCTTTTGATGAGATCAGATCGCTTTTTGCAAAAGTCCCGCTGGCTAAAAGCAGAGGATATACTGTAAGTGATTTCAGTTTTAATTCGGGAAGCGGGCGTTGTCCTGTTTGCAATGGCAGCGGATTTGAGCATGTGGAGATGCAGTTTCTTAGTGACGTTTATATCAGATGTCCCGAGTGCGACGGGAAAAGGTACCGTTCTGAAATTCTGGAGGTAAAATTAGCAGCGCAAGGATCATCAAAGAGGTTTAAAGATGTGGAGCTGTCAGTCAGCGAGGTGCTTGAATTGACGGTTGAAGATGCTTGTGATTTCTTTGCAGGTCCTGAAACATATCTTGACTACCGTTTATCACCACTTAAGGATGTCGGGCTTTCCTATCTGCGCCTGGGACAACCGTTACCTACTCTTAGCGGTGGTGAAGCACAACGGTTGAAACTTGCAGGTTATCTGGCAGAGTACATGGGTATTGGTAACCATAAGCTCTTTCTCTTTGATGAACCTACCACTGGACTGCATTTCCGGGACATTGATGTGCTGATGAAAGCTTTCAGAAAACTTCTGCAACAAGGACATTCGGTAGTAATCATAGAGCATAACCTGGATGTGATCGATGGCTCAGACTGGATAATAGATCTGGGCCCTGAAGGAGGTGCTGACGGGGGGAATATTATCTTTACCGGTACACCTGATCAGATTGTTAACTGCAAAAAAAGTTATACCGGTGAAGCTTTAAACCGGTATAGAAAATCCAGGAACAGGTCATTGGTGCAGAGTGTTGAACAAATGTCAACAAAAGAGCCTGCAATTCCTCTGAAAGATGAGATTATCATAAGAAGTGCCAGAGAACATAACCTGAAAGATATCAACCTGAATATTCCCAGAAATCAGTTTACGGTCATCACCGGTGTCAGTGGCAGTGGGAAAAGCACTGTTGCATTTGACATACTTTTTGCCGAAGGGCAGCGTCGTTATCTTGAATCTCTCAATGCCTATGCCAGACAATTTATCCAGCCTGCTTCCAAACCGGATGTTGATGCAGTTCTGGGTATTCCACCCACAGTAGCAATCGAACAACGCACAAGCAGAGGTGGAAGAAAAAGCACCGTGGCCACGGTTACGGAGATATATCATTTTTTAAGATTATTGTATGTTAAATTAGGGGTTCAACACTGTCCAGACTGCAATACACCCATTACCTCGCAGAGTACGGATGAAATCATTGCTGATATACTGAGCAGGTATCAGGGGGAAAACATTTCGATATTAGCTCCACTGATTGTGAATCGCAAAGGCTCTTATGCAGATCTGGCAGCCTGGGCATATTCACAGGGTTATTATAAATTAAGAATTGATGGTGAAACACACTTCGTTAATGATTGGCCCAAAATAGACAGATTTAAGGAACACTGCATAGAAGTTGTTATTGGTGAAGTTCGAATTGAACAGCAGAATGAGAAAAAAATCAGAGAAATGCTGGGGAAAGCTTTCTATTTTGGTAAAGAAACCGCTTATATTGAAACGAAAAAAAGAGGCAGAATTTCTTCGAGGATTGTTTCTACATTAAGGAGCTGTCCCGGTTGCAGAAGAAGTTTTGACGAACCCGATCCACGTCTGTTTTCATTTAATTCGAAACACGGTTGGTGTCCAGGCTGTTTTGGGACCGGCCTGGAAATGAGTGGTTTTGATGAGACCCAGACAGGAGAAGAGATAATATGGAATGACTGGTGGGATGGCAATGAACGCACCTGCCGGGTTTGCAATGGAAAACGGTTGAAAAAGGAAGCTCTGTCCATATTTTTAAAAGGTAAGTCAATAAATGAATATACTGCATTATCGGTAAAAGAAGCCCATAAAGAATTCCGTTCCTTCAAGTTAAAAGGCAGAGATGCTTTGATTGCCGGTGGTATAATTTCTGAGCTGTTATCCAGGCTTCAGTTTTTGGAACAGGTTGGTCTGGATTACCTGACTCTTGACAGAGCTGCCCCGACACTCAGTGGTGGTGAGGCTCAGAGAATAAGGCTTGCCGCACAGCTGGGAACCAATCTTAAAGGGGTGTGCTACATTCTTGATGAGCCTACTATCGGACTTCATGCCAGAGACAACATAAGACTGCTGGATACTCTATTCAGGCTGAAAGACAAGGGAAACACTGTGGTAGTAGTTGAACATGATGAGGAGACCATACGGAGAGCTCAACATTTAATAGACCTGGGTCCGGGTGGAGGGAAAACCGGAGGTAAACTGATTGCCCAGGGTACAGTCAGGCAAATACTAAAAAGTAAAGAGTCGGTTACCGGACATTATCTCAAAAAACCGCTTACCCATAACCGGTCACGCAGACCTGTTGACAGCAGCCGAGTGATCAGTATCAGAGCTGCAAATTTGCATAATCTGAAATCTATAGATGTTTCTATCCCTCTGGGTGCGTTTGTCTGCGTTACCGGAGTAAGCGGAAGCGGAAAAAGTACCATGGTAAGAGATATCCTTTACACAAATCTCAGGAAACTGATATCCAAAGAAAAATGTGAATCCTTTTATGGTTGTAAAGAAATAACCGGCTGGGATCAGGTGGGAAGGATTCTCGAGGTGGACCAAAGCCCTATTGGTAAAACACCAAGGTCTTGTCCTGCTACTTATGTCGGATTTATGGATGAGATCAGGAAGATATTTGCAAAAGCACCTGAAGCCATAATGCGGGGGTATTCAGCGAGCCGTTTTTCTTTTAATACCGATAAGGGGAGATGTCCATCATGTGATGGTCAGGGGATGAAAAAAATTGAAATGAGTTTTCTTCCGGATGTGATTATTCCATGTGAAACCTGTGAGGGATTGCGATTTACTCCTGAAACACTGGCTGTCAAATTTAAAGATAAATCCATAGCAGAGATACTGAACATGAATATCGATGAAGCAGTGCAGTTTTTTGCTGCTCATCCTTCAATTCACTACGAACTGAAACTGCTTCAGGAGACCGGCTTGGGATATCTGACTCTGGGACAGCAGAGCCCCACTCTAAGCGGGGGAGAGGCTCAGAGAATAAAACTGATCACTGAGCTGGGCAAGACCAGAACGCAGCCCAAATTCCGCAAGAAGGTTAACAACCATACCATGTATATTCTTGACGAACCAACAGTGGGTCTGCATATGGCTGATGTTGATAAGTTGATACAGGTTCTGCATCGGCTGGTGGATGCCGGTAATTCTGTAGTCATCATAGAGCACAATCTGGATATGATTGCGGAAGCAGACTGGATTATCGATCTGGGGCCAGAAGGTGGAGACAAAGGGGGGGCGATAGTATCCCAGGGAACACCAGAGCAGGTTACCAGGCAGAAAAAAATGACACACACATCAAAGTTTTTAAATGAATTACTGAAAACTCATATTAAACAAGCAAAAAAATAGAAGGTGGTTCAACTTTTCTGGTGTTTCAAAAAAAATGCAGAAGTGCCGGGAGGTAAAGATTTATGGTACTTTACGCTACCTATTTTAAAGAAATTGTCAGGCCATATCATGCATGTCGATGGATTACAATGAAATGCGGATACCTTACAGGTGTTTACTGTCAAATCAGAACGGTTATGAATGCGGACCTATAGATAGTTGGGGATACCAGCGATAGGAGCTTGATGTACAGATTCGACGCATTTCCGTTTCTCAGGCAGAGTATTTCTCACCCAGATATCAGGAGATCTCCAATGAGGTGAAGAACTGGGTTGATTACCAGTATCAGAATCATTGTCTCTTATGAACAGGTCTGTCGTGGTTGCATCCGGAAGTTTCAATGCCTCATGACAAACCGTTACTAAAGCCATTTTAGCCACTTTTGCCACAAACGATGTATTCAAACTGTCAAAAGAGTCATTAGTACTGTGATAAAAGGGGTTTTCTTCTCCTTCATAAGCACCCACGCACACATATCCTCTTGCTTCGAAAGGCATGTAATCACTTTCATAAATTTCACCCAAAGAGACAGATAAATCGGTATAGTCTGCAGCCATTTGAGCCATCTTTGCAGCAAATAGCTGAGATGGTGCATCATTGGAGTCAACTTCATTGCCCATATCCTGTTCTACATAGATACTTCTGCCACCGGGAGCATACCCTATCGTATCGAGGTTAATTACCTGCTGTAAATTTATATTCTTATCCTGTACATACTGTACGTATGCGGTAGAACCCCAGAAACCCTGCTCCTCACCGGAGAATGCAGCGAAAATAACATCTTCGGTTACTTTAACATTAGCAACAATTCTGGCGATATCAAGCATTGCTGCAACTCCGGATGCGTTGTCATCTGCCCCGGGAGCACGTGCTTTTGCATTTTCAAGCTCTTCCATTCTGCAATCAAAATGAGCACAGACTAGTATCGCTTCTCCTGGTTTTCCGGTGCCTTTCTTCGTGGCAATAATATTTCGAAGATTATATCGGTCGTGTGTATAATGTTGATCCAGTAAATTACCGGAATAGCCCATCTGGCAGAATCTGAATTTTACCCAGTCTGCCACTTTATTGATAAGAGGCGACTTCGAATGTCTGGTATGAAATGAGCAAAGTGCCTGGATATCAGCTGAAATCATCTCTTCGGAGATAAGTTCTGTAAGTATGGAAAGTGTCTTTTGGATTTGTACACCTGTCCATATCTTCCTTTGTACTGAAAGCGGAATCGTAATCGTATCAGGCGTTTTTCTCTTTTCAGGCGGTCGGTACAGTTCAAGTGTCTTTGGAATTTTCATGCTTTACTCCTTGAATGTGTGATGATGCGTATATGAGACGGGAGCCAGACGCTTGCAAAGATAACAATTTAACTAAAAACTACATACAAATTAACAAAAGAACATCACTATAGTAAATAATATCTGCTTATTCAGATATCAATATAAAATTGATAACAGGAAAATATATTCCCAAAAAGATAAAATCAGTTTTGTATAATAAATTCAGGTGAAGAGCGGAATGAGTGTAGCAAAAAAGTAAAAGAGTTTCTTAAGGAAAATTTAGAAATAGAATACACAACAGAAAGAAAGTTTATATTATTAGGATATAAAGTTTCACTTCAGTAGTGTCCGGTTAATTTAACAAAGGATTACTGCAAAAAACAGCTTGGAATTTGGATTTTCAGACCAGAAAGCACCAAATCACAAATCTTAAATTCCAAACAAAACCCAAATTACAATACCCA
>JAEZKP010000089.1 GCA_023436145.1 Fibrobacterota bacterium | reverse complement strand
TAAAGAGTTTCGTTCATTGCACCGCTGCGGTATCCCTGAAGATCAAGGCTGCACCAGGTGAAACCAGCTTTTTTCAATATGGAAATCAGCTCTTTGCGCTGGGAAAAAGCCCTCTGAATCTCCTCTTCGGTTAATTCAAGTCTGGCCAGATCTCCATGACTTCTGATACGAAGTTGGTGATACCCCAGTTCATGAAGGCTTTTTTCGGCCAATTCCACACGGGCCAGTTTTTCTCTGGTAATTGCTTCACCATAAGGAAATCTGGATGCCAGGCAGGCCATGGAAGCTTTATTTGCAGTTGGCAGATTAAAATGACGGGATAAAGCGTAAATGTCGGATTTTGTAAAACCGGCTATCGACAAGGGAGAGATGATACCCAGTTCAGTGAGTGCCTTTTTACCCGGTCTGAAATCACCCTCATCACTGAGATTACTGCCATCAAATATGGCATCGATTTTTTTATCTTCTGCAATCTGTCCGATCTTTTTCAGAAGTTCCCTTTTACAGTAATAGCAGCGGTCAGGGGGATTACTTCCAAATTCAGGAATGTCAAAAACATCCAGTTCAATCAATTCCAGATTAACATTGAGTAATGCGGAAATGTTTCTGGCATCTTCCAGCTCTGATTGAGGGTAAACCGCAGAGATTGCCGTGATCAGATGCAGATTATCACCCAGAACTTCTTTACATACAAATGCCAGAAAACTACTGTCGGTCCCGCCGGAAAAGGCAAGTATGGCAGAAGAATATTTTTTTATCAGAGTTTTAAGATTGTCAAGCTTTATATTCAGTGCACTATCCATATATCTAAACCTTCGGCTCAAGCCTGCTCATCCCATAACCATGTACTAAGGTAACGTTCTCCTGAATCGGGTAAGATTACCACGATCAGTTTGTTTCTGTTTTCTTCCTTTTTTGCGATTTGCAAAGCCGCCCACAATGCCGCCCCAGCTGAAATCCCGGTTAATATACCTTCCTTTTTTGCCAATTCACGTGCAGTATTTGCTGCATCGATGTCGTCAACCTTAAAAATCTGATCAATGATGTCCCGGTTGAAAACTTCCGGTACAAAACCGGCACCAATCCCCTGGATTTTATGAGGACCCGGTTGTCCTCCGGAAAGAACCGGCGATTTCTGCGGCTCTACTGCAACGATTTGAACTCCCTTTTTGTGCTTTTTCAAGGCTTCGCCTGTGCCGGTGATGGTGCCACCGGTACCTACACCAGCAACAAGAATATCAACCTCTCCATTTGTGTCCCGCCAGATCTCTTCTGCAGTCGTCTTTCGATGAATCTCGGGATTTGACGGATTTTTAAACTGCTGAGGCATAAAGGAGTTTGGTATTTGTGTCATCAGTTCTTCGGCTTTTTTTATGGCTCCGTTCATCCCCTTTGACCCATCAGTCAATACCAGTTCTGCCCCGAAAGCCTTTAAAATCTTGCGCCGCTCACTGCTCATCGTCTCCGGCATGGTAAGAATAAGCCTGTAACCTTTAGTTGCAGCAACAAACGCCAGGGCTATACCTGTATTTCCACTGGTTGGTTCGATTATAACTGAATCTTTTTTTAACAGGCCCTGTTTTTCAGCGCTTTCTATCATAGCCAGACCGATACGGTCTTTAACACTGGATAAAGGATTGAAAAATTCGAGCTTAGCAGCAATTTTAGCTTTGCCGTCTTTATTGAGCTGATTTATCCAGACAAGAGGTGTGTTACCGATTAATTCGGTTATATCATGAGCAATAGGCATAGAACCTCCAGTATTTATAGTATCGATACCTTATTACCGTAATTGCCGGGTATAAGTTTTTATTGGCATGAAAAAGTGATGCCAATTTCAGAATCATTAATATAATATCAAAAATAAATATCCAGCTGAGAAGGTGTCAATGAATGTTGATAAAAGTAATCAACAATATAAACAATGGCATTTTGCAGGAAATCAGTTTTTCAGTAATTTCATCTTCCGCTGCATCAATTAGTATATTGAGTTTTTGTTATCCGAAAGGAATTACAGAGCATGTATGAAGGATTGCTGCAGAGCTCAGAGATTACGCTCATGGACTGTTGCAGCCTGAAAAGATTTGAGAAATTACTGATAATTTGTGATCCTCTCAGTATGGAGATTGGATCTGCCTTTTTTAAGGCAGCTCAGAATCGCTGTCAGGAGACTGTTCTGGTAGTAGTCAGCCCGGACAGTCGTCAGGGGAGAACCGAGTTTCCCGACTCGGTAATAGAGATGCTTCGGAGGTTTGATGTTGCAGTGATTCCGCTGGCAACTAATCTTACACATTCTCAAACAAAACAGATCGCTTCAGAGCATAAGATTCGGATTGCTTCATTTCCGGAAATTACAGCAGAGGTTTTCAGTCGGACAATGAATGTGGATTGGCGAAAAGTAGGGGTTAACACCAGAAAAGTGGCTGGAAGACTCAGTACTGCAAAAAGTGTCCGGATAACAAGCGGTTCAGGCACTGATTTTACATTTCAGATAGAGGAATCCAGTATTTATACCGATGATGGTCGGTTGTCTTCAGAAGGCGGGTTTCATATTCTACCTGCCGGACAGGTGAGTTTCAGGCTTCTGGAGGGTACTGCTGAAGGGGTGGTGGCCATAGACAGCTACTTATCATTTGCAATGGGAAACCCTCATGAGGTTCTTATCTTTGAAGTTAAGCAGGGGCTTGTGAGCAGTGTAAAAAATCACCGGTTTGCGCCTGATCTGGAAAAATACTTCAGTAAATATAAAGAGACCGCCCGATCCGTTTGCAATCTGGGAATAGGAATTCTTGATACTGCAAAGGCCAGTGGAAATCTTTCTGAGGAAAAGGTAGCTCTTGGAGCTGTTCATCTTACTATTGGCAAAGGATTACCTCAAGGAGTGGCCTTGGGGATATTCCCTCTGGAAGCGATAATAAGTTCCTGCACTGTTTACGTTGATGGAAAACTTTTACTTCAGAATGGACTGTTTGTGCAGTAAAGCAGGATACTAAAGTATGAGCAAAGAAGATGACAGGCAGGCCATTTTTTCCTTTATTGAAAAGAATGGAGTTTATAATAAAGATGCCTTTTCTTCAGATAAACCATCCGCAGCCCGTAAAATATGTCGCAAACATTCTGTCCGGGTGGTACTTGATCTTCACGGCATGAAATCCGAAAATGCTGCCCGTAAAGTTAGAACATTTATCGCTCAGAGCAGGAAAAAGGGAATCCGGGAAATACTGATTATTCATGGAAGGGGAAATCATTCTGTCGACCGGGGAAAACCGGTTTTAAAACAGATGGTTCATGATATGCTGGAAGAAGAGCTTCACCATTATATCAGAGATTACAGAACCGCTCTACCCAAAGAGGGTGGGGAGGGAGCGACTGTAGTTTATTTACGCTGATTACAAATAAGTTCTTGGTCCAAATGAACAAATGCTAATTGAAGTGTTTAATTGATTTATACGACGCACCTAAGAGCCGGAAGCTGGAAATAGCGAATAACGAATGACGAATAGCGAATAACGAATGGCGAATAACGAATGACGAATGACGAATAACGAATGACGAATAACGAATGGCGAATAGCGAATAACGAATAACGAATGACGAATAACGAATAGCGAATAACGAATAACGAATATCGAATAACGAATATCGAATCATGAATATCGAATCATGAATATCGAAGTTTGAATATCGAAGTTTGATTGTTCCTGGTGTCTATTTTTGTTGATTGCAGAAATCCGAAATTAATATCTTAAACGGTAGGAGATACAAAGGGCAAACGCTTCGCGTTTAAAGAGAAGAAAATTATTTCTAATGTTCTTTTGTTAAATTAACCAGACACTATTAATTACAGATACTATAAACAAATCAGAATCCAAGCCAATCCATTGCCTTGCTGTCAATAATGCAGTGTTCCTCGGAGCCATCAGGTTTAACACTGAATATCTGCTTTTCACCATTCTCAAATTCCAGCTCGAAAATTATGGTCTCCTCACCATTAACTCTGATAACCCAGGGGTGTTTTTCGTGATAGGTTTTAATGTTCCTGAGTGTGCTCAGTTTACTGTATCTGAAAGTGGTAATATCTGCTTTAGTTAAGTCAAGCAAATTGACCCCTGAAGAATAAACGAGCGTTTTTGAATCGGAAAGCCAGCAGAAAGAAAACACATTGGAATTGTGTGTAACCTGGATGTGATTCCCGTTTATGCGGTCATAAACCCAGAGATCCAGTTTCCCTCCAAAATTGGAACGGTCCGAAAGATATCCAATATACCGGTCATCGGGACTGAAAGCTGGCTTATAGTGATTGGCATCCACATCAGTGATATTGAGCGGGTGCTCAGCATTCTGATTACTTAAAAAGATCTGCTCTTTACCATCCCGATTGGAGCAGAAAATCATGTACTCACTACTATGTGAAAAACTCACTGAATGCTCTGATGACTGCGGCCAGTTCAACACCGGATAGGACGGCCCCCCTTCAATGGAGCTGCGGTAAATGTCACTATTAGTGTTTTGGCAACGAGCAGCCGAGTAATAGATCCATTTCCCATCCGGTGTAAAAGATACTCCGGTTATGCGGGAACTGTCAGCAACCTGCCTTCTGTTGGCACCAGTAAGGTCAATAAGTTCCAGCCGGTTACATCCGTTATTTCCGGAAACAGTGTAGGCAATTTTACCGGCTTTCGTTGACATGACAGGCGCACTGCATTCACCGAAATCTCGTGTAAGAGGAAATTCAGCATTCTGACCTATCATTTTTAAATAGATTCCATTATGGCCATCTCTATCGGATACAAAAGCGAAAACTCCATCAGTGGATTCCTTTTTAATATTCTGGCTGGAATTATTCTGTTTTTGAAGATCGATTTTAGCAGAAATCAGTTCTGTAAAGGAAGTGATTGCAGAATCAGCTTTGATTTCAGCTGTCATGGGAATGAGATTGTTTTCTACACCGGTGAGTTTTTTATCCTGATCAAATCTCAGAATCAGATTTCCCAGATATTTTCCAGCACTGCCAGCTGAAAGCAGGTATGTGTTGCCCACTTTCATGGGAGCTGCAAAATGCTGGTCAAGGTTAGCGCAGATGATTATTTCGAAACCCTGGAGATGCTTGGCAAAAGCAGTGATATTCTGCCAACTGTCGTGCATAATCAATACCCGCAAATCACAGGATTTACCATCAGAATTTAAAAGCATTTCCGGTTCCAGACCATTCAGGTATTGACGTTTATTTTCCGGGACCAGGCTATTATTAATAAATGATGCCACATATATTTTATAACCACCATTTTTAAGGATGGTAAAAGGTATAGATGGGATACTGGATTTTCCTGTGGTGTTTGAAATAATCATATCGGATGGAAAGCCGGAACCTGTCAACTCTTTTTCCTGAAATGAAAACTCCTCGTTTCCTGCACAGATTGCATCGAATTTAATATACTGGAGATAAAGAGCTGCGAGTTTTGCCTGCAATGGATTTGCATCTGCGGTGATAATATTTCCTGCCTGAATTGTAAAAATCACCGGGAACTGCTGTCGCAATGTCTGCAGAGCTGATCCCTGACGGGCAATTCCGCCTGGTGCTCCGGCATGAGGAGGGGGAAGAAACTGATTTCTGATATTACCTGTATAGACAATCGATATTTCCTGTTTATTATTACGCAATTGCTCCGATTTGAGCCGGTTCAGAAGCACATGTGCTTTCCACAAATTGGGATCCATCCGGAGCGCTTTCAGTGCATAGTTTCTGCAAAGTGAAAATCTTTTTAATCTGTAGAATTTTTCAGCCACTTTATAATAGTCATCCGCTGAGCGCTGCTTTTTTTCCTCCAGCTGAATTTTGACTGCTGCAGACCATACCGGGCCCAGCTCTTTGGAAAGATTTTTCCATGCCGCTTCCAGACCATAAATTCTGTGATGAAAACCCGCACCGATTCCCAATCCGGATATCGATGGCTTTACGCCATAGAAAAATTCGTATCCTGTAAAGAAACGGAAATATGATCCGGCTTTAATCTCTGAGCTTATCCCACCTGCAAGCGGCTCATCAGCAATTTTACGCACCCCTACACCCAGATCAAAATTGAATTTAGAAGTAATAGGGAGATAAGAGGGTAAGGGGTGGAACCTCAGAGAAATTCCTCCCAAAAATGGCAGAGGTTCAGAAACGGTTCCATAGGAAACATCAGTTCCGAAATTGGCCAGATAAAGACGAGTGGAAAATCGCTCGATGGGACTTATCAATACATCAACAGAACCGGAAAGTGCCCTGGCGGCTTCCTGATCAAGCCTGCTTTCGATATATGCTGCAGAAATTCCGAAACTGATCTTTTTCTCCAGAAATGCTCTGGCGTAAGTAGTTCCAAGTGCCAGCTCAATCATGGATGGTTTCGATGGTTGCTCATCGATGTCCCTGGCATTTTCGATTTTCCCAGGAGAAAAAATTTGCGCATAACATCCGAAAGTCCCTATGTCCTGAATTGCAAAAAGTGCTCCGGTATACTCTTTTTTGAGACCCATCAACCATTGAAGATGATGAATAGCAAATTTATCTCTATTAGCCAATGCCGCATTCGCACTGAAAATGGGTAGATCTGTGGCATCCATAGCTCCTGGAGAAGAAGCTAACCCGCGGGCAAGAACGGTGGAAGAGAGCGGAAGAGTAAGAAAGTTACAGGTGGTATGGCCGCTGTTTTTACCCTTGAAATCGGTGAGCCAGTCAAAATCGAATGCGGAAAGCCTGAAATTAAACAGAATCATCAATAACAGTGATAGTGATAACTGCTTGATCATCGTCTCGTTAATCCGAAAACATTCTATAACAGGTATATAATATTGAATCTGTTTTCTAATTTTATAATTAGAGCTATGGAATTGGTTTAAATTTTTTGATCATCGGACTGGTTCGGGGCAACAAGGAAGCAGAGTAGAATCTGTGTGGAATTGGCGAGCAGAAAAGGGGGTGAAAATAAAATTTTCTGCAGGAGAGTGGAAAATGAGCATGGGTTGATGGCTTAGTTTTTCCTTAAGATTTATGCGAAATAGTTTTCAGATGGTAATGCGTTTCTGATCGGGAATGGAACGGACAGGAGTCGTCTGATTAGCCAGGCTGAAAAGCGGGAAAACCCGGCAAGCTCCGAAGAGATTCCCCGGAGGTGAAATCCTTCTTAATAAAGAAATCATCTCCGGGGAATAAAGAAAGGAACTGCGTGATTTATACCAGTTTTCCAGGGAAAAATTTAATCAAACAGCTTTACAATAGAAATCCCTTCCTTTGCTTAAATGGAGCAGTTGGTGATTTCTTACCAGGCAAAAGACCGGGAAAACCGCAAGATCTGAAAGAGATTCCCCGGAGGTGAAATCATTCTCTGTAAATAATTCACCTCTGGGGTAATAAAAAAGATCCCAGCATGGATCGCTTCTGGACCTAAGCCATTTTTTCCAGTAAATTTACATATTTTGGGTGATTCTGACGGGACGATTTTACAGGAGGGGACAGAAAATCGTCTGACTTGCTGCTAAAGCTAAAATCTGGGCACAAACTTAAGCGGATTATCCACTATTTGGTAAGCTCTGAAAAAGATTCCCCGGAGATGAATCCCTTCTCTGTAAAGATTTCACCTCTGGGGAAATTAAGGCGAAAGTAGCGCGGGTGAGGAAATCTGTCCGGGCAGCATTATCTTCCTTTTTCAGGATTGGTACAATCTGGTGAGAGCTCCGATCTGCCAAGGTGGAAACCGGGAAAAATCGCAAGATCTGAAAGAGTTTCCCCAGAGATGATTTCCTTCTCTGTAAATAACTCACCTCTGGGGAAATAAAGAAGAATGCAGTGTAGGATCGCTTCTGGAACTATACCAGTTTTCAAGGAAATTTTCCATCATTTTGAGTTTCTTTCCAAAAAACTCTTAGTAGACAGGTTTTAAATTATCAAAAATGCAGAAGGATTTACAATTAAATAATTTGCTATATACTTAAGCAGATCTGTCTGGTGGCGGAAAATCCGTTTCGTGGTTTTTCTGTCCTTAAAAAGATGTTATGTAAATTCTGCATTTACCATGTTTATAAAAAATTCCTTACACTCTATACTATCAAACCTGCTTATCATCCTGGATACCGCAGATTCGGTTACCTTCAGATGCCTGGCCATCTGTGCTCCCGAAAAATCAAAACGGAACTTGCCAGTATATGCAAAGAGCTCCCTTGCGGTAGACTTCACATCGAATAGACCCTGCCTAAATATCTCTCTGGCGGGAAGACACAAAGACCTGGTCACTTCTTCCACAATCCTTTCCATACTTACATTTTCTTTTACATGGCGGGCAATCCGGGCACGCCTGCTTCGATCCAATTCTAAGATCTGCTTTACAAATTCTGGTTTCCCCAGCACCCAAACCTCCCGTTTGTGAAAACTGAGTTTTCCGCTATTGGCATCTTTAAGGTACTTTATCAGTTTTTCATTCTGCTTATTCGATGTGAATTGCTTTAAATAGTCCTTATAACATTTTACCGGTTCAGACTCGTCAAAAAGATCAAGCACGTATTGAATGTTTAGGAATTCGAAGGTCTTGTTTTCTATTAAGGAGCAATGACCGCTCCATTTGTAGTAATCAAGCTGATCAAGTGTGCATTCCCCATTAGCCACCGGCTGCAGATGAATAAAACTGACCAGTTCCTTTAATTTATCCTGCTCGATCACCAGTGCACTGAAACGGGAGCCGAAAACAGTTCCATGGCGTTTCTCAGTTTTATTAAACTTTTTGGCAATAACGGAATTAAAACTCTGCATTGCAATTGAGATTGATTGCTCACTGGACCTGACCAATAGATAGTACTGGTTTGCAGTTAAGGAAAAAGCATAACAATCAAGTTCATATTTTTTGCTAATTTGGGCTAACTGGTCGATGAAGAATTTTTTAAGCACATCTTTCCCAAAGAGTTGAATCTCTTCTGTGCCTTCAGCAGTTATTTGGTAGACGACCTGTGGGACGATTATTCTGGGTTTGGTACTCATGTGCAGGTGCCTTTGTAAGAGGTGAGGAATTATAAAAAAAGGCAGCAATTTCAATTCCATATAGGATCGATTGAAATCAGAACTGTCCCCGGAGATGAATTTTTAAAAGTATATTGTTCACCTCCGGGGAGAAACAGAGAAAGCTGAAGCATTCTGCCAGATTTTCAAAACCTCTGATCAATCTCTATATAAAATCTAACGAAATTTGACTGTTCATTTTAAGGTTTCAAGCCAGGACGCTCTCAGGCTATACTCTTTATAAGATTGATGGTTTTCAGAGAATAAAGTAATGTGTTTTATAGCGGGTATTCTATTGAGTAAATATTGGCAAATGCCGGAAAATCATGATTCCCCGGAGGTGAAAAGCTTCAAAGTAAAGTATTCATCTCCGGGCAAAATCCGCTTCCGAGCTGCGGAAGCACCTGCAGAATCAGTATTCAGAAATTCCCCAGGCAATATGCAGGGATATTCAGGGCAAGCTGGAGATTAACCATAAAACTGGTTTTTCTAATCGTTTTTAATCTTTCTGGTTAGAATGTTATTTCCAGAGAATCTTTTCAGCGGCAAACTCCCTTCTTTATTTCCCCGGAGGTGATTTCTTTACAGAGA
>JAEZKP010000072.1 GCA_023436145.1 Fibrobacterota bacterium | reverse complement strand
GAAAACCTCCTTGTCTTCTTGAAACTGGCTCATTGCCAGGTCAACCTTGTTTGAATTTTGAATAATTGGTAATTGGGATTTGTTTAGGATTTGGTGTTTGTGATTTGGAATTTATTTGCGTGCCCTACTTCTTATGAAATCTTGTGTTTGTTAAATTAACCGGACACTTCTGAATTTTCTTTTTTATTTTACTTATTGCTAAATCGCTGATTTTCAGACAGCCATCACCTTGGTGAAAAACAACTTTCTGCCCAAAATTGATCAGATACCCGTAATTTTCTGTTTTTTCATAATACGAATAGTTATCCCTTGTAAGCTTCTATCTGTTCCATGCTGCATTCTTACAGCCGTAACAGAGATATCTTCAATTTGGATTGTTACCGTATCATTCATCGAAACCTGAGGACTTAAGATTTGTTCCTTAAATTTTTTGAGGATATGCATCCACATAACAAAAACGTCAAAATGATTAAGTAATTTTTCATTCCCTGTCCTTTCTGCTGCTATCAGCAACCAGAAAATTAACGTTGCAATTGTTTTTATGTAGCCCGCAGGCAATGCAGGGCTCACATTTATCAACCACCATTCCCAATAGTTATTTGCACACAAAGTGCTCCCGGAATATTTGGTGGTCACTATTTAGTCCAGAAAATACAAGCAGCAAAACAGTAAAGCATAAAAAAGGATAGTCTGTCCCAGAAAGAAAGAAAATGAATTTAAAGTATCTGCTGCGAACTACCGATTAAAACTATTAATAATAATAAACTGACTTGCACAATGTGGCTTTGAATACTTTTCATTATACCTGATACATCTCCCATGCAAAGTATAACCACCTTTGTCCAATACCTCTTTATTATACAGGGTGATTTTCATGCTATTATGTAAAGATATCCGTACAGATTTCCTTTCTCTTACCTCTATCTTGCTTTTTAACTTTAGTATTGCCATTTCTCTCTTTTCACCAACCACATATATTGTATTGTCATCCTCATTACAGGTGATACCTTCGGGCTGGTTCATATCAATTTTTATTTCTGATAAAATCTTTCCAGTAGAATCCATTCCGATGATTTTTTTGCCCATTTCATTGAGTATTAATAAATAACCATCAGCCAGAGCATAAATTCCTGCAGCATCGCCATCCAAACCGCTCCAGGAGAATGTGGAAATTTCCTGATATTCTACCGGTTTTCCGGTGTTATCGAATATAATACGAAAAAGGATTGTAGGACCTTTTTCCTTTATTGCAAAGCCAGAGCTTCTGGATGACACGTAAGTAACATCTTCAAGACCGGAGTTTAAAGTGTCTTTCTGAATGTATAAAATCTGGCAATCATCCAGTTTTATCGAACCTGAACGGGATTGAGGTAATTTTATCCGGACCACATTTCCATTACGCTCTTCACTAACCAGAAAATAATTATCATTCTGGAAAGCGATGCCTTCCACATCATTAAACCCCTGGAGCCTGATACTGTTCACAAGTTGACCGGATGTTGTAATCTCATGAATGCGCAACGATTGGTTATCTACAACCATCAAAGTACCAGTATTAGGATCAAAAGCTACACCTGATAAATTTGAATCTGTAACGGATTGAATATCTTTCTTTATGACCATTTCGTAATCAGCAAGAAGATTTGCAATAGATTGAGCAGCTGGCAGAGATGTCAATAATAGCAGAGTAATAAGAGTGTTTTTCAATAAATTCATATGTTACTCATGCAGATAGGGTCCTGAATGAAATGTTTCAATTTAAATAATATACCTGGTCAAAGTCCAACAGTGCATTAAAGCAAAAAGATATTGCGACATATAACCAATACCCCTTTTAATCCAAGATTATTGGATATCTCCATCAACCAATATAAAAGATATTCAGTCCTATCAGGGTTTTGGGTGATACGAGGAATAATAAATGTCAATCAACTCCTGCGGACATTTAACCTCTTTATATGTAAAGGTAGGATTATCAACAGCATGCATCCATTCCACATACCATATGCACCCTTCCCAGAGATCATGTAAAGATGGATCTTTCCCAAAGAGATTATCGCACATACTTCTGACGCAAACTTTTATGTCCTCCGGGTCTGCATCCCACCCGACTTGCTGCTGGCAATAAGAAGTAAATCCGCCATTGCCTTTCCCCACCAGAGCTTCATTATTTACATCCACATTCCATTGTCTGGCACACCCATTTCTGAAAGCTCCCAAACCGCCTCCGGGAATCATTAAGTCAAACTGCCCGCCACCTACGTCATGACCGATATTTGAAGCCATAACGATCATTGTCTTTCCCTTCAACAACGCATGTGCCGGTTTAGGTTCACCATGTCTGAAACCGCCATCAAATTGAATCTGAAAACATTTTCCACAAGCATCATCTCCAGCTGGAACCGCAGCGAATCCATAAGCCAGATTTTTACATACAGCAAATGGAACATGACAATAACACATAAAAGCCTCTCCACCCTGGTCACAACCGCTTTTTGTCCCTTCAAGACCAGTCCAATGCTCATTTCCAACCTCTTTAAAACATAGAAACAGGTGATGATTTTCTAAGAATTACCTGAATATTAGAACCACGAATAGAAACAGAAGGTGTAAACCTGGAATTGAAGGAGCCTATAGCAGTGATTTGTCCTGAAAGATTGAACTTCCCATCTGAATCGGTATTAGTACTGATATTACTGTTACTCAAAAGTATTACCTCTGCATTAATTACAGGACTACCAGATTGATTCTGGACTTTTCCGCTGATATTTATCGTTTCAGCATTTAACTGTTTAAATGAGAAAATCGCTATTAGAAAAGAATACAGTAAAGCGGTTTTGATAATCATTTTTATACCCGATGAGAATAAATGTGTTAATAATCGTCATTATATTTAGGATAAAAAACATCAGCTATAAGATAATATGATTCATCATTTCTGTCCAAAACAGATTTTGGCCATAGAGGTCTATCGCCAGAAAAGAACTCTTTGAAAGGGGGCAACTCTGCGGAGCTGCAGACACCCCGGAGGTGAAATCCATCTCTGTAAAGAAATCACCTCCGGGGAAATAAAGAAGGGAGTTTGCCGCTGAAAAGATTCTCTGGAAATAACATTCTAACCAGAAAGATTAAAAACGATTAGAAAAACCAGTTTTATGGTTAATCTC
>JAEZKP010000055.1 GCA_023436145.1 Fibrobacterota bacterium | reverse complement strand
AGTAAGGTCCTGGTACAGAGAAAATCGACCAGGCATATAACCTATCCTGTTACGGATCTGGTCGATTTGCCTGACAATATCATACCCATCCACATTTGCAGTTCCGCTGGAGGGTATCAGTAATGTCACAAGCAACCTAAACAGCGTAGTTTTTCCTGCACCGTCAGCACCGATGATTCCGAAGATCTCACCACGTTGTGCTTCAAAGCTCACTGATTCTACTGCTTGATTATTGCCGAATGATTTACACAGAGAATCTGCAGAAACAGCCTTCATTTTGCCTCTATCTCTAAACCGCCGTACATTCCGATTTTGATATATCCATCATTGGGAACAGCCACTTTTACTGCATAAACCAGGTTTGCCCGCTCATCCCGTGTCTGAATGGTTTTAGGAGTAAATTCAGACTTGCTTGATATCCATGATATTGTCCCCTGATAGTCTTTATATCCCTTATCTCCATAATCGGCCTTAACCTTCACCTTCTGACCGAGTTTCAATTGTGTCAACTGTCCAGAAGTTATGTAAGCACGAAGAATCATATTCTTTGTATCTGCGATTTTATAAAGAGCTTTACCTGGAGCGGTTATTTCACTCTGTTCAGCATATTTTGCCAGAACAGTGCCGTCAATAGGATTAATAATCCGGCATTTTTGCAGTAGATCTTCAACCTGGGCTATCTGTATCTCCAGAGCAGAGCTTTCCTCATTGATACCTTTATTAGTGATAGAGAGCGCAGATTTCTGGGCCTCGAGCTGCTTGTTAAGTACAGCGATCTGAGCATTGACATCATCAAGCTGTTTCTTATTTGCAGCATTTGCTTTTAGCAAACTTTGTATCCTGTCTTTTTCTACGGTGGCTGCTGAAATCTGTTCAGTGATTGCGGCGATCTGGGTCTTGATATCCGGCCGCCTGCTCTGTACTGCTTTAACATTTGCAATCAACTGCATCTTACGCAAATAGAGCTGCACTGTATCAATAAATCCTACCATCTCTCCTGCCTTTATTTCCTGCCCTTCCTGGATAAAAAAATCATAGATTTTTCCAGAACATTCGGATGACACAATCACTTCAGTTGCTTCAAATACCCCTGATGCATCAAAATCATTTTTATTGTTATTGCATGAGACCAGAAGAATGGTTGAACTGAATCCTGTCAGAACATTTCGCAAGCGTTTCATAACCGCCCCTGATTGTTTATTGTATTTTTTAGGTTGTATATCGATATCAGCAGTTGTATTTCGTGAAGCGATTTTTTCTGAATCGCTAAATTTACGGCATTTATATCTTTTATCAGATCAGTGACACTTATTGTTCCATTCTCGACTCTGGCTTCAGAGGCCTTCTTTACATTGTTACGAAGTGCAATGATTTCATCATCAGTTTTAATAAGTTCCCGGTATTTATCTATTTCATTTTTCTGCTGTATTGTCAGGAGTTTAGTGTTAAACAGAAATGTTTCCTTCTCCTTTTGAAGAAGTCCGATATTATTCTCTATTTTTGCATAATTGTTTTTTAAAGAATATAATCCACCCAGATCCCATGACAGCCGAATACCACCAACCATCCAGTTGGAAAAATTATTGTCAAACTGATTTATACCGGGACGGCCCAAAAGACCCTGTCCGAACAGGCTTACTTTAGGTCGAACACTTGAAGAAAGCGCGCTTTTCTGATTCAAAAGCCAATTATTTTGCGCGTCAAGAAGTGCGATTTCCGGGCGCAATATACTTTTATCATCAATGATCAGGCTGTTATAATCAGGTTTGATAAGGGTTTCATTATCAGTAAGTGGCTCGCCAATCATTTCTGAGAGAGTTTCCAGATAGGTACGCAGTGCAACAGACAGTTCAGTTCTGTTTTGATCGGCATTTAATTGTTCCACTTTGATCAGATCCAGATCAGCCTGGTTAGCCAATCCATTCTGCTTCAAAGATAAATAACGCTGGTAATTTATCTGAAGTTCCTCCTGAAAGATCGCGTTCTGTTTCAGTTGTTCTTCTGTAAATAATATGCCGAAAAACAATCTGTTTATCCGCTCATTCATGGCATACAAATCCACAGCAAGTTTTCTCTTGTCTATTTGTGAAGATGCAGCTGAGATCCGTTTCTGTGAGCGGGTGACTCCGCCATCCCATAACAACTGGTTTACTTCAATTGCACCCGAATACTGGAATTTACTGATTTCTTCTATACTAGGTAAGTTAAACGGAAGCTGTAACACTTCTGTTTGAGCGGTACTCTTTCCTGATACACTTATCTGTGGCAGATATCGAAGATTAGCATTTGCATTATCCAGGCGTTCATTGTTACTGATTAGTGGCAATTTGGCAGAAAGTGGGTAGTGTTCAGCCGCCTTTTTCCAACAAGTCTCTAAAGTAAGTTCAGAGAATATTGACGGCACAGCAATGAATAATATATTTACGATCAGAATGACTGTTCGTTTCATTTTTATTCCGGTCCTTTCTTCACCATAGCTAAAATCCATTGCGGTATTAATGCTTTACGTTCCTGCACCAATGTCATGAACTGCTGCTGATCGAGTTTACCAACTTTCCTTATTACAGGGGCCATCAGGAATGGTGCGACAGTAAGTCCGATTATATTCATAACAATATGTAGAGGATTAAGCGACTGTAATCTTTTGGGGTAGTCAGATGCCATAAATTGCTTCAGGAAGAAAGACTTTTTAATTAATGTTTCAATGCCAAGTGTCTTAATAAACTCTTCCGGGTTGGACTTGATATGATTTACAATAAACAGGGGCAGATCCGGATCTTGTGATAATTTATCGATATAGGCGGCGACCAGATTTTCAATCTTTTGTTCGAGGGTCGTATGTTCATTGTTGAGGACTGTTGCTACACCGGCAATGAAAAGACTGAGATTGTCAAGCATGACAATTTCAAACAGTTTTTCTTTACTGCGAAAATAGTAATGAAGCAGTGCCTGGTTAATACCGGCTTCGATGGCGATATCCCGTGTGGTTACAGCAGCAAACCCTTTGCTGGTGAATAATTTGCGGGCTGCCTCCTTGATTTTTTGTTCAGTTGAAGCATTATCAGTTTTAGTATTGTTTTTTGAGTTAACGATCTTTTTCATACCCATCCTTTTTGCGACTCTTGATGTAATTATAATTTAATCAGACGGTTTAGTCAATAGATTTAATCAAATGATTAAAATCAGATGTATACAGAAGCTGGACATTTTATTTACCTCAAGTCATTGTGGTTTATGAGATATTTAATTTAATTATCCTGCAATTATAGCTTATCCATTAATCCCAGCAGAATTAAAATATGGTACTGGAATTACATTGAATCTAATTGTAGAATTGAGATAGCTTTAAATGAAAAAATGATATGATCAGCACGGGACCTCTCCGGCGGGAAGCCACAAAAAACAGATGTAATGCTACAGAAAACAATGAGTTACTGCTACCAAACCGTGAGCCAATTCGGCTAATCCTTGGATCAAATGTAGTCTCAACTAAAAGCAGTGGAAGACACTTTCGATCCAATTTTCCAGGTGGGAAAAGTCCATAATGAAGTAACCCTTAAAGATATTTGGTTTGCACTGAAATGCTACAATCAAGAAGATTATTTGCGATAAAAATCATAAAAGGATAGAAAAATGCTTCAAATACGATCTTTGAAAACCAAAATCATACTCACAGTAATATCGGCTCTTTTAGTGACATCGGTATTATTACTTATCGTGACTGGGGTTATTGTTGGAAAACAAGTTGTAGAATTATCAACAACTTGTTTATTAATGAAATTATCCGGAGACATTCAATCAAGCAGGGATTACCTTAAAACATCTTTTGGAAGTTTGAAATATAACAATAACAGGCTTAACGGCAATAACAACACTCCAATAGACGATAATTATGAATTTGTAGATTCAATCACATCAAAATTAGGAGTGGCAGCAACGGTATTTGTCAAAGATAATGATGATTTCCGCAGGGTTATTACCAGTGTTATAAATGATAAAGGTGAGAGAGTGATCGGGACAAAATTAGGTAAAGAAAGCGCAGCATATAAACCTGTAATTAATAAGCAGAGATACATAGGCAAAGCTAATATTTTAGGAAAACCTTACCTTTCGGTCTACGATCCGATTGTAGACGAGAAAAATGAAGTTATTGGAATTCTTTTCCTGGGAATACCATTTGAAAAAATCAATAAAACTATTAAAACAAACTTTCGGTCATTATTGTCAATATTATCAGCATTAATAGCCGTCGCAATAATTATTGTTGTATTTCTCATGTTTTTTGTTGTAAATAAGCTGTTTTTTCCGCTAAGAAATATTTTAACGATGCTTAAAGACATATCAGAAGGAGACGGGGACCTGACAAAAAGACTGAATGCAGAAAGTAAAGATGAAACCGGAGAACTTTCAGCTTATTTCAATAAATTTGTTGAGAAACTTCAGAAAATTATTGCTAAAATCACTGGCAATGCTAACGCCGTAACCTCCTCAGCCATCCGGCTATCCACTGTCTCAACCCAAATTGCCGCAAACGCTGAAGAAATGAGCATAAAGACTTCCACAGTAGCTTCAACCACATCATTGGCAACCACTAATATCAACACTATTTCATCTGCAGCAGAGCAGATGTCGTCTTCAGCCAACAGTGTTGCTATAGCAATTGAGGAAATGAGTTCATCACTCAATGAAGTTACTAAAAACTGCCAGAAAGAACTCCAGATCGCTACGGAGGCTAACGTACATGCTAAAAAAAGCAAAGATATAATGGATAAACTGGGATCAGCAGCAAATTCAATTGGTAAAGTTGTTGATGTTATTAATGACATTGCAGATCAGACTAATCTTCTTGCCCTTAATGCCACAATTGAGGCTGCATCCGCTGGTGAAGCTGGAAAAGGGTTTTCTGTAGTGGCCAATGAGGTCAAAGCTCTTGCGTTGCAGACCGCTCAGGCGACAAATGAGATACAGACACAAATTGAAGAAATGCAAAAAAATACAGAATCAGCGGTTAATGCAATCGAATCTGTTTCAAAGGTAATAGAAGAAGTCAATTTAATATCCCAGACAATTGTAAGTGCAGTCGAGCAACAGAGTGCAACGATAAATGAAATATCCAGAAGTGTCAGCGAGGTAAGTACCAGTACTCAGGAAGTGTCAAAAAATGTTGCACAATCAGCAAACGGACTTTCCGAGGTCTCTTCCACGATTACCGTCGTAAACAAGGCTGCTGCAGACACTGCAAAAGGAATTGTACAGGTTAAGACAAGTGCAGATGAATTGTCCAGACTTTCTGAAGAACTCAAAGGACTGTTAGGGCAATTCAAAATTTAATATTGCACCCAATTCCGGTTTTTTTGGAAAAAAACTGCCCTTCAAAGATCATCTGCATTGAAAAGCTGGTGATCTTTTTATTTATGTATATTGACCAGTACTGTATTATTTTCAAAATCTCAGGGTAAAAGTGGGATTTTATCAGTATTGAAAGTTTTGTTTATACTAGAAGCAGATAAGGATTTCATCTACCGGGAATATAGAACCGGTTTATCCATCCAAAAAGAGAATTAAATTAAACAAAGTAAAGATTTAAAAAGATTGTTGGTCTGAATAGGACAAAAAAGGAGCACGATAATGGAAAAATACATTGACGGCAACCGGAAAGCATGGAACATTGCTTCAAAGTACCATATGAAAGCAATGGGTGAGAAGTGGCTTGAGGGTTTCAAGACTCCTGGATATACCAGTTTCGATGAATTTGATTATAATTTGTACAACAGACTTCCGCTTAAAGGGGAATCGGTTTTTCAGGCACCATGTAATAACGGAAGAGAAATATTGTCTTTTATAAATATGGGAGCATCAAGAGGTGTTGGATTTGACATAAGTGAGGAAAACATTGCATTCTCTGAAAAGCTGAAAAAGGTTTCAGGAATTGAAGCTGAATTTATCCTTACCGATGTATACGACATACCTGAAAATTATAATGATCAATTTGATATCGGTGTAATAACGGTTGGTTCTATAATATGGATGCCGGATCTTAAAGGATATTTTGAGGTTTATAAACGCTTATTAAAAAACAATGGGATTCTTTTCATTTATGAAATGCATCCATTGACCGCTGTTTATCCATATGCTTTTAGAGGAAAAGGTGAAATCAGTTTTGAGATGGGTTATTTTGACAGAGATGCTCAAATCTGTACTGACAGTCTCGATTATTATGGATTTGAACAGTATGTAAGCCCACCTCAATACAATTTCCAGTATCCGATGTCTGATGTGATTCAAACTTTAATCGATTTAGGATTTGCTTTAAAGGAATTTAAAGAATATCCGCACGATGTGGGTGGCGGGCATGTTTATTTGGAGAGTAAGATCCCCTTGAGTTATCATCTTTGGGCTACTAAAAAATGATTTTCGCTGTAAAGAAGATTGGCGAATAACAGTACTATCGGTTTGAAACATAAGGAAAATATAAAACGCAAAGAGCGTAGAGTTCGCAAAGAAGGAAAATATCAAGGTTTATTAATTTTGCCAGCTCTATAATGAAGATCATTTAATCACTGAATAATTTCAGTAGTGTCCGGTTAATTTAACAAAGGATTACTGCAAAAAACAGCTTGGAATTTGGATTTTCAGACCAGAAAGCACCAAATCACAAATCTTAAATTCCAAACAAAACCCAAATTACAATA
>JAEZKP010000051.1 GCA_023436145.1 Fibrobacterota bacterium | reverse complement strand
GATGATCTTGTAAAAGCCGGAGGATCATGCGCAGCCGGGTTCGGTAAACTGGAATTCCGAAGCGATGCTTTACTCTTCTGGATGAGCGATACCGGTTCAGCATGGCAAATATTTTCAGAGGAGGTCGTTTACGGAACAAGACAATACTCCTTTGATCTTAAACGGGATTACCCTGTTGTCGTTTCTCCGGATCAGAACTGGATCGCCTATGCTTTGCGTACTAAAAACGATGACAAAATCGAACTTTGGGTTGCTCGATTAGAATACAACAAGAAAGCATTTGAATTTGAACGTGCCACTGAATTTTAACCCTAACCAGAGCGATTCTCCGGGGAGAGATCTCACTACACCAGAATATCTATGACAAGGAGTCGTGACCGGAAGATTCCCGATAAAAACAGTCCGTCACTACATCCATTCATCCCTTTACCACTTACCAACAGATGATATCATGTTGTCAAAACTATCTTCGCAGAAATCGGGAAAGAACTATTTTGTAATCATATCCAGCCATTGATCTCCCAATGATTCTTATCAACTGAATTCCAATTATTACGTTTCTGCATTAAACGCATCATTGCGAACACGAACCTGGTTTTTACACCTGGTTTTATTTTCCCCGATTTTGCAATAATATTTCTTGCGGTTTTACTGACTTTGCGGCGGATACTCTCTTTCTTTTTTGCTGATACTTCATCCCAACTCATTGCAAGTACGCTGAAAGCAAGCCGGAAAGTAAATGGAATTCCCAGGTAGAAAAAGTGCTGAGCTATGTCCTTTGTTACCTTACCCGCACCCATACCTGATGTAGTGGATATGGCTATACCTATTTTTGAAAACATTGACGGGTGTGGCCGGTGGCTCATCCACCGGTAGCACATATGGTCAAGAAAGCATTTCAACTGTCCAGACATCCCCATACCATAGCACGGGGAATCGAGTAAGATAACATCCGCATTCTCGATTGCTTCGATTATTGGCGCATTTTCGGTTCGATGAGGGCAAAGCTTCTCATCTTTCGTAAAGCAAATAAAACAACCGATACACGAGGAAGCTCTTTGAACCGAGAATTCGGTTACCTTTCCACCATATTTTCTAACTCATCCAGTAAAAGTCGCGCTATGGAATAGGTACTTCCCTTTAGGCTTCGGCTGTGTATTGCGGTTATATTAATTCCCATAGGAACCTTTCTTTTTGATGAAAGTCAGAGGTCTGCGGACTGTTTGACATCGGGAAATATCTCCCTCTCAAATATTTCCTTCATCTTCTGCGGCTCTTCAAACAACGGACTGTGTGCTGATTTCTCAAACGTGAAAAACTTTTTAACAGGAGCCTTTATCTTTTGGTAGTATTCCTTTGCCAATTCATAATTCACCGTATAATCATACACACCATGAAAAAAGTATACCGGAATTTTAAACTCAGTAAACTCTTTTGATAAATCTGTCACCAACATTTTACTCCATAATATACTGATACCGGAACCGGCTTTTGCCTTCCACAAATTTATTTTTTCTGTAAGTGTGTAATCAGGGCATGTAAATGAGGGTAATATGATCTCCCTTATAACTGACTTCATATCGTGAGTTGTACCAATTCCAAGATCATGCATGGCAACATCGCGTATTAATTGGTAAGATTGTGGAACCCCCTCTGTCATAGTGACTGGCGATGCTTCTAACTTTTTCACCATCTTTTTATTACCATTCTCCCGATATCTTTCCAACATATAATCATAGGCCAACTTTTCCGATTGAAGCTGGTACGCTATCTGAGCAACACCGATATATGCGCTATACAACTCCGGCATTCTGTCTATCATCTGTATACCTATGAAGGTCCCCCCTGAATGTCCCATCAGATAAATTTTTTCCTGACCAAACCGTTGACGCAGATAATTTGTGACTTCCTTTGCATCTGAAATCATCTGATCCAGGTTCTTTGTTTTAACCGGGATATCAATATTGTATGACATTCCAGAACCCCGCATTTCCCACCACACTACGGTGAAATAATCCTCCATACCGGTAGGATACTTTCTGGTGAGAAAGTAATCTGGCATTCCCCCGTGAAGATAAAGCAATACCGGATTTTTTATATTCTTTCCTTTGATAAACATTCCCTGCTCAATGCCATTTATCTTCATTTTTACCTTCTCAGAAATACTTCCTTCCAGAAATTTTCCGTTTTCATCCAAAAATGGCTTTGTTTTCCCTGGACTCAGAAGGTATAATACAGCCATTAAAATTATCCAGCAACCCAATATAGCTAACAGTATTATCAAGGTATAGGTCCCCTTTTTAGTATTTTTTCTGGTTATCATCTCAGCCACCCTCAATAAAATCCAATTCCATAAATAGAAGTAAATATAAATAGGTGCTGTGAAATTTAAATCCGGAATAAAATTAGAACAATCAGCAATAATTTGGAGATTTGAACTAGCAGCTCTAAAAAGAATTACAAATGAATCCCAAAGCGCGCCCCGGTGCAAGACGTACTGATTGCAAGCTCCGTTCTCTTTACCCCCTTAGCCAATATCCTGAACTCAAGATACCTGATAGTGCCAGTCTTCCTGACTATCTGAGACGTCAGCCACCAGTAATTTACCCTCCCAAAAAATAATCCGGTCCTGGTGAGACGTTTACAAGATTTATTTTTCATTAAAACCGGAAAGTCATAAAATGACATTCAGAAACACTGATAATATGTTATATTAAATTGTTATTGGTGCTATTATTCTATCCTCTGGAGAATCGTATCAATGATGTTAACTAAAAGAAAAGGCTGGATATCATTTTACTTCTTATTATTAGCGTGTTTTTACGAACCTTTGGTGATGGCATCAGATGTTCCAAAGATTCTTTTTGGTGAAATTCGATTTCTACAGGCTACTGAAAATCAGCAGATCTTTCACATTTGTCATCAGAAACAATATTTTTTACTTTAAAATGATTGATCCGGCTTTTTCAGGCTATTATCCTATTGAATCGCAACTGTACCCTTTAAAGCAACCTGTCCCATGGTAACCGAATAAAAATATACCCCTCTACTCATCCCGGAATATTCCCACACATAATCACCTGAGCCAGTACGGCTGGGAAGCCTGGTTACAAGTTTACCTGATGCATCATATATGCACATTTTGGATGGCTGTAAATCCTGGCTTGAAATTGAGAAATGCACCTTTGATCTGCTTACAGTGTATCTTACAAATTTGGCATTACGCTGAGATGTCTTTGGTTTTTTAACTTCGGTTATTGGACTTATTATATAGTGCAGCGAAAGCGTTAAGTCCACCCAAGGCATCGGTACATAAAACGAAGAGCGGTTTGAGAGTAATTGAGGTAAACAATCAGGATTATGAATTGGTTGATTTGTATTTTGATATTATGAGTAAATTGGGATTGAATCATTAATTTCTAATTTTTCGCAGCTTTACCCAGATATAAAAGCCTGACTGATTTCAGGCTACATTTTTACGAATGGAATTGATGAATTACTGTGAATTATCTTTCCTGATACGATCACGTAACGCTTCAATCTTCTTAGCAGACAGCCCAGTATAAAGGGTTATTTTGGAATCTTTTTCACCGTTTTTGATCATGTTAATTGCGGTTTCTTCGATCCCTTCCTCTTTTCCTTCTTTTCTACCTTTTTCTTTTCCTTCTTCTCTTCCTTTTTCCAGAATCTCTTTTTCCCAGATTTTTATCTTAGTTTCGAGCATATGTTTAACCTCCATTATATCTTCGATACTGGTTACCATTTTGGAGTTTTCAGGCAACCGATAGATCTCAAATATCCGGTTTATTAATTGCTGAACAATTTCTACTCCACAAGACTTCTTAATTACCTCTCTCAAAATAAAAGTTAGATCATCCAAACTTTTACTGAGTTCTGTTGGATTGTTGTTCTCAATATAAAAAACAGCTGAAACCGCGTTTCGCAACCTTACTAGATCACGTTTTGGAATTTCGTTTATTGCTATTTTAAAATATCTGAATTCTGGAAAGTAATCTTTTGGTATTGGAGAATCAAAAAAGAGGTCAGTTAGTTTTTCCGGAGCATTCCACACTGGAATACCACTGTATAAAAGTATGGAAAAAAGAAGGATTAAGGAATTTCTGCCTATTAATTCTCCTTAATTCATCATAGAATTCCAGCGTATACCGTGCCATTCGTAGTGGCATGAACCAATCAACCGTAGATTGGAATTCAATGAAAAGATAGATATATGCGGTTTTGCCCTGAGAAGAGATCTCGTAGACAACATCGGCGTGTCGGGACTTTTCGGAAGCTGGAACAAAATCTGGGTTTAGTTTTTTCAGGGAATCGAATCGGAGCTCCTTAATGAAGTCTTCATGGACAAATGACATCAGAAGGTCTTTAATAACAACGGGGTAGCTGAAAATGCGTAAAAACCAGTTGTTATGTTTTCTCTTCATGATCAAAAGGAAAATAGATATGATGACTGGATTTTACAAGAGCTGATATGGGAAGCAAAATATTCCTGTGATTATTAATTATTTGGCTCGGAACGCATCCAAACAGCAGAACTATTGTCCTGATTGAAAATGATAGTCGAAATGTCGAGACGGCGCATTTTAATCCCGAAACATCGGGACTCAATGACCTTTTTGATGCAATTCGGGCATTTTTACATTGAAGTAAGATTAATGAAACATTTTGCTTCTCAATCCAACAAATACTATGTTACAAGATTCAATTAATGACACATGGTTTCAGCTAAGGAGATTGTATGAACCGGATTTCCCTATCATATACAATTATTACAGCTTTAATCAGCATTTCAATATGCTCTGCACAACAGTATAAATGGAACAATTCTGGCAATCTGCCTTCAGGATATACCCACAAAACCTACCGTAGCACATTGATGAATACCGATATTGGGTATGTGATCTATCTGCCGCCCGATTATAATAACTCGACTGACCGTTATCCGGTGGTGTATTCACTTCATGGAATGGGCGGAAATGAAAACGGGAATTGTCCGACATACTCAAGTGTGATGCAAAGCGGCATTACCAGTAATGCTTTTCCTCCGGTAATTGTTGTTTTTATCAATGGACGAGGGAACACTTTTTACAGCGATTCAAAAGATGGATCTGTCAAATGCGAATCATCGATTATCAATGAACTGATCCCGCATATCGACGAGACATATAGAACTAAAGCAGACCGCTCTCAGCGGGCAATCGAGGGTATTTCCATGGGTGGTTTCGGCTCACTGATGCTGGGATTCAAACACCCTGACATGTTTGCAAGCATTGGCACCTATGATGCTGCACTAGTAAACTGGGATACACTGAGCCAGCAGTCATTTGATAAATCCATCCCGAATCAGATATTCGGTGGTGATCGCAATTATTTCAATGAAAACAGCTATCCTTTCACTTTTGCAAGTAAAAATGCCGAAACGATCAAATCCCTTGGAATTAAAGTCCGGATAACAACCGGTGATAATGATCTTCAGATGGGTCCGCTATACTATTACAATGTGGCCATGCGTGATACTCTTAACAAATTGGGGATCCCCTTAACATTTAATGTCACTAAAGGAGGCAGCCACGGCCAGAGTTTTACATCTGCCAACGTTAAGGAATACATGATTTTCCATACCACCAATTTTAAAGATGCCATTACACCAACATTTCAGCCGGTTATTACCAGATCAATAAACAATAGTGTCCTGGCTCCAGTAACATTTTCATCAATGAATGCTTCAAATTTCGTTATCCCGAGTCAATGGAAACAACATTCTGTAAAAGCAATACAGGTCTTTAATCTGAGTGGAAGAGCAATAGGCAATATGTCTATACAGGGAATTGATCGTCTCGATGGTTCTGCAATGGAGAGGCGATTCGGATCTGGTGTCTTTACATTAAAAGCGGTAAGATGATAATCCGGTTTCAGAGTGTTTTACCTCCCCACATTCTCTGAAAGAGGCGTGCGGTGAACTCGAACCGGGGATAACTGCACCTTTAAAAAGCAATTAAAAAGACCCGCAATTTCAGTGGCAATAAGCAAATGCTGCTGAGTGTGGGTCCACCAGGCCTGGGCATACATTGATTTTCAAAACATATTTAATAAAAAAATTCCTTATGCCCTTGATTTCGACCCAACTACCGGAGAAATTTCATTTCATGAAGGGATAACTATCATATGTAACCATAGCAGCGTACACATTTTAAACCGTACGCTGCATTGATCCGGAAAAAAACTGAAGCTTGGCAGATATTGACCTGATAGTACCTACTGTGAGCTGCTTAGCTCATTAACATTCAATTCTCCGGCAAGCACTTTATCTTTAACCACTTGAACTGGTGAACTTTTCTCTTTTTTACTCCAAAGAGCTTCCATCTCCTCCAGAGTCCTTCCCTTGGTTTCAGGTACCAACCTTTTGACCACCAGTGCAGCAATAATTCCCATTACAGCATAGACCCAGTAAGCGAATCCGTTATGGAAACGCTCGGATAAATACGTGCTGTCTGCCATCATAGGGAAAGTAGTCGACACAAGTAAATTTGCCAGCCACTGAGCTGCAACTGCAACTCCCATTGCCCCTTTGATACTGTTTGGAAAAATTTCCGACAGCAGAACCCAGGTAACAGGTCCCCAGGAAAAGGCAAAACTGGCGATAAAGGAAAGAATAAAGAATAGAGCCAGAAAACCGCTGGCCTGCATGAAAAAGGTGAATCCAAGTCCAGCCATACTAAGTGCCATACCCAGTGCCCCAATGGTCATCAGTGGTTTCCTTCCGATTTTATCTACCAGAAGAATTGCGGCAATTGTAAATGAAAGGTTAACCGAATTAACAATTATTGTCTGTAACAGTGCTGTTTCTATACCGAAGCCGAGTTTCATAAAAATCGCAGGTGCGTAATAAAGAACACTATTGATTCCTACGAATTGCTGAAACGTAGACAGCAAAATTCCAATTATCAGTACCAGGCCGCCAAAAGAAAGCCAGGGTGCACGTTTTTCTATCAGTGAGTTTCGTATTTCACCCAGAACCGTTTTTGCTCCGAATGCTCCATAAATCCGCCCGAGCACATTTGCAGCTTCAGATTCCTTACCAGTCAATACTAGAAAACGCGGTGTTTCAGGGACCAGAAACAAAAAAAGCAGAAAAAGTGAAGCCGGAATAACCTCTGAAGCAAACATCCACCGCCATCCTATAGTATCAATCCAGTTCTGAGTATGGCCTTTGGCAATGTAGTAATTAACAATTGATACTACTACCATCCCGAATATGATGGCAAACTGGTTATATGACACAAGTCTGCCGCGGATTTTCGCAGGAGCAACTTCTGCTATATACATGGGAGAAAGCATCGAAGCCAGACCCACACCTATGCCCCCTATCAAACGGTAAAACATGAAGGAGCCAATTACCTCTAATCCTAAATAATTCATTTTGTCAGGAATCGCAGACCCGATCGCTGATACCAGCAAAAGCATAGCCGCAAAGATAAGGCCGTTGCGCCGACCGATGTTCTGGCTTACATATCCTCCCAACGCTCCTCCAATGATACAACCAATCAATGCACTGGAAACATTAAACCCATGAATAACGTTTATAACTTCTTCGCTGAGTATAGAGCTGTGTCTGAGAAACAGGTAGTGAACTAAACCGTAGATACATACTGTTGCAATGATTGAGAAAATCAGTGTTTTAACTTTGGTAACAAATATCTTCTTTATAAAGGAAATGATGAGTCCGAGAATGATTACAAAACTGATCACACCAATTAATTTAAACTGGCTGATAACTGCTGCTGCAGCCGGAGCATCAGACATAAGAGGCACTATGAAAAATGTCTTTAAGGCCCCGATTGCTCCGGAGATGACCGAAGTATCATAGCCGAAAAGTAACCCACCTAATGTCGCTGTCAGTGTGATTGCTGTAATGTATACCATGCTTCCACTGTCTGAACTTTTTACACCGCTCATCAATTAACCTCCCTCAATTATTGATTTTTTTAGCTACAGAAAACTCTCTTATATCTAATGGTCAGGGCTCATTTCCTGATGGCTACATCAGATGAACAGAATGCTTCAGAATCTTTTTTTCAGAATTACACGTCTATGCGAGTGAAGTGAAATAAAAACCTTCCCGTTTTTTTATTTTTATTCGATGCCGAAGCCATGGGAAAAGAAGACAGGGGTACGAATATTTTTCGCTACCAGTGAGCATAGCCCAATTCAAACCGTCGGAGGTGATTTATCTTAAAAGGATTTTTATAATGAAAATGCGGTTATCTGGTTATTTCAGATTTAGAAGTGTCAAATTGCAGCCCGGACCCTGACCGTTTGTCCTGATGACTCGTTTCGGTTTCTTTATATATAAAGGTGGGTGCATAGAGGTTTACGCTGAAATGAATAATTCCACCAACATCAAGGTCAAAAACAATTCCTCCAGACTTTTTTATATTCAAGTTACCAGGTGCAAGAGTTGAACTTGCCAGCTCCTTTTTACTATGCAGATGATTTATTCCGACTGCCAGCAGGGAAAGAAATGCAATGACCATCATCGAAAGACGTACAATTTTAGTCCGCAAATTTTTATTTGCAGGCTCACGGAATCTCGGATCACCAAAGAGACGGTAAAAAAGTGGCGTAAGTCCGGCTTCCTTAGGACATCTTTTCCGTAACGAAGTCAATGCCTGAGCTGCACTTTTACCCCTAAATAAACCGGAATAAAATAGCAGTGTGCAGCATTTGGCCTGCATGTCATTAAGTTTACAAAGTGGTCCCACAACCTGGTGCACACCAGCGGATAAAAACGCTCCGGCAATTCCAGACAATCCGGGGTTTATCATTACCCGCCCACCATCACAGGAATTGGAAAAAACCAGCCATGGCAACACCGGGCTTTCTCCAATTTTAATAATATCATCAGTATCAAAATAGTGTCCCTCACTCAATCTCCATCCTGCAGTATCATATTTCTGATCAGGGCCTGAATGTCCCGCGAAATGAACTATTGAAGCACCCGGAATTTCGGCAATAAGTTTCTGGACGTTGGCTTGCAATATAAGCCTTACCTGCCGTTTTCGATTAATCGCAATATTCTTCAGAGACTCCCGTTCCCGACAAACAGATTGAAGTACCTCGGAAGAATCAGCAATAATCATCAGATCACCTTTTTGATTATAATGCTTTTCATCGGCTTGTGAGATGCCAGTGTTGAGAATGGTACCAATGAGAAAACGCTGACCCAGGAAGCTGTTTTGTAAATAGATTAATTCAAATGGAAAATCCGCCCACTGAATGGGGACCATAAAAAGAACATCACCGCAATCGTATGATGATAATTTTCGCTGAATCTCATCTGGAAATATTTCTTTGCAAGCGATCTTTCCCCATGCATAAAGAGATTCAAGGACCTGTTGATCAGTAGAACCAACAGGTAATTTAAACACAGAATCTTTGAATGACTTGATGATTTTTCCGGGATCTACCTGGTGAGATGTGGAGATTGTCCTTGCAATACCCCCATTTCTACCAGTTATCCGGTCAAAAACCTGCCAAATCAGATTGGATTCTCCAGTCAATAGATCCAACCGCAGCGAGCACCGGCGTTTCATTCTTCCAAACCAATATTTGTGAAAAGAATTTCACTTTTTTTTTCAGAAATCTTCAAAGAATAATTGCCCGGAAGGACACTGGAAAATGAGGCCTCTGAATTTTTAGCCACATGAATAGATTCGATACACCTGCCATTTTGAAAAAGAGTAACTTCAAATGAAAACCCTTTTTTTGATTTTCCGGTTAAAATAACAGTAATATTGAATCTCTGCTGCTTAGCTCCCACTATTCCCATGTGTATAGTATATTTTCCTGCTTCTTTGAAAAATGAGATACTGTCGGATTCATTACCGCGTTGTGCAAATACAGGACTATGCAGAAACCAGCCACCTGCATTGCTTAACACTTTTAATCCCTGATCAGCCATCCGGACAGAAACATCCATTACTGCAGGCCCAGGTTCTTTTTTTGCCGATGATAGAAAATACAAAGCAATTAAATTTTCGACTGTTTGCTGGTCAATTGAAGGTACCGGAGTCTTGATACTCTCTTTAATGCTATAAAATTCAGATAATCCATTTTCAGCCAGCAGCATCTTTTCGGCATGCGATAGTCGTGCTTTATGCAACCCTTTTTCAGCCAGTAAAGCCATCTTCTCAGCCGGAATTTCTATAGATTTAATTTTTCTTTGTGACATAATCCACTCACTTGAGAATTTGCAACCGTCTGATGTGGTTTTTCAGTTTATTGATGATTTTATTTTTCCGGGAATATACTGTGTTTTCACTTTTCCAACCGAAAAAATCAAGTATCTCCACCGTGCTGCACTCATCATAGAACATCATTTGGATAAAGATTTTCTCCCATGGTTTACATTTCTGGAGTGCAGTCTTAAACAGTTGAATCTCTTTTACCCCGAACTCATTAATAAGTGCTTCCGGTGCATGAAGAGTGTCAGGATCTGGCCCGACTGGTAATCCTTGTTGCGCAATTTCGATAGCACAGCGTCGACTTATAGTATAAATATAGGTTGATAATTTGCATTTTCCTTTAAATAATCTGATTGATTGTTTGTCATTTCTGAGCAGATTTTCAACAGCTGCCATGAAAAGATCATTACTTGTTAAAGAACGGTCTTTGATTCCCACCGACGCAATGGCTTTTTGAATAACCCCTCCATACTCTTCGAAAAAAACCCGTATCATTGGTTCATTGCCCGACAAAAAGCCCTTTAGAACCCATTTCTCGCGCTCTTTTTCAATATAAGAGTCTTTTGCCATTAAAAATCTTCCTGAATGAAGCGGTTTTTTGAATAACCGAATCAACAATTATCGTAGAAAAACCTTTATTTAATCGATTAAAATAAAAATTCCCGCAAAGAAGATCAAATAAAAAACTATCTGTATGCCACTTTCTACAATATTCAAAATTCTATTAACTCTTTTGATTGGAGCTGCTCTATTCCATAATTATTTTATTTTCTATATCCATTGGTGATTATTTCCTTATATTAAATAAAAACCGACAAACTAAAGAAAGTGAGCAGGGTATGAACAAATTATCTACTCCGGTAACGGCTGCTTGTCTTGCGTTGTCCCTGGGCTTTGGCCATCTACAAGCTGCAGGAGACAGTACTTTTTTGATCGTCTCAGGAAAAGACGATTACTGGAAAAAGGGTAACCCTACCGAAGCAAGTGGTAACGCTAATATCACCGTAAACGAAAGCCAGAAATATCAGAAATGGCAAGGATTTGCCGGGACATTCAATGAGGCTGGCTGGGATGCACTCAGTAAACTCAGCTCCAGTGATAGAGAAAAAGCGATGCGTTTGCTTTTTGATGTTAATGATGGAATTGGTTTTACCTGGGGACGAATTCCGATCGGTGCAAGTGACTATGCTCTGATTCGTTACACTTTAAACGAAAATGCAGACGATTTCAACATGGATAAATTCTCCATCGATCGTGACAAACAATACCTGATACCTTATATTAAAGCTGCACAGGCAGTTAAACCCAACATCCGTTTCTGGGCCAGCCCCTGGACTCCACCCACCTGGATGAAAAGCCCGGTTGGTTATGATGGTGGTGAGATGAAAAATGAAGCTAAATACCTCCAGGCAAATGCCCTTTACCTGGCCCGCTTTTGTGAGGCATACAAGGGAGAAAATATTCCCATCGATGCCATCTGTCCGCAAAATGAACCAGGATATACCCAAAATTATCCCAGCTGCGGTTGGGGCAAATATCGTACTCCCGACGAAAAAGAAGTTAACAAGGCAGAATATCTCAGTACTTTCACCAAGGATTATCTCGTCCCCGCTATTAAAGAGAAGTCCCCAGAGACTGATATCTGGTTCGGTACCCTCTCCAATGATAAATATGCCAATGACTATTGGAATGGTGCTAAATCAAAAGCAGGGAATGATATCAAAGCTGTAGGTTTGCAGTGGAATAATGTTACCCTGGCCGGAAACGTATATAAAGAAGGAAAATATCTGGTTGTACAATCTGAACACCAATGTGGTAACTATCCCTGGAAACAAAAAACAAACAGCGTAGAGAGCGCCAATCGTGAAAATTTCCTGGAAAGCATGGCACCTAACAATCATGCTTATGGCGAAGAAAGCTGGGATCTCATTAAAAACTGGATCGAGGCAGGGGTACATGTCTACAGTGCATGGAATATGGTTCTGGACACCAAGGGTTTCAATTTAGATGAAAAAAGAAAATGGCCTCAGAACGCACTTCTGGCAGTGGATAAGCAGGCTGGTACCCTTAAGGTTACACCCACTTACTACGTTTTCCGACACATTGCACAATACGTAGATACTGGTGCCATTCGAATTGCTGCTCAAGGTGGTAATGCACTATCCTTTCTTAACCCCAATGGCAGCATCGTCACCATTGCCTATAACAACGGAAATAATGCAGCCCAGACAACAGTCGCGGTTAGCGGCAAAAAATATCAGTTCAGCATCCCCAGCAAAGGTTGGGCTACTCTTGTTGTAAATTGGGAAAAGCCCGTTTCAATAAATAAGGCTGGAAGCAACAAACTTATAAACAGTGCAAGTGATCTTAGAATCACCAGAAAAGAAAACGGATACATGGTCACACTGCCCAATCAGCAAGCCGGTCGTATCGAACTGCTTACTGTTAACGGGCGAGTATTACAGTCCAGAGAAATTCCACAGGGTAGCCGGGAAGTTTTTCTGAAGAAACAGGCATCTTATTCAGGCCTTCTCCTCTTAAGAGTAATCAATGGTGCTGAAACCAAAACAGCAAGATTCTTTGCCCTGTAATTATGCAAATCAGTTGACGCCAGGTACTCTGGCGTCTCTCTCTTATATTTATTGCTCAAATACAAATCTGAATAAGTACATTTGAAATATTTATAGATTTAAATTTATCTGGTCCGCTCAGGGAATCTTACAACAAAACCATAGGCTTCCAATAATATCCAAATCAGAGAAAATTGTGATATTGACCTTGTGATAGAATAATTCCGGGGTATTCCATGAAGGAATATAAAAGAGATTACCCTTTTTTCTCATTGTGTGGATTAAACTGTGGATTATGCCCACGCTTTCATACAGATGGCGAATCGAAGTGTCCAGGTTGCGGGGGAGAAAATTTTCATCTGAAACATCCTGCATGTTCAGTCATTTCCTGTAATAAAAAACGAGATAACGTTCAATTTTGCTTTCAATGTAAATCATACCCTTGTGATAAATACCATCAGAATAATAATGTTGATTCATTCATTTCGTACAAAAACGTCCATCAGAATTTACTTCAGGCTTCTGAAGACCTAAAGGGCTACCAATTTGAATTAGAGAGAAAAATCAACTTCCTCTCCTTTTTGTTAGCTAATTTTAATGATGGTAGAAAAAAAAACTTCTACTGTCTGGCAGTCAATCTACTTCCTCTTTCAGATCTTGAAGAATTGTTAATTGAAATCAGAACAGAACAAAAGGTGAACGATAGAGATTTAAAAAAGAGAATTGAATTTGTAGTAGACTTAATTAACTCTAAAGCTATAAAAAACAATATAGAATTGAAACTACGAAAATAAATCACATTACCAGCCAGTCTTCAAAGGACTTCCAAATGGCAGAACCAATCGTGATCATCACAGGTGCAGCTACGGGTCTTGGCTGTGCAGCTGCTGTTCGCCTATTTACACAGGGGTATCATGTCATTGGAGGAGGGTTGGGATTACCCGATTCCAAACTCCCTTTTGAGACACATGCCCTTGATGTGCGAAGTGACTTATCGGTTAAAGAGTTCATACAGTTGGTAATGGATAAATATGGTCACATTGATGCATTAGTTAACTGTGCGGCAATACAACTGGCTGGTGCACTGGAAGTTATGTCTATCGAAGAAACACAGCGGATTATAGACACAAATTTTATCGGCACTGTGCGTCTTTGCAGGGAAGTGTTACCACACATGCGTAAAAATGTCAGTGGTAAAATCATCAATGTTTCCTCATTGGGAGGGCGTGTCGCATTCCCTTTTCATACATCCTATTGCTCCAGTAAGTTTGCTATTGAAGGACTTTCCGAATGCTTACAATACGAGGTTAAACCATTCGGGATATCAGTTTCTGTACTTGCTCCGGGTAGTTTCTATACTGCATTGGCAGAAAGAAGCGAATGCTCAATTAATGCTGAAAATGATAGTTTCTACACCAACGCCATGAAACGAGTCATTGAAACTAATAAAGCAGACTGCCGCAAAATGACTAGTTTCCTTCCTTTTGCACTAAAAGTGGAACAAATACTGAAGTGCAAAAAACCCAAACTACGTTACTTTGCAGGGCGACCTGACCAGAAATTCTTTTCGGTAGTGCACCGTTTTTTACCCGACCGTTTAATTGCATGGGTGGTCAGAAAAAATTTCCAGATATAATTTCAATTAATTGAGAAGCACCCCAGGTAACCTGGCGTTATTCCTGCTATAAACCGATTAATTGAATTTTTCTTTTCACCTGATTGCCCCAAACTGCTTTTGCACAAACCCTGTTAATAAATTTTTTGATTTTTTAACCTCATTCATTACAGGTCTGTATTTCCCAAAAAAAAACGGAAAATACCCATAATTATAATTAAATACCCGCATATATTATAACGATTCTGATGGTTCAAAAATGAGACAGCTTATTGATCCCGGTATTTGACATCATTACTCATTTTTTCTATATTATAAAGATTTTTCAGTTTTTTTAAGGTATTTTGCTGTTAGGCTGCCTCAATCCTGTCTTCCATCAATATCTTCAAAAAAGTACCATCCGGAGAAACTATGTTCATTTCTGAAAAAAATAACAGGGTAATTATAATTGGTGGTGGAGTGGGAGGATTGGCTGTTGGTTGTTATCTGCAGATGAATGGGTATTCCACAGTAATATTTGAGAAAAATTTTGAGTGTGGTGGAGTATCTTTTTCCTGGAAAAGGGGAGGGTACACCTTTGATGGTGCGACTAACTGGTTAGCCGGTTCTTCAGATTCATCCAACATGCACCAGCTCTTAAAAGAGCTGATAAACTTTAATGATCTGGTGTTTATCGATCCCGAGGAGTTCATTACAGTTGAGCTGGAAAACAAGAGTTTCCATGTGTTTTCAGATGCAAACAGGTTACGTGAGGAGATGCTTCGATTAGCTCCAGAGGACAGCCAGGTAATCATTCAGTTTACCGAAGCTATTAAAAAGGCAGGGACCTTCTCCCTTCCTTATCAGAAAGCTCCTGAGCTGTTTACTCCAGTTGACTACCTATCGATGCTCTCTAAAAATCTTCCATTTATTCTCTTTTTCTCAAAATGGAAAAAGTTAACTATTGGAGAATTTGCCAATAAATTCAGCAGTTCTACTTTGCGAAGAATGTTTTTGAATATCTTTCCACACCACCATCATTTTTCCATTTTCAGTGTATTAATGACATTAGGATGGATGAACATCAGATCGGGAGGTTATCCTGTCGGTGGATCTGCAAAATTCAATGATGTTCTTATAAAACGGTACCTCTCATTAGGTGGTGAAATAAAAAGCAATGCTGCTGTTGTACAGATTGTAGTCGAAAAAGACAAAGCCAGTGGAGTGAAGACAGCAGATGGAAATTTTCATAGTGCAGATAAAGTGATCTCAGCTATGGATCTTCACTACACACTTGTGAATTTACTTCCTTCCAGCCTCTCTTTCTCCAAAAGAGCCTACAATTTTGAGACTTTTCCTGTTTTTCCTTCTTTGATTCAGGTATCTTTCGGATGTAAAAGAGAATTTAAAAATGTCAGTCACAAATTCCAGATACCATTGCATCAAAAACTTCGCATAGAACATAATTCCGAAATTGAAGAATTAAATGACATGATGGTACGTATCTGTAATTTTGACCATACTCTGGCTCCTGCAGGATGTACATCAGTTGTGGCTCATTTCAGAACCCGTTATTATCAGCAATGGGTTGACCTGAGAAAAAATGACCGGGAACAGTATAACGCTTTAAAAAGAATGATTGCTGAATCGGTCATAGAAACTTTGGACAAAAGATTTGGAAATGTGCGTGATACAATTGAGGTAGTTGATATAGCCACACCAGCTACCTTTATCCGCTATACCAATATTTTCAAAGGAAGCTATCAGGGATGGGCTCCGGTTCCTTCGCTCATTGGCAAAACTCATCCCAAACAGCTTAAATCCGTTAAGGATCTTTACTTTGCCGGCCAGTGGGTATGGTCTGCCGGAGGGCTTCCAGGAGTCATTCGGATAGGACGGCAGACTGCACAGATAATTTGTCATCATGATAAGATAAAATTCAAAGTAATAAAATAGAGGGGTTCTTTTGGCAGATTGTTATGATACTGTTGTTATAGGTTCTGGAATTGGTGGTTTGTGCTGTGGTGCTTTACTCGCTAAAGCCGGCATGAAAGTACTGGTTTTGGAACAGCACAGTAAAATCGGTGGATATGCACACAATTTTAAGCGTCGTAGTTACACCTTTGAATCAGGAATTCATTCAGTCCCCTTTGGACCTGATGGCACACTTATGCATATCCTTAAAGTTCTGGGTATTGAAAAGAAAATTGTTCCGCTTGAGATTTCTGAAATGTACCATGTTGACATTCCTGAAGGTTCTTTTACCATGCCTTCACGGACAGAGGATATCAATGAATTTCTCAGGTCTTTTTGTGGAAAACCGGAAGAACTTTCATTATTGATAAATGAGTTCGATAGATTTTACCAGCATATCTGTGAACCTGTATTCGATTTTGAAAACAATTTCAAACCTGAAGATAACTCGTTTGTCTCCCAATTCCATAATTTCTCTTATACCAATCACTTAAAATCACTGCTGAGCAACCAGCAGATTTATACTTTACTGGCTGCTCAATGGCCATATTCAGGAATTTCTGCTGAAGCAGGTGGAGCATTATTCTCTTTTACCATGTTTCTTCTACATTACCGAGATGGCTCATATTACTGTAAGGGAGGGTTTTCTTCCCTGGCTCAGGCCTTTTCTGATTTGATAACATCTCAAGGGGGAGCTGTCTTAACCAGGCAAAAAGTAAATAAGCTTATTGTGGAGAACAACAGAGTCTGTAAAGTCCAAACCTGGGATAATTCTGTTTTTGACACTAAGATTGTTGTTTCTAACATAAGTCCTTACACACTTCATTCAGAACTGGTTGAAGAAAACCATCGTGGTAAACGCTGGCTTCGACGCCTTGGTAATCTTAATTCCTCAGTTTCATGTGTAATTGTCTATTTAGGCATGAAACCTCAATATCACGAAATGATTCCAAACACATTTTCTTTCTGGTTTGAAACATCCGATTTCAATGCTATTTACAGAGGTATTATCCTTAACTGTAAGGACAAAATCGATCATCTTATCACTCTTAAAGGTACCGATGAAGGTGAATACCCCACACTTACCTTAATGAATTTTGTTCAGAAATCCTTTTCCCAAAACTGGCATTCGGATAAAATGATTATCGCAGAAAAAATGTTAAATAAGCTGGAATCGCTATATCCCGGCATCCGCAAATATATAGAAATCATGGAAGTCGGCAGCCCTGAAACATTCGAGCGCTACACCGGTAACACTAACGGTGCTCTCTACGGGTTCGAAAATGTAAAAGAAATGTACGGAGAGGCTAAAATTCCAATTACAACACATATTCCAAACTTGTTTCAAACCGGTCATTGGGGAAAACCCGGATGCGGAGTCTGGAATGTCACTCACAATGCCTACAGGGCATCCAAAACAATCCTCAACAGCATGAAGTAGCTAAAGTAAAGGTAACCTTATGGACACACTTGAATTAAAAAAGAAAATCGTCAATTATACCAGATTAGCACAGTCCCGTGGTTACACCGTAGCATCGGAAGGAAACATCAGTATCCGCCTTCCCGATAACAACATAATCATTACCCCCACTAAAATCATAAAGGATTTTATCACTACCGAAGATCTGGTGTTAATCGACATTGATGGAAATCAGATTCATGGGACCAGAAAAGCTACTTCAGAACGTTTTACCCACTGCGAGATATATAAAAGAAGACCTGATATCCACTCCATTGTTCATGCGCATCCGGTTTACACAGTATTAGCGACAGTTCTGGGTCTGAAACCTTTTGATCAGGTTTTTATCTCCGAAGCAGCCATGTTCTTAAAAAATGTGTCAATCGCACGGTTCGCAAAACCTTCTACAACCGAAGGTGCACAGGTGGTGAGAGAAGTTTGTAAAGATAGTGATGCAATAATAATAGACAGACACGGCAGCTTCACGTGTGGAAAGGACATCGAGACAGCATTCTCTATTCTTGAAATACTTGAAAAGTATTGCAAAATGTTTTATCTGGCAACTCTTTCAGGAAAAACGATACATTGTATCGATCCGGGAATTGTCGAGGAACTGAAAAAAATCCCCTATTAAATCAGTTATTTCTCAAAATGAACTCTCCACCTCTATCCCGATGATTTTTCTATCGGGGACTGCAGAGGGTACTTCGTTAAAAAGTGGCTCCCGTGTAAACGGAAGCGAAAATTCACATCTTTTGGAATGGATGCCCGATAAAGCCACCCGGGCATGATTAATTCAGAGCAGAAACCGATTAATCTGTATTCGGTAATCTGGTTGCCTGTATGGTTTATCAGGCAACCAATGATGGAATAGCTCAGTTACCGATTTGGGAAATGTTTTTTATCGCCTGAGGACATGCTACTTTGGCAAACTTAACTTCCGGATTATCAGCCATATTGAACCATTCAAGATACCATTCACATCCCCGCATCAGATCAGCCCTGTTTCCAAATGCCTGTTGACACATATTCCGTATGCAGCCTTCATTGGCTCCACAGGTAGCACGGAAACCCCCATATTGGACACCCAGCGGGGCATTATTCCACTGACGGGAACAACCATTAAGTGCACCAACTCCACCCCCGGGAATAAGCAGATCAAAGGCGTTTGTTCCCCCATCCCCGATATTAATAACCTGAACTATCATTTGTTTACCACTAAGTGGACCCTGAAAATCCAGCTGAAAGCAGTCTCCACACTGAGTACCTTGATTATTAAAAGCTGCCCAGCCATAAGACACTTTACTGTTAACCTCAATAGGGGCATAATCCATACACTGGAATGCCGGACCTCCCTCACAACCGCTTTTAGCATTTCTATCATTGATCGGGCTGCCGTTAATATCACACATTTTCATGTTTGAATGCCAACCGCAGTGCGGCTTGCAACAATCCCAGTAGCGAGTGGTTTTCGCTTGCTGCCCGTTTACAACAGGCGGAAGCCCCTGATCGTTGGTTGAGTTGCTCTGTAATACGATATCGGATAGTTGGGCTGAATAGGAACTGATACCCTGCTTAACTGTCTTGTAATCGTTTTTACTTACCTCAAGAGAATCAATAGCTTGTGATACGGCAGCAGTTTTATTCATAAAGGATTTATCGCCGTGATCTGATAAAGAGAGTATCTGGTTTTTAAAGCTCATTACCTTGAAAACATCAGTGCTGTTTCCGACTCTCATTTTTACAAAATACACAGCTGCAGATAAAGCCTCCGGTAGAATCTTACTGTTAAAGGTTCCCTTTCCGGAAATCTCCTGCAGTATGCTACTGACCTTCTGACCTTTGATATTAAAAATCTCAATATGTATCTGCTGCTGGCTTTTGGACACATTGTATGAGAGAATACCGTTATGAAATGTGACCATATCTGATATCTGATTGGCCTGAACACTAGTAATGTCCATCTCGATAGAGAATTTACCCTCCCAGTCGGTGCTTTGAGTCTTGTTGGCTTTGATTATTTTCACCTGAGCACCCTGTATGGCTTTGTAATCCTTATCAACCACTCGCCCCTTGAGGTAAACTTTCTGTGAATAACCCGGTGAAATAATAAACATGGAAATCAAAGCAAATTTAAACGCTTTTTTTATCATCTTTTTTCTCCCCTCAAAAGATTCCTGTTAAAATCGGTGAAAAATTTCCATCATTGTATTTATTTCTCTGCTCTGCCTTTCTGATTATGATAAATAAACCATAACAGCAGATTCCTCGGAGCAGTTAATACCTATTTAGTATAAAGGATTCTGAAGGGAGTAAAGGTAATTTCTTCAGCGATTAATTCAATAAGTGTTTTAATTCTTTTAGCCTTAAACAATTTTTTGCACAATCATTATGTCTTTTGAAAGTTATTCTTGTATTCTTGTTTAGAGAACAAGTAGAATTGAAAGGACAATCAAGGCTGCAATTTTGAGTGAAATCTTAAGAAAGTTTGAATAATTGTTCTGGAGAAAAGAAAAAATACCTGATTCAAAAGCACCTAAATCGTAAATGCTGCAATATAGCCCACAATATCAGTTTTTTAGCTCATATTGTAATTATTATTTCTAATATTAATACTGGCAGTTTATAATCCTGAAATGTTAAAATATTTTATTTATAAATCAAGTTCAACAGTAAACTTCTACCGCCTCAAGTAACGATGGCGAAATTCCGGTGCATTTACTATTTATATAGGTTCCTATCCTCTATACAGAACAAGGAGCGAAAATTCTAAATGATAACTGAAAAAGAGATGCTCGAGGAACTCAATAGAAACATTGCAATAGTGGAAGAAAGAGAGCGAAAAAAAAGCAGACCATTGAGAGTCATTACTGGACTGGCAATCTGTATATTATTGATTTTCCTCTCAATAATAACAATAACCACCGTATTTGCAGGAATTTTTCAAAAAGAGATGACGCTGAGTTCGTTAGGCGGAGAAGTATATGCCAGAAACTGTTACATCTTCAAGAATCAGGAGATTTTCAATAATACACATCTGACGGAAAGAAAACCACTTAAATTACTCTATAAAGCTGAACATCGTGAAAAAGTACAGTTAATCGAGAAAAAGCAATTCGACAAAACAGTCATTCATCGTCAATATCTGGTTAAGGTTAAAACGGCCTCCGGTATACAAGGGTGGACCGGATCTGTTCATAAAAAAACCGAACCCCACTTTGACTATCAATCCAGATTTAAAGAGAGTATTACAAAAACACCGTTTATTAAATTCGATTCCTTTTCTCTTTTTCCACAGATGATTAATCCAGAATACAAGCATTTTCTGGTTTATACCATTCACTTGTTTTTAAAAGCAGATCATCGCTATTTCTGGCTTCTGTTTCTGGTTTTACTATCAATAGTCACTACCGTTTCATTTCTGATGGTAAGAAATATTAAGAATGACAGCAAAAACATGTATAACCCCTCACTTGTCATTTCCAGAACAGCTATGATTTTAGGCATAATTACCGGTATCATCTCGGTCTTTTTCAAACAAAATGCCACTGTTTATCTGAGCAGCGGTTTGGAAATACTAAAATACCCATCATGGACATCGGCAATAAGTTCACCGGTAATATTATGGCTCTTTCTTTATCTCTCTTTTATTATTCTTTTCTTTTTCATTGCTTTAGCCCGTCCCTTTGACCTGATAAATACTCTGGTCTTTCCGGTGCTTTTCATCGTTTCGTTGACAATTGGCAACATGGTGTCCGCAGCATTCATCACCGGAGCAGGTATGGCTTTGGGCACAGTCGCCGGATGGATTGCAGGGAGTATAGAGATTATCATACTGATTCTTTTCATTATCGGATTGTTCTCACCATCAAGCACCAGCCTTCAGACCAGAATGACCAAAGCTACTGGTTCCATCAAAGATGATTCCGGGCAAAGAATGAAAGATTTCTATGCCGAGCAACAGCGAAAACGAAACAGCGGAAGATATAAGGAAACAGCTTTTGGATTGATGGAAAAAAAGGACGGAGAATAAGGATTATTAAACCAGAAAAGGTCTGCAGAAAATAATCGATCAAAATCATCGACTATTTTCTTTATACCAATCCTGCAGGGCATGTGGAACAGAAACCGGCATTAAATGCCGGTGGTTATGTTTGCAATGATATGCCGATGTCTATCTATTTAGTCATGAGAAAAAACCATCTCCTTTACCTCCACACCTTCGATTTTCAGAAGAGAAGATGTAAAATTTTTGAGATTGTTATCATCACCTATCAATTCAACCAGTATCAGACCATTGGGTGAACAGGTGTCATTTGACATCTCATGAAGACCTATTCTGGTTTTGATACTGCACCCGAACTCGGTAAGTACGTTCTGTACAGATGGAATATGCTTTACTCTGTTGGTAACGTGAATTCCCACAATATAATGTTTTCCGCTGTAACTCATCGAAACCTCCTGATGTCTTGGTTTATGTGACAGGATTTTGGCGGTTTATCCATGGTAAACAAATGCTCTAAATCGGATATATAGAAATTCGTGAAGCGAAATCAGCGGTTTACCAGATTTTTACTGGTAGTCGCCTTTTGCTGTAGGGCACGTTTGAGATTCTCAGAAACCAGAGCTTTCTCTTTTTCTCCGGAAATCGACGGACTGTTGAGTGCCTCCCTGAACAGCCCAATGGCCTCATCAAATCGCTTCTGCTGCAGGTAAATAACTCCTACCCGGTTTTTCAGTTCGACAATCCTGGGATGCTGCGGAAAAAGCTGGAAAAACTTCTCATAATACCGGGTGGCATTTTCTGGTCTGCTCCTGAATTCCAGCTCAGCAAGTCGCAACCAGCTCTCTCCTGCAAATGATCCTTGTGGAAAAAGAGCAAGATAGGTGAGGAAAACCTGTGAGGCTTCAGCTGGATTATGCACGTAATCCGCTTTCAACCGGCCGATAGAAAACAATGCATCCTCCCGGATCAGTCTGGATGAATTCTGGTCATCAAACACCATCTGGTAAAAACCGATCGCTGCCTGCCAGTTTCCAGCCAACTCCTCAGTCTGTGCCTTTGTATAAAGTTCCTCATTCTGCTGCAACGCTGAATTGTCTGGCTCGAGAAGTTTACTACTGATCAGGTCAGGAGTAATGGTTGAAGGATCTGCCTGCGGTTTGGAATCGATAACTGCAGGTACTTCATTCTTCTCCATCGGTTTTTTAACCTGAACTTTCTCAGTTATCACCGGTTTTACCACTTTATTTAAAGTAAATGAGATTTCATCACCAGGTTTATCGTGAGTAATTGTAATTACAGTATCCAGTGTCAAATATCCTTCACTGGACAAACTTATGCTGTATCTGCCAGGTCCGCAGCGCAGTGCAACCGGTACAGATCCGTAATGTTTACCATTTACACGTACCTGAGCATCAGCAACAGAACTATTTATCTGAAGCATTCCAAACTTGATCAGCGAATCGATCTGCGATACAGTTTCAATGTTCTGGCGAAGTACCACCTGTCCACCACCCTTTACCGTATACCGTTCAGTCAATGAATCATAGTAAAGAATCTGACCAGCATGAATTTCTGTGTCGTCAAAATATGTCGAAGACACTTTTATTACACCTTCAAGAACCCTGGTGGTAACTGTGCCTCTGAAACCTGGCTCCAGCCTAAAATAGGTTCCTTTCACCATTATCTGATAATCTGTGGTGTGGATCAGAAATTCTTCATCCTTCCCATGCCGGTTAACCAGAAATGCAACCTGTGCATCGGATATGGAGTCATGGTCAACACCAGACAAACTGACCCGGTAATGAGCTGCCTTTTGGGTGACTTTTAAAATCTCAATATTAGCATCGTTTTGTAGCTCGATGCTTCCATGCTTATTGAACAGCTTTACTGTCCCGCCCAATACCGAGTAGCATCGCTGACCTATTCTACCGGTTATTCCCGGAATATTCACCGCCGCACCATGTACCTGATATGCAAATGTATCCACCGGAGTTTCCGGATTACGGTAAAACTGGTTGTAAAAAGTAATACCTCCGATGAAAAACAATATCAGAGCTGAAACCAGACCTGCAGTCCTAAACACCGTGAAATAATGTTCAATAAACATCCAGAAAGGCTGCTTTTCCAGTTTCACCTGTGAATTATATCTTTCGATACGTGCAAAAAGAGAATCTTCTATCTTTTCCAGTTGACTTAATGAAAGGACAACTTCCCTTTTAAGTTGCTGCTCAAAGGATTTTATAGGCTCCTTTTCACTTAATATCTCCTCTAAGAACTGCTCCTCTTTCTCGATAATAGCCGGAGCACACACCTCTTCATTTCTGGCACATAAAATCCAGGGCTCCTGCTTATCGGATTGGATTATCTCACTAAATATGCGGTCTTCAATCTGTTCCCAATGTCCGGGTACCGGCTCTGACTGCGGTGCCATAACCAGCTGCTCCCAGAGCGGAGCTTCGGTGCTATCTTTAATTTTACTGAACAATTTAGCTTCCAAACGTTCCCATTGAGCATGAGTCAAGTCAACTTCGGCCTGAATACATTCATTAACCGGTTCCTCATATTCCTTAAAATGACCAATCTGAGCGAAAAGGTCCTTCTCCAATCTTTCAAAAGTTTCCGGAGATACTATTATTTCTGATTTCAGCAACGATAACACCCCTATCTCTTCGGCTTTATTGATCCGCCTCAGAATACAAGCCTCTACCGCATCAAAATTGATAGCAGCAGAGCTGTGTTCCGCTCGCAGCTCACGCTCAAACCAGGTGTCTCTATTGCTCTCAGTGTTCATCATTTTTCCAGAGTGTCCAGAAATTCTCTCATCTGCTTTCGTGCAGTGAAAAGCCGTGACTTAACTGTTCCTTCAGGAATTCCCATAATAGAAGCGATCTCTGCCAGATCCATTTCGCCATAAATGTTGAGTACCAGAGGTATACGCAACTTATAATCCAACTCATCCAAAGATTGTTCCACTAAATCCTTGAGCTCCAGATGCTTCAGTGAATTAATCTCGGTAGTTGGTACCGAGTTTTCCACCGATTCCAGATTCACCGTATTTTTAGGAGAAATCCTTTTTTCCGCTTTCTGATATCTCCACCTGCGGGTACAGACATGAATTACCACCCGGTGAAACCAGGTTTTGAAGGAGGAATCCCCCTGAAAAGTTTTTAAGGAAAGATAGATCTGGAAGAAAACTTCCTGAAGTAAATCCTCATGGTCTCCGTAAGGACCGGTAATTTTATATATCAGGTTGTAGGCATACGAACGGTACATGTGGAATATCTCTTTGAATGCGATCTGGTTTCCAGCTTTACACTCATCAAGAAGCTCTTTTGTCGGCTCCAGAAGCGTTTTATTCATAAGAATCCATTTGTTTATATTTGCCACATTCTTCAGAGATCAATATCAGCGTCAATCTACCAAATTCCTGGTGGAATTTTCCACTCTCAGATTAGTAGTATATTTCTTAAAAACGGTTCGTTTAAGCGATAAATCAATTCTGCCCGAAGATGAATTTCTATTCTATTCACCCTCAAAACAAGTAGCCGGCAGAACTCATTTTCCCTTAATCACTGCCTCAATGATCGTCTTAATTATATCATCAGTGCTGACATTGTCCACTTCAGCATGAAATGAACGCACCAGGCGATGACGGAGCACCGGATAGGCGGCTCTGACAATATCGGAAAGATCGGGGGTGGGTCGATTGTCAAGAAGAGCGAACGCTTTGGCGGCAAAAATTAAAAACTGTGAAGCACGAGGTCCTGCCCCCCAGCTTATAAGCTGCTTCAGAGATTGAGGACATTCACTAGTCGATGGCCGGGTGGAACGGACCAGCTTTACCGCTGCAGAAATTACCGATTCGGCAACCGGAACCCTGCTTACCAACTCACGATATTCTCTTATCTGGGTAACGGTAACCACCGGATTTATCGGCTTTTGATCGGATACTGTACTCTGACGGACAATCTGCAATTCAGTCTCCAGATCCGGATAATCCACCTGAATCGAAAACATAAAACGGTCCTGCTGCGCTTCAGGAAGTGGATATGTCCCCTCCTGCTCGATAGGATTCTGTGTAGCCAATACCCAAAAAGGATCAGGAAGTTTATAGGTTTGACCAGAGGAGGTCACCTCATGTTCCTGCATTGCCTGTAAAAGTGCAGACTGAGTCTTGGGAGGAGTCCGGTTGATCTCATCCGCTAAAACAATGTTGCTGAAAACCGGCCCCTGAACAAAACGGAACTCCCGAACCCCACTTTTACGATCATCAAAAAGAATCTCAGAACCGGTTATATCTGATGGCATCAGGTCCGGAGTAAATTGAATCCGGTTAAATCCCAGATCAAGACAACGGGCCAGACTCTGAATTAACATAGTTTTAGCCAATCCTGGAACTCCCACCAGAAGGCAATGACCACCACTGAGAAAACATGCCAGCAGATCATCAATAACTTTCTGCTGGCCAATTATCTTCTTTGCCAGCTCCTTTTTCAGATCTGCAATAGACTGGGTCAAATTTTCAACTATCTGCATCTCATCGACTAAAGTCTCCCGCTTTTCCATCGTATTTTCCACCTTTACTCTTTTTTCAATTCCTCTTTAGCCTGTCTGATTTCTTTAAAAGAAACTTTCATACTTACCAGAAACATTAAACCCAGTCCGGTAATAGTCATGTAACCAATTGCGTGATAAAGCACAGCCATTGCTCCCGCCCTGTTTTCCATGACTCCAACCATCTGGAGTCCCTGCAACAGAGACGAATGCAAAGTGCCGATGTAACCGGGTGAAAGTGGAATAGCTGCACCCAGAGCAGCCATTGAAACCCCGAACATACTGTCCAGAATATCGAAAGTATTTACACCCCAGGCCAGAAAGTATATCATTAACACATAGCAAAACATCATTAGTATGGAATATATAATCACCCAGACTGTTTTGCGCCAGGAAAAAGTCCATTCAAGATTGGAAACCAGCTCTCTACCTATTTTTTCCACTCTGCCTTTTAATGAAAAAGGCACTAGAAACAGCATTTTTGAAGCTACAGTTAAAGCTTTGGCCTTACACCTGGAGTATACAATGAGAGAGACAACCGATATCCCGAAAACTATCATCATTAAAGTGGCGTACGGTTGCAAAGAGGAAAGGCTTTTTTTCCCCAATACTGGTATGAAAAAAAAGGCAGAGAAAATAAGTGTGTCAAGTGCTCTTTCCACAACCAGGGAACTGACACTTTCCAAAACGGTAAAGCCATTGCGTTTCCATAACATCACCGCTCTTGCAGCCTCTCCCAGACGGGCAGGCAGAAGGTTGTTGATCATAAAACCGATCATGGTAATGGAAAAAAGCCCATTTTTCCTTTTTTCCAACCCGACATCAGGAAGCATCACCTTCCAGCGTAATGATCGCAACCATATAGTCAGGGGATTAAGCATAATAACTGCAGCGATTATCCACTTCTCGGTTGTACAGATCTCCTTCCATAGCACGGTTGTGTTGACATTTTTAAAAAAGATATGCAATCCCAGTGCGGAAATCATTATTCCGCCTGCACCCTGCAGCAGGTGTACTTTCCTCATAACTCACTTAACCTGTTGAAGACCAGGCCTGAGAAAAGTTTAGGAAAAAAATTTGTTGACTTTTGAGGCATCCGTTCTCCCCCATCCACAACATTCTGTATTGCCTCGATAGATACGGGACGGATAAAAAATCCTCCATGGAAACTATTGCTGTCTTTGAGTTTTTGAAGACCAGTACCGATATCATTTACATATTCCACCACATCATGAAGCACCTTACCATCCAGCGGAAGACCAAGAATGGTGTTTATCACCACTACATTAATCTCTGAAACACTGAGGTGTTTCCAGTTCATACTTCTTTCGGGCATGACACTTTGAAGAAACTTTTCACCATCATCAGAGAGATACAATCCGATGGCACTCTGATCTGCACTGTCGATGTAAACCATATCGGCATCAAGTTTACCTGACATAAAGTCACAAACCGTATCTTCAGATGCTTTTCCATAATCAACCATTCTGAAATAGCGCTGCAACTGACTTTTCATGACCAGTTGACGATCAGTTTTGCGGATAAGGCGATGAAATGACCGGATTACAAGACCCGGATCAGCCATGGACACCAACGCCATCATTACATGGGAATAGCCCTGGGATTTCTTCTCTTTATAGTAATTAAGAGCAGTTTCATACCGGTGATGTCCGTCTGCAATAAGAATTGTGCTGTCCTTCACCGACTTTACAAAACTGTTTATAAGAGACTCATCAGAACATACATACAACCGGTGCTCAACTCCATTTTCATCTACTGCAACACCAACCGGAGCCCCATTGATTAATGCCTTAATGGCATCATAAGAATCACCCTTATCAGAAACCAGACCGAAAATAAGCCCCATATCCACCTGACTTACATCCATTAACTCAAAACGGTCAATTTTAGGTCCGGAGAGCGTATACTCATGGGGAAGCACTATCTTCTTTTCAAAATCAACCAGTTCCACCAATGCGATTACGCCGGTACGCACAAAAGTAACCATCTCTTTTCCTACAGGACTTCTGAATGTCTGCTGGTAAACATATACCGATGGTTTCTGATCCTGTACCAGAATCCCTTCATCTACCCATTTTCTGAAAATAGCAGCAGCCCGCACATGACGGTCTTTATTACATGTATCTTGTGGTTCAGGCCGGTTCTGTATTAACCGGACAGAATTGCAGGGATCTTTCTGATATAAAGCATCGATCATTGAACTGTCAATCATATCGTAAGGAGGTGCGATTACTTTTGTCAATTCCTGCGGATTTTCAATCTTATAACGATAACCTTTAAACGGCTTAACACCTGCCATTTTTCGATGCTCCTTTCAAAGCGGCAATCTTGTCTGAGTGGCAAGAACTTCACAAAAGGTTCTGCGGTGAATATTGCACAACCCGTATTCTTCTATTGATTTACGATGGTGCTCAGTTGCATAACCCTTGTTATTGTGAAATTCATATAGAGGAAATTTTTCACTGTAATCATTCATAATACGATCCCGGGTCACCTTTGCGATTATGGAAGCTGCGGCAATCGATGCACTCAAAGCATCACCACCAATAATGGTACGCTGTTTTTCACAGTCCAGTGGAGGGATAGGTTTATTACCATCCACAAGCGCAAGTTTCCAGCTACACTCCAGTTTGAGCAGTGCCCGGTGCATTGCCAGAAGTGAAGCCTGGAGAATGTTCAATTTATCGATCTCTTCCGGTGAAGCCGATCCCACTGCCCATCCAATCGCTTCAGTTGTGATTTTCTCATAAAGTGTCTCACGTTTCTGAGCAGTTAACTTTTTGGAATCATTAACACCATTAAGAGAGTTCTTTAAATCAAGTACAACCGCAGAGGCAATTACCGGTCCGGCCAAAGAACCTCGTCCTGCCTCATCAATACCCACAACAGCACCGCCACATTCCCCGGCGATGGTCTGATCAAAGTGATAAAGAGCCATAGTCACCTTGGACTTAACAGAGCCCTTCTCAGGCATATCCAGTCACCCGCCGGCCCTCAATTTTAATATTTCCCCTGGCAATTGCCTCAACCGCCTGCCAGTAGGTCTGGTGCTCCACTGCGAGGACCCGTTCAGCCAGCGTACTGCAGTCATCGGTATCACTGACCTTCACAGGCACCTGACAGATTACAGGCCCTTCATCATACACTTCGCTTACAAAATGTACTGTTACTCCGGTTATTTTAGCTCCATAATCCAGCACTGCCTGATGAACCTTGCTTCCATACATCCCTTTCCCGCCAAATGCAGGCAGCAAAGCAGGATGAATGTTAATTATCCGGTTATGATACCGGTGTACCACCTCTGAGGGCAGCATTTTCATATATCCGGCCAGAATAATCAACTCCACCCGGTATTCATCCAGAAGCGAAAGAAGTCTTTGCTGATAATCGGCAGATGACTTAAAGTGGGAAGGTGCAAGGTGTACCGTTGGGATATTATGCTTCACAGCTCTTTGAAAAGCCCCGGCCGAGCTGTTATTACCAACCATCAGCACGAAATCCACATGAAGATCCCCTGACTCTTTCTTATCAATTAACGCCTGAAAATTACTTCCGCCGCCGGATGCAAAAACTGCACAACGCAATGCCACTGAGGTCCGCCTCTTATCTATTCATCATCGGAATCGGGCCGTTTAATACTTACGACTTCACCATGAAAATTGATATTGTATTTAATTCCAGCCCAGGTAATGGTATTTGTCAAATATGTCCTGAAATAACTTATCCCCTGCGCCACCCGTAAAAACGGCTGCAGCAATAAAAACTTGGGAAATCGATGCATTGTCCCCAACAATACATAAAGCATTGCTGTTATAAACTCACCCACATAAAAAACCACAGCAGCTCCTCCTCCCATTCCCAGAAATGAACGGCTCTCCGAGAGAGAAGCTATAATTGAAAAAGGAAGCAGTATCACTAAACCTACTCCAGTCAGAGCAAATGGAAAAGCAATAAGCCACAACAATGGTTGGTAGGCTTTTAAATACATTATCTGACGCTCAAACCAGGATACAGTAGATTTCACCGTCCCGATCAGATCATCGGTGTGAACTATACAAGGTGGTACCACTACCGCTTTTCTACGGTTTTTCATGACAATCTGAGATAGACTCATATCATCTACTGCAGCACTTGCCCACTTCTCTCTAACCCCAAGTTCATCAAAATCCTTCCGGCGAATAGCCATAGATCCACCCCATAACCCCACTCCTCCTATGAAACATGCAACGCTGAATAAGACGTACATATACACATTCACATAAGAATGAGTAAGCTCTCCAGTGGTACCTTTTTTAGCATGCAACCACCGGAACCCACTGGTGGCAGTTACTTTCGGTGATGCCAGTGGTAAAGTCAATTCCTTCAACCAATGAGGAGCAGGCCTGATATCTGAATCAGCAAAAACCAGTATATCGGGATTATCAACTAAATTCAAAGCCGCAAGAAGATTATGGTTTTTCTGTGCGCAGGTTTTGGCTAATCCTGCGATAGCCAGTTTTGCATTATCTTTACCACGCATTATGGAACGAATTACCTCAACCGCCGGATCTTCTTCACTTTCAGTGACAAAAATTATCTCATAATTGGGATGGTCCAGTTCAAAAAAACCCTGAAGATTACTTTCCAGGTCTTTAGGCAAACCCTTGCAGGGAATTATTATAGAACAGCGCTTATCTGAATTGTCCCCATATTTGGGTCGCATTACCCGATCATACCAGAAACGTTGATAGATAACGGTGAAGAGAGTGGCAAAAAGGTCTCCCACCGCAAAAGCTGCTGCTATGATAAAGAGCGATTTGGTTAAAACCGATGTTCCTAAAAACTGCTCAAATGACATTAACCCCCCTTTAGTACAAACCGAGAAAAATACAACCGATCTTTATTCAGTGCAATAGCAGAGTGAGACAGCGATCTCCCTCATTTTCTACTTAGCTGAAACTTTCCCGCTCTTAACCTGATTTCTCCCCCCATGCTTCGCTCTATAAAGCGCCTTGTCTGCAGCATGGATCACATCCATTACGGACTGATTCTGGTTTTCACGCTGGGAAACGCCAACTGAAATGGTAACCGAAATCGTTTTCTTTCCGGATTCTGTTTTCACCTTCTCCACATCCATTCTTACCTCCTCCATTAATTTGACCACCTGAGAGGAGGTTTTCCGGGGGAAAAAAACAGCAAGCTCTTCACCTCCATACCTGCAGACTACCCCTTCTGAAATAAGAGAATTATGCACGGTCTGAGCGACTGAATAAAGCACTGCATCACCAGCCTGATGCCCGTAAGTATCATTTACTTGCTTAAAATGATCTATATCTACCATAGCAACAGAAAATGGCGGACTGGTATCAAACTTTGACTGTTCCGAGATAATTTTTGAGCAGAAATCACGGTTATAGATTTGTAAAAGTGGATCGTAGGAAACTCTGTTCTCCATGCGGAAAAAACCATGAACCAATATGCCAACCGACAAATAAAGCGGTACAATATTAAACAGAATCAATTGAACCGGTTCCATGCGGTAAAGATCTATTCCCAAAACCCAGATTTCTGCGAAAAACAACGCACACCCGCATATTACCCCACCCAAGGAAAACTCATCACTGACCTTCCAGAGACTAAGAACTCCCACCGCCAGAAAAACAGCTGGTCCGATCCAGAAGTTTATATCCCTAAGATCATCAAACCACAAATAGCGTACCCAATGGGTTGCAGATGGAGCAAACCGCATAGTAATAAGAAAAACCATCTCCACGATAATCAGAGTAAGCATAGAACTTCTGGCATAACGATATTTTACATATGAAGGTAAGAGGGGAAAAATCAACAAATTAATGAACTGAACCAGAAGAAGCACACCGAAAAAACCCTGCGTAGAATCATAAAGTCGGGGTATAAATGGAGGCCTGTGGAGTAAAAAGAAGACAATCCCTATAAAGCCACACAGATATGCAGCCACATATACTTTCCGGTTATGTACTCTGGGGTAGGAGAAATGACCGGTAAAAATAAGGATTAAAGAGCTGATAAGCCCACTCAGAGGAAAAAAAACAGAATATAGAGGGGGATATCTGTTTGGTGGATAACTAACTGAAATGAAAAGAGATGCAGCTATGAGGGCAACTGC
>JAEZKP010000043.1 GCA_023436145.1 Fibrobacterota bacterium | reverse complement strand
TTAAAACCACTTTTACTAATGTATACTATAAAGCTCGAAAGGTTACACTTCTATGAGGTGATAAACTGACCAATGTTTATATGGTTTTACTGATAAACAGAAGTGTCCGGTTAATTTAACAAACATAAGATTTCATAAGAAGTAGGGCACGCAAATAAATTCCAAATCACAAACCCCAAATCCTAAACAATTCCCAATTACCAATTATTCAAAATCCAAACGAGAAAAGAGCAGATAGAGTCACTATCCTGTTTCAATTTTCAGATTTCGAATTCTCTATTCATACTCCTGTTCCTGTTTAGAATTTGGGTATTGTAATTTGGGTTTTGTTTGGAATTTAAGATTTGTGATTTGGTGCATTCTGGTCTGAAAATCCAAATTCCAAGCTGTTTTTTGCAGTAATCCTTTGTTAAATTAACCGGACACTACTGAAATGGATTAGCTATTAAAGAATACCACCAGCAGCTCTTCAGCAGCTGCTTTATCGTTTGTATTGATAATCAGCTGGATAGGTTTGAGATCCTCTGATGAAGGCTGAAAAAGCTTAAATTCATCTCCGGTTACCACACAGCTGATTCCGTTTGATTGCAGAATCTCTTTAGCCATATTGGCCTGAAAACTATCATTAAAAGAGCCGATCTTTATGAACTGGTCCTGATTCAAATCTATCATAACCTATTCTATTTTCCTGGATAAAATGTAACTCAAATAAAATAGTACGTTTTCTAATTATCTTGTAGTAAAAAAGTAATTAGTTCCTGTTCAAAATGCACTAAATCCGTCATGCCCGAGTTGTTTTTAAAGAATACAGGAAAAAGATAGATTCCAGCTCCAGATCAATTAGCATTCGTTCATTTTGAACAGAAACTAATTAATTGAGGTTGTTTTATCTCAGAAGGTTTCTGCCCATACCTTTCTTTTTGAACTTTTTGCCTAATAAAAGAATCACGATCAATGGCCAAAGCAGGCCAGCAAGTGGGTGGCTATCGCAGTAGCTTATTTTTTCCGAATTCCCAGCTTTCTGATTCTTGCAGTAACAGAGCTTTTCGACCTTTTCAATTTCAGTGCAATCTGTTCAGTTGTTTCTCCAAGGGATAAGAAATGTCGTAGTTTTTCATCATCGTGGTGAGTCCAGGGTATATAAGGCTGAGATGTCAACTGTTGGGTGTTCGAGCTGGACTTTTGATGTAGCTCTTGTATTAACGGAGTATTATCCAGAAATAAGCCCTGAGGAATTTTCAGTATTCCACGGCTTCTGGTGACTGCCACATACAGAAGGTTGATCTCTTCATTTAGTTTTTGCAGATCCTGCCTTGGAATTTCACTTTTTTCTGCGACCCGAAGAAGCTTTTTCTCTGAAATAAAGTCGTTTTCCAGATTTACCGAATCGTATTCCAGGCCTTTGGATCTGTGTACAGTGGAGAAAATCATATCAGCCTTGTCGCGATCCTTATCTTCGACATGCATCTCTTTGATTTTATTGATATACGATGGAAGCTGCAGACCATGTTCATTTACCATTTCAATGAGGGTTGAAAGTTCTGAATCATTGGAGACTTCTGCATATTCCTGAAGATCATCCATGGTTTTCATTTGTTTAATGAGTGGATCTTTTATAAGATGAAATTTCCCCTGATAAAGATTAAGTACATCCCAGAGGGAAGCCCCTTCGGCAGCGTACATATAAGAAGAGAGATTCCCCTCAAAATAGATTTTTCTTTTTGTCCTGCTGGAATTTGTGTATTCAATTGCCCGCCTTAAAAGTGATAGATTGGTCCTGGCGAGGGTTATTTTGCTTGAAGCTCTTTTTATATTTTTACCCAGACCAGTGATTTTTAAATTTAGCGGATCTTTGAGGTATTTTTTCCATTGCAGCACCGACATGGCAACATCTGCAATATATTGAGGAAAGCGGAAACTTGAGGTGAGTGAAAAATCGGTGAAGTTCACATTTTTAAGAGCATTGACTGCATATCTCCAACTGTAAATCTGCTGATGAATATCTCCTACTATTATTTTTAAAGAGTCGGTCTGATTCAGAAATATATCCAGCATAACCGGGGAGGCATCCTGACCTTCATCAAAAAGAATAATATCATAATAGAGCTGTGGTCTTGAAAGTTGGAATTTCTTAAGGTAAAACTCATGAGTAACCGCAATATCCGCAGCATTCATCATAGCCAGTAATTTCCGTGCACAATCAGCAATTTTGTCATGATGCTTTGTTACAAAGTTTTTAGCCCGTAAATCATCAATGTAACTGCTGTAGTCCATGTCTTTAACTTTTGAAACTGCCTGATTGCAGAAAAGTGAGATCAGCTTCCCGATATGACTGCAAAGGGCAATAGATGAGACCGGATCTTTATTGGAGTGTTTAATTTTTAGCAGGTCTGCAATTTCATGTGGTTTATAATTGGAACGCACTTTATAACCATGTTCAGGGACAATTCTGTTCCAGGCCAGACTGTGTGCAGTATCCACCTGAACATGAGAAAGTTCTGCCTGAGCAAAACGTTTCTGTGCTTCAATTTTAACCGATCTGTTGAATGCCAGATACAGTATGCGACGTTTTTTTCCATGTTTTCTGGCATACTCTACGAGAGTCGTAGTCTTTCCACTTCCAGCAACAGCATGTATTTTCAGATTACCACTGCTGTTCAGAATTAGCTTTTGTTCTTCTGTCAGTCGCACAATATCCTCTGTTTTTCTGATAAAATAGATTCAGAACAATTGTGGAGATGGAAATATTGGTTTTGTTTTGTGATCTAAGAATTTAACATTATTCTGTAGTTACTCTATCATCGGGCGTTGATAGGTTCTTCAGTTGAAACTTGAGAGAGGACCGTCGATCTTTCCTTATTTTTCAATTGACACTATACCCTGAAGATGCACTTCCCAGTTTCTGGAGGTAAGTTTGAAAAAAACGATATGTCTTATTCTGACTCTCTGCGCTGTCATCACTTCTGCCGAATTAACCGGTTATTATCGATGTAAAACCGTTTTTGTTGAGCAATATCGAAACGGAACTGTTTCCAAAAGAAGAGTATCGATAAAAAGTCTTTATCTTAATATCACCAGAGATAGAATTTTTATATATGGCATCGATAGTGGAAGAAATATTTGTAAGGATCTGAGTGTCGATCAGATTTTCAGGGACACTCTATTTTTTACCCCAAGATTACAAAAAAATTCCAGAGATAAGGCTCGCTTGTATTTCATTAAAGACACTTTAGCTGGTGATTATAACTTTCTAGATAATGGATCTGCTGACAGCGTTACTGTTAAAATTCTTACATCCAGAGTTTCTGCTTCAATGATAGAACGGGTGAAACGGCAATGCAGATAACCTCAAACCTAACGTCAATGCCTCTTATCTATAGGTGCTATGCATTTTTCCACTTAAAAATCATTTATCCTAAGGTTATATTTAATGATGTTTTTTTGAGTAGGGAAGTGTATAATTAATTCCTGTTCAAAAAATTCTGAACCCGTTATGTACGGAATTTTAATTCCTACCCTTCGCGGGGATGACAGATCACTTTGTATTCTGTCTAATTTGAACAATTAATAATCTGGCTGATAATCAGAGTGGCAATAAGTTTTCTGGCTGAACGCAGAGAGAGAGAGTTTAAATTACCAAGTATTCTTCGTCAGCTATAAATATATCATTCTTCCTGGAGTCTCAATAAAATGAACAGATATCTTATAGTTGGTTTCGCTCCGATTTTCTTCACAATTTTATTATGTGCTCCAAAGACTAAAATTTCAAATAATAATCCAGTGAAGAATAATCCGGCAATAACAAACACCTCTGATACAATACAATCCATCGATTCTTCCTGCGCACCACTTCCTCCTGTTCCGGTTAGTGATTGGAAAGGGCTTAATTTCCTGGTACTTGAGAAACAGTCGATCTTTTGCCAGACAGGCTATGAATTATACAGTTTCAGTAACCCTGAGCTGGGGCTCACACCCGCAGACTTATCTGCATTGAAACCAGAAAACAGGATCCCATGTGATGAAATCAAAGGTCATATGCTTACCGTAACCGGAGTGTATGAAAATGGGGAGGAGTATCTGGTATCATTTTCAGATGTTGCAACTGGAAAAACTATTACCGGAAAGACGCACAAACATTCTATAAAGGAGATAGTTCCAGAAACCGATCTGAACTGGGCTAAAAAGCGTTGGATAAATCGGGTCGTATTCTCCAGAAAAGGTACTATATCCACACTTCCTAAAGAAAACCACAGCTTTGGTAGCATTAAAGTTAAAATTCAGGATTCACTTCTGGTTCAGGATGTGATTGCAGGGTTTACTCCATTACCGGTGAATCCGATATGGTTAGTGGTTAAAACACCACAGGGACAATTGGGGATAATTGCAATTCGAAGCAGCTGGACTAATACGATGAGCGATATAATAAGAGAGGACGATCCCTGGAAATCAGATATAATGGAATCAGATCCCAGAAAAGTGTATTCCTGGGATGAGTCGATGTGGGAGATTATAAATAATCATCGGATTGTTCTGGAGATGTCCAGGGATCAGGTTTTACTGAGTTGGGGAGAACCTGTCAGGCGTGAGGTAACCGATAATGAAGGAGTTAAGCAGGAATGCTGGTTTTATGCTGCGCAGGTACTCTGTTTTAATGAGCATCAATTGATATCAATTAATAATGTTCAATAAAGCTTCATTTGCATAATTGGCACAACTGAGTGTTAATTTTTTTTTAAAATGTGTATCGAAATAGTATTTTCTCACACATTAAAATTTATCAAAAGGACTGGAAAAAGCAGATGAAAATTATCCTTCCGATTTTAACTGCCCTGATAGTTGGAATAGCATCGTTTTATTTATTTCAAAAAAAAATCAATGAACAAAAACTGGACTACAAAGTACAAAAGTTAAAAATAACTCAAAAAACTGTAGAAGAAAATTTTAAGGAGATATCAGTCAGAATACAGCGGCAGCTTGAAGCCTTTGCAAAAACCGTGGCGGAGGATAAGATTTTTGCTTTGCGTGTACTTGCGGAGAATGATCGCTCTTCGACTGACGTGACTGAGTTGGCTGTCAGGTTCAGATTGCCGATGGATTTTGCTGTGCTGGAGATAACCGATTCCCTGTTGAATATACTCTCTTCCGGACATTTTGCAGCCAATGCCGGCAACAGTGCTGTGGAAAAAGCAGCACTCAGCAAGGAACCTACTTGTTATGATGATAATATACTGGGGCAGCTGCGGCTTACATTGCAATCAAAAGTGAGATTCGATATTTCCGATATACCTTTTTTCGTCATGGGCGGGCTGGAGCTCAATGAAGCTTTTCTTAAGTCATTAGCTCCTAATGAGAATATTTCGATCCTATTGAAAAGAGGTAAGCAATACTCTGGTGTATCTGATATCAATTCTATCTCTGAAGTAAATAACAATCATATAATTATTAATGATAAAGAGTATTGGGCAGCGGAGCTGCAGTTGCCATATACCGGTTCAGGTGATAAACCTTCACTAATAGTATATATGGAATAGTCTTTTTCTATTGCACACCTTCAAACTCTGACAGGATTGAATATGCTGCAAAAGCATGGCTTTAACATTAGAAAACTGGTTCCTTTTTCTGAGAATATTTTAAGACCTGGCTATTTGCCGCTTAAGAGTTTTAAACCAAAAATCAGAATATTAATTGAGAGGGAAAAGTTTATCATAAAGACAGCTGAAAACCATGAAGAGCTGGCTAAAGCACTTCGATTGCGTTATGAGGTTTTTTACAGGGAACTTCTGGAAAAAAGGATTCTAACCGGTATCGATCTGGACAGGTTTGATTTCACCTGTGATCATCTTCTGATTATTGATAAAACCACCAATAAATTTATAGGTACTTATAGACTTATCTCCAGTTTGTTTGCCAAAAAGTATTATTCAGCTACCGAATTCAAACTCGATAACATCATTAAGACCCCTGGAATCAAGCTGGAGCTGGGGCGAGCTTGTGTTCATCGGGATTATCGCAATGGAAGCACTATCTCACTTCTATGGAGAGGTATTACCGAATATATGAAAACAACAGGAACACAATTTCTTTTCGGTTGTTCCAGTATAATGACAACTAATAAGAAGGAGATTGCTGCTGTTTATAAAAGACTGCTGAGCCATCTTGCTCCTCCGCAATTTTTAGCTGAACCTAAAGGCAGGTACAGAATCCATAATTTTGAAAATATTGTAGAATCGGTTTCTCAGGAAGAGATGGAAAATGCTTCAGAGCTGGTTCCTAATCTGGTAAAGTCTTATCTCAATCTTGGTGCCTGTATTTGCGGGCAACCAGCCCTGGATAAAAAATTCAAATGCGCAGATTTACTTACTCTGGTTGATCTGGAGACTTCAACTGACCGGTTTCATCGCAAATACAAAGTATGATTTTCGCAATTATTAAAATCCCTCTTTTTCTTATTGCCTTGTTCAGTTACATGGGTGTTTCACTTATCGGGAATCTGCTTATCAGAAATAAAAGCAGGAAACTGTCATTTTTTTCCAACTTCACATCATTCGCCTGTAAACTGGCTATCAAAATTCTGGCTATCAGGGTTAAAGTCAATAATTTCGATCCGGAGTCTCCCTATACTAATCAGTTAATTGTATCAAATCATCTCTCTTACCTGGACATTATGGTTTTATCTTCAATTATGCCATCACTTTACATTACTTCGGTTGAAGTCCAGAAAACTTTTTTTCTGGGATTTATGGCAAAAATGGGGGGGAGTTTGTTTGTAGAGAGGCGAAGCAAAACTAAGCTTCTGGAAGAAATTGAGAGAATCACCTCTATACTGAAAATGGGCTTCAGTGTAACACTTTTTCCTGAAGGAACTTCCTCCAATGGCGATAAAGTGCTTCCTTTTAAAGGTTCACTCTTTTCAACAGCTGAAAAAGCCGGCACTCCGATTCTGCCTGTCTGTATAAAATATCAATCTATCAATGGAAAACCGATCACGATTGCTAATCGTGATTTGATTTATTATTATGGAGATCTTCTTTTTTTCCCGCATCTGGTTAAACTTTTTTTTGTCAGAGATGTCCAGGTAAACGTTACATTCCTGAATAAGATCAGCGTGAATGGTAAAGAGCGGAAGGAGATCGTGGATAGTTGTTATGACTGCATAACAACTGCTTATAACACCTGAAAACCTGCGTTTTTTTGACTCATCCAAACTTATCCGGACCGGATTAGATTTAACGGAATTAAATAAATAATAAGATTACCCCATAAAATTTGGTATATTATATTGTATAGAAATGATTGAAATATATGCTTACAGTTTGCCGGTTTCAGGGAGGAAAACCAGCTATGCAGCAAATCGATCCAGTTCACAATCTTGGGTATAATGCAAAAGGGCATGTGCTCTCAGGGAAATCAAACCGTTTGAAAAACCGGAATTTCAAACGGAATAAGCCAATTGACGCACTTACTTTTGATGCAGTGGAATTATCCGGCCAGAAAAATGAATCTTATTCATGGCTGACCTCTTATATAAAAGATCTTCCTGAATCCATGATCAGTGAACGAATGAAAAGTTTTCGTGATTCTTTTGAATCCATGGAAGATTATCTTTCAGACAAGATGATAATTGATGAAATATAGAATTTTACCCTAAATCGGCCCCAAAATGGGTATTGCTGACCAGATAAGAAAAACTATACAGGAAATACTATTTCTCAAGTTCTGTCCGGCTGAAAGTAATTCTGACCAGACTGCTTTCTGCATACTTTGCAAGAGTAATTTTATCATCTCCGGTAATTTCAGTTTCTTCATTCCAGATGAAGGACATGTGTGTTATGGGTGTGGACGAAATTTTGCTCCGGATATGGCAGATGCATTAAATCACATTATTCATTGCGGAAAGACAGACATGGCGATGAGGGATGCCAACGATATTCTTTCCACACAGGAATGGCAGCAAATCTACCAAAATCTGGAGACTCTGCATCAGGTTTCTCTCGATTTGATTAAAGGATTATCCAGGGGAATAGTTGAAGCGCCTGCGGGTCACATAGGATTGCTTTATTTTGCCAAGGATCTGGTTCGTCCGGTCAAAAAAGAAGGTGAGCCTGAAAAAGAGTATCAATTGAGAGTAAAGACTTATCGTATTAGCAAAATTTACGAAAAGTTAAAGACCGAAACGATTGATCGTATAGAATTACTGCATGACTATTTAATCAGACTTGGTATGCCGGTCCCAAAAGACAGGGGAAGGTGAAATTTGGAGTTTTTTGACGTGATCAATCCTGATGGTACCTCTGCGGGGTACTCTTTATCCAGAAAAGATGTACACAGTCAGGGGCTGTGGCATCGTACAGTTCATGTCTGGATACTCAATTCCTTTAGTGAGCTACTGATCCAGAAACGGTCTCTTCAAAAAGAAGTACATCCCGGGTTATGGGATATATCCTGTGCCGGTCATCTGTCCAGTGGGGATGACAGCATCGGTGGAGCAATTCGTGAACTTAATGAGGAACTCGGATTGATAGTAAAACCAACAGAACTGCAGTTTCTTTTCACAGTCACTCAGCATTATACCAGCACTGATCATCTGTTTGTAGATAATGAGCTGACTGATGTGTTTCTGCTTAAGAAGGATCTGGTGGTTGAATCCCTGCAAATTGACCACACCGAAGTAGCAGAAGTGAAGATGATATCAATTGGTGATCTGAAGAAAATGGTTGAAGAAAAAAGCCCCTTGCTGGCACCACATGATGAGGAATTCAATCTGCTGTTTGAATTGTTGTCTGTATAAAAAAATTTTAAAGTAAAACCTACCCGGATAATTTTACAAAATTTTCTCACCGAAAAGTGATGCTGCCAGTTCTACAGCGATTTTGGCAGTTATATTTTTGTTATCCAGAATGGGATTTATTTCTACGATATCCATGGATCTGACTTTGCCTGAATCATGAAGCATACTCATTAAAAGATGAGCTTCTCTGCAGCTGAGACCTCCGGGTGCGGGGGTTCCGACTCCGGGAACCACCATAGGATCGAGTGCATCCATATCGAGGCTTACGTGAATAGCCGGGAGATGGGAAAATAGATTAATTGCCTCTTTGGTTACAGCTGCAATACCGCGCTCGTCAATTTCCAGGATTGTATAAATACGAATACCACTTGATTTTAATAGATTACGTTCATCGTAATCAAGATCTCTGGTACCTATCAGTACAATTTGATCAGGTCTGAGTTTAGGACCTGGTCTACCTACATCGATCAGATTCTTTAACCCATACCCTAGAAGAATTGAGACCGGCATTCCATGAATGTTACCATTTGGGGAGGTTTCCGGGAGATTGAAATCGCCATGACCATCGATCCATATGACTCCACATGGAGAGGAATCGGTTACAGCACCTATAGTTCCCACTGCCAGCGAATGATCGCCTCCCAGAAACAGGGGAATGGCATCTTTTTGTAAAGCCCTGCAGCCGATCTGGTAAATCTGGGAGCATACCTCTTCTATTTCGGAGGCAAAACCGGTGCTTTCTTTTTGGGGGAGGTGTTCTCTGACTGGTACCGGAATATTTCCCAGATCTTCAACTTCAAATCCCAGTTTATGAAGTCTGTTGGCAAGCCCGGCATATCGAATGGCGCTGGGACCCATGTCCACACCTCTGCGGGACTGACCAAGATCAAGCGGAATCCCGATAATTTGAACTGAATTTGACATGAACCCTCTTTTTTGAATTTTTACACCAAATTAATAATTTCAAAAACAGGGCCAATTCTCAAACAGTAGATGAAATTAAGGAAAATACAATTGGTTATTACTTTTATATCTGCAGCATAATTATTCCCACAGAGCAGCAATGGGTATTTACTTTTTCATAGATGTGGATTTCTGTCTACACAGAAATAGTGGAAAAAGAAAACTGAACTTTTAAGATCTTAAATCTTCGATTTCAAAATCGACAATTCCAATCTTCTTCCCAAATCTATAAGCTCTCTTCTTCACAAATCTAAAATCCTAAAACTCTCTTCTCCACAAACCACAAATCTCAAATCTCTCTTCTCCACAAATCTCAAATCTCAAATTTTCTTAATGCGCTCCTTTTCCGGTCAGGGCGACCAGAAAGGTACGCAGGAGAATTTTGATGTCCAGGGAGATGGACATGTTTTCGAAATAATAGAGATCATAGAGGACTTTCTGTTTGACATCTTCTATGGAAGCATCATATTTATGCTTCACCTGAGCCCATCCGGTGATACCTGGCTTCATTTTTATTCTTCGTACATACCAGGGGATCTCCTTTTTAAGTTGCTCTACAAAGAAAAGTCTTTCCGGGCGGGGGCCCACCAGGCTCATTTCACCTTTGAGTACATTTAAGAATTGAGGAATCTCATCCAGACGTGATTTTCGCAGAAATTTACCCACCGGTGTGATTCTGGGATCGTTTTCGGTTGCCCATTTTGGTCCTGAATACTTTTCTGCATCGATAAACATGGAACGGTATTTATACATGGTAAATAGTTTGCCATTACGACCAACTCTTTCCTGTTTGAATATTGCCGGTCCTGGTGATCCCAGCCGGATGATTATGCAAAGTAAAAGCCACAGAGGTGCACCAAGTGTCAGTATCAGAAATGATACAACTATATCCATCAGTCTTTTTATCTGTGCTTCCCATGCAGGCATATGATCCTGAAGCAGAACCATCAGGGGTACCCCAAAAATCTGATGCGTCTTCAGATGTCCGGTTATGATATCCATAAGAGAGGGAACCATGTAAATATTGACTTTTATATCTCCGCAATACTCGAGTATTTTCAAGATATCATCTGGCGACTCGCTGATATGAGCTATAATGATACCCTCTATACGTTCCTTTTTAACTATTTGGGGGATATCCTGATAACAACCCGATACTGAGACCTCTCCGATTTTTTCATTAATCCTTGCTGGGTTATCATCAATAAATCCGCTTACCTTATATCCAAGTTGAGGATAGTTTTTGAGATCTTTGAGTAATTGTCTGCCTGAATCGTTAGCCCCTACAATCAGAACCCTGCTTATTGCAATACCTTTTGTGAATAAAAAAGTCAGAATGGTATGCATGACGAAACGGTTTGCAGTGGCGAAAAAAAGCATGCAGGAGCTATAAGTCAGAAGTATGGGAATTTTGGTGCGGGTAAAGAGGATTTTAGGGTTGCCGCTATGGACAAAGTCTATAACCTGAGGGGCACTGGTGACCAGAAAGAGAATAAAGAGCCCGGAAAACACTGTTCTGGATACTACGAAAAATTCATCTATCCTAGATTCCTTATACCATTCGCGATAAAGGCCTGTGAAGAAAAAAAGAATAATCCACAGAGAAGCCACAGTAAGCGATGGCTGGAGATAAGTGGATAGCTCCAGGGATGGGTTAAAGGCTTCAGGGAATAAATTGGATTTGTATCTTAGCCAGAATGCAGTGAAAAAGGCTATGTTTATTGCCAGGAAATCAAACAGAAATGTAATCAGCTTTTCAAGAAGTCGTAATGCCATTATAGTTTGCTTCTCATTTTTGGATAAAATATCTGAAGAGTTCAGGTCCGGTCAAGACCTGCTTTTTATCTGCAGTAATTTCTGAGTAAGTTTGACTTAAATCTTTATCAATCCCAGATCCGCAACAGCAGTAGGGGACTGGCCCCGCCGAATGAGTCTTCAATGAAATTGGTGTAGCGTGATCCGGAGAGATTAGAATCCGCAGATTGGGGTATTCTTTCTGATATTTTAACATCTCACCTACCACAAAAGCATCAAATTCCTCTATTGCGAGGATTTTTTTCTGCAGTGATCCTTCGTGGGAAGTTTCATCAGGTGCTTCAATATGCAGATAAACAAGGTCCTGCTTTTCAAAAGCCTTAAATGCAGCTTCTGTTTTCCCGGCATAATTGGTACCCAGGTAACCAGTAGCACCTTTGATTTCAGGAACTTCCAGTCCAGCCAGTACCCCCAGTCCTTTAACCAGATCAACCGCTGAGATTACTGATCCGCTCAGACCAAACAGTTCATTGAGTGTGGGAAGTTTCAAAGAACGCCCCTGCCCCCATAGCCATATATCTGTGGCTTGCGCTTCATTATTAATGCTGCTCTTTTCATTTACACTCCCGGATATGACAGAGTGTGCTTTCTCCATAAGAGAGATCAGCATTTGTGCACCATCTCCGGTCGGTAAATATGGAGTTATTTCGCAATCGGTTATATCATGGGGTGGTGTACATTTAAGATCTTCCGGAAAATCGGAGATTACCAGAAGATGTCTGTAGCTCACTCCTGGATAAAAACGGATCTTATCGGTGCCCAGTTGATTTTGCAGCTGACGGATAATCTTATTTGCACATTCAGTGTCAATGTGACCTGCTGAGTAATCGACCATGTAATTGTTATCAATAGTAACAATATTGCATCTGAATGCAGTATCGTTTGGAGACAGGGAGATTCTCATGCTGGCCGCTTCGATTGGGGCTCTGCCGCTGTAATAACAAACAGGATCATAGCCCAGTAATGAAAGATTTGCCACATCACTGCCTGGCTGCATCCCATGTGGTATGGTAGAAACCAGACCCGTATGTCCACTACTGGCAACCTTGTCCATATTTGGTGTTCTGGCATAGGCCAGCGGAGTAACATTTCCCAATTCTGTTATTGGAAAATCCGCCATACCATCACCAACCAGAATAGCATATTTATAGCTCATTATCTGTAATTCTCCATGAATGAAAGAAAATTCGGGGGTACTTCGGGAAAAAATGTATCATGTTGATAGGCATGTTTTTTTCAGGGTGTTGAGAATACTGTCCTTGATCTGATCTATTTCAATTACCGATTGATGAAGTACCGGACGTTCTCTTAAGTGGCAAAGTGCGGGATGTACGGGTTTATTGGAGATAGAAGAGATTTGTTTTATGCAATCGAATTCATCACTGTGTATGTTTTTATCAATACCACTCATAACATCACAGCTGAATTTGTATGGGCTTGCAGTTGAAGCGATGACAGTGTGGTGCTCAAAAGGCCCAAGCCGGTTGCAAAGTGCAATTCCCACTGCAGTGTGTGTGTCAACTACGTAGCCGGTTTTCTGGTACATATTTCCGATAGTTTTGAGAACCTCGTCCTCATCTACCCATCCGCTTATTATGACCGAGTCTATAGCTTGTCTGGTTGTGGCATCAATTTCAAATCTGCCATTGGTGTTTAGAGACTTATACCAGGCGTAGATTTTTTCTGCATTATGGCAGGTGATCTCAAAAAGGAATCTTTCAAGATTTGAAGAAATCAGAATATCCATAGATGGCGAATTGGTTCTGAAAAATTCACGATTTGAATCATAAATGCCTTTGGAGAAAAAATCGGGCAGAATATGGTTTCTGTTCGATGCACAAATAAGTTTTTTTACAGGTACACCCATGTTTTTGGCGTAATATGCAGCCAGAATGTTCCCGAAATTACCGGTTGGTACACAGATATTGATTTCTTCACCAGGTTGAATCTGTTTTCCCTCTACCAGGTCGATGTATGATTTAACATAATAGACAATCTGAGGGCATAATCTACCCCAGTTAATTGAATTGGCTGATGATAACTCAATATTGTTTTGTGAGAGGCTTTCTTTGAGTGAGTGATCACTGAATATCTTTTTTACTGCAGTTTGACAATCGTCAAAGTTCCCTCTGACCGCAAATACCGCTGTATTAGAGCCGTCAGTGGTTACCATCTGAAGCCGCTGCAGTTCACTTACACCCTCATGGGGGAAAAACACCATTATTGAGATACCATCGCAATTTTTAAAGCCTTCCAGTGCGGCTTTACCTGTATCTCCGGAAGTGGCAACCAGTATGGCCGTATGAGTGGAGTAATTGTTTTTGGTCTTGGAGACTTGCAGCAGATGGGGCATTATCTGTAGAGCAACATCTTTAAAAGCCGCAGTTGGTCCATGCCACAATTCCAGAATAGAGTAACCGGGTTCCAGCTGTATTTGACTGGTTATAGAACTGTTCCCAAAGTTCTCAGAACAATAGGCCTTGCTGATACATAAATCAAGCTCTTCGGAGGTAAAGTCGGTCAGAAACCTGCTGAAAACTTCACGTGCAACAGTCTGGTAGCTGGCGGCTGAATATAGAAAATCCTTATTGAGGTGTGGAACCGATTCCGGAACAAACAAACCACCCTGAGGAACCATCCCCATACAGATAGCCTCAGATGATGATACTGGTAAATGGTTGCCTCTGGTACTGATATAAAGCATAATTCCTCAATCGCAGAATATTGTTTACCTAATCTTCTATACGGATTAATTGAGTTTTGGCCCTGATATAATCAGATTGTTCGATTTTTCTTAAAGCCGAATTAATTCCCTTTTCCAGTGCCTGGTGTGTTAAAATAATAACCGGAACACTGTTGTCAGGATGCAATTCCTTCTGCATTACAGATGCGATGGAAATTCCCTGACTGCCAAGATCTGAAGCGATAGCTGCCAGAACTCCTGGTTTGTCTTCAACAGTGAATCTCAGATAGTATCTGGAAGTGATGGAGTCAATGTTTTTAACTTTTACAGCGTGAGATGAGCTGTAGTAATCCATCGGTACACGGATGGGGGTTTTGCCTGTGATGTTCCTGGCAACATCTATAACATCGCTTACCACTGCAGAGGCTGTAGGCATCTGGCCGGCTCCTTTGCCATAAAGAAGAATCTGACCAACAGCATCACCTTCGAGCAAAACAGCATTGAAGGCGTCTGAAACAGAAGCAAGGATATGGTTTTTCCTCAGCATTGCGGGGTGTACCCGTACATCCAGTCCATCCGCACCTTTATCTTTCTTAATTATACCCAACAGTTTTATGACATACCCCAATTCATTGGCAAATGCAATGTCTTGCGCCCCGATGGTGGTAATACCTTCTTTGTAAATTTTATCATACCCGATGTAACCGTTGCTTATAAGTGAAGCCAGAATGGCTACCTTGTGACCACTGTCACCTCCGCTAATATCCAGGGTCGGATCTGCCTCTGCATATCCTTTTTGCTGTGCAGCTTTAAGAACCTGTTCAAAGGGAAGCCCCTCTGCGGTCATGGTGGAGAGAATGTAATTGCAGGTCCCGTTAATAATGGTTTTCACCGAGAATACATCATTTCCCACCAGTCCCTCTCTGATAGTTTTTATCACCGGCATTCCGCCACCCACCGATGCTTCAAAGTACAGAGATACATTATTTTTTTCTGCACACTCAAAGATTTGCGGCCCAAACTCTGCAATTAATGCCTTATTGGCTGTGATGACATGCTTTTTATGATTGAGTGCATCCAGAACCACTGTTTTGGCGAAAGTGGTTCCTCCAACAAGCTCAATTACTATATCAATTGAAGGGTCGTTGATAATATCCTGAGCATCGGCTGTACAGATTGCATCAGCTACCGGAAGCTCACTAAATCTTGAGCTAACCTTATCAGCAATTCGAGCCAGCTTTACAGAAAGCCCCAGATCTTTTTTAAAAGCCTCAATCCTTCCTGCCAGAACCTTGACTACACCTCCACCAACCGTTCCGGCACCGATTAAACCAATGCGAATCTCACTCATGGGGGTCCTTTCTTGGAATACTCATCTAAATAAGAAAAATATGCACAAAAAACAACAGTTACTCCTGTGCGGTTATCGCAGAATTCCGATAATCAGGTTGGAGCTGGATTAAGAGGATAAAATAGTAGTTGAGTCGGGTTATTCCTCATTAAATTTTTTCTCAAACAGGGAAGCAATTCCTTCAATAGCTTCATTTTCATCATCACCGGTTGCACGGATAAGGACCTGGGATTTATAAGCAGCAGCTAGCATCATTACACTCATGATACTTTTAGCATCGGCTGATACCCCGCCTTTGGTTAAAGTAATGTTGGATTTAAATTTCATGGCCGTCTGCACTATCATCGATGCTGGGCGGGCATGGATTCCTAAAGTATTAGTCACTGTAATAGTTCTCTCTGCCATAGCTCGTTATTTCTTTTTCTTCCCAAATCCTAGTTTTATTCTCAGTTTAAGCGCATCTCCCTGCACTTCATTTATCAAGGTATCCAAATTGGCTACAGTTCTTTTTATGTCATGATAGAATCCGGAATCATTAATTAGCATTCCTAAAGAACCCTCTCCTCCTTTCACCTGCTTTATAATCTCATTTAATGAGATAGTGAGCGAATCAACCTGTGAGGCAATTCCCAGTGCTGCAGTCGAGAGAGAGTCTCCATTATTCATTATTGCATCTATGTGATCACTGTTCCTAGAAACGATTTCCTTAAGATCGCTGGAAATTGTTTGCAAATTTTTTAAACCGCGATCTATAACCGGCTTGTTTTCTGAGAGAAGTGTCTGTGCAACATTGGATATAGTATCCAGACGATTAACTAAGGTTTTAAAAATAGAAACAAAAGCTGTATCCCCGACAGTGGTTTGTACTATTGAACTCACATTTTCCACCAATGTTTCCACTTCAGCTAACACCACACCCATCATAGACATGGCTTCCGCTATTCCTGGATCAAAAAAACCAGGAAGAAAACTGGTATCTGCTTTGGTGTTTGCCTTCACAGGCTGTCCCTTAGCAGAATACTGGATTCCGATCCCGCGTTCTCCCATTATACCGATATTCTGAACGTTGAACTGACAGGAATCAGTTAATTTTACTGATTTATCGATTTCTATCACTACTGCAACACCATTGGTCCGCAGATAGATATCAGAAACAGATCCCTTGGATACTCCATTGACTTTTACAGGATCTCCGATTTGAAGCGTTCCAACATTGGGGAAAAGCACGGCGTAAGAGACCATTTTTGCAGATATGGAAACATCCTTTAACCACAAAACTCCACCGATCAGAATCACAAGCGAAATGAGGATGGATCCACCAACAACCAGATCCACATTGGTTTTTTTCACAACCAACTCCTTTCGAACCCGGAAACAGAAAAACTTTCCCGCAGCCAAAATAATTCTATGCTACGGGAAAGTTTTGAAAAAGGGAAATGTTAAGCTGGTTTGTGACTTTTAATCTTCTGGTTCAATTTTTTCAACTGGCGTTCTGTTTTTGCCAGCGCTTCATCAATAGCCTTACCGATACTTTCTGCTTTAGCAAAAGCTACCACCTGATGTCCCATAGTGTTCATAGTGATTTCCACGGTTTTATCTACATGTTCACTATCAAGAATTACATGTGCAGAGGTGATCTTGTCAAAGAACTTCTCCATTTTGCTTAGTTCGGCGGTGATTGTGTCCTGAAGTGTCTGAGATGCTTTGCTGTGACGTGAGGTGATCTGAATCTCCATGGTCACCGTCTCCTTCTGAAATGGTTGAACGAAAACTTTAAACTGTCAGCGTGCCGGCAGTTTCTCTAAAAAACAATAAGAATAATATTATCATTTATATTCGAACTTGAACAGTGTTTATACAGTTCAGGTTTAATTTTCCGACCAGTTTTGACTTCGATTGTTTGTATCTGATTATTTTTCATATCCAACTATTATCTGTTGTAAATGCGTTAAGGTGTTACAGAATTCAAACGAACCTCATTTAATAATTCATCCGCTCTGTACGAGCTTCTTACAAATGGGCCAGCAAAGACTTCGGAAAAGCCCATCTTTTTTCCGGCTATTGAGTATTTTTCAAATACCTCCGGATCAATGAATTCGGTTACTTTTATTTGCCCGGAAGATGGGCGCAGATACTGGCCAATAGTAACAATTGAACATCCAACACTTCGCAGAGCCTCCATTGTTTTGAGCACTTCTTCATACCTCTCACCAAGTCCAACCATCATGCCAGATTTGGTGGTTAAGCCCTGTTCAGAGGCTTGCCTGATCACCTCCAGAGATCTTTGGAATGAAGCCTGGGGGCGAACCAGTGGGTAGAGCTCAGGTACAGTTTCGACATTATGGTTCAAAATGTCCGGCAAACTGTTGAAAACAGTGTTCAGTGCTGCCACATCTCCTTTAAAATCAGGGATTAACAACTCGGTGGTAACCTTTGGAAGATGGCTTTTCAACATTTTGACTATCTGGGCATAATGTGAAGCTCCGCCATCAGGAAGATCATCTCTGGTTACCGAGGTGATCACCACATGTCTGAGATTAAGCTGTGCGACAGCCTCTAAAATATGTTCTGGCTCAGATGGATCTAATTTTGCTGGGATACCATGAGAAACGCTGCAAAATGAGCAGTTTCTGGTGCACACATTACCCATGATAAGAAAAGTGGCTACGCCTCTGGAATAGCATTCAGCTCTGTTGGGGCATTTTGCCTCCACACAGACGGTGTGGAGGCCCTGGGTGTGGATATAATGCCGAATGCTGTTATGTTTACCCGGGTATGCAATTTTGCGCTTAAGCCAGGGAGGAATTGTTCCCTGAAGTTTCTTATTTCTATCACAACCTTCTTTTAAATCTAACATTTATTGGAGCTCACCTTTATAAGGATACCGGTAATTTCTTTAAAAACCGATAAGTTACCCATACATAGTACGTTAAGAGAATATAATTTGTTTTCAGAAAATTAATGATTTAAAAACAGCACTTATTCTGATTAAGTCACAGAAAGTAGAGCTAGCTGGTTCATCGGAACAAATATTATATCAGAGCAGGGTATGGGATATGTTTAAAAAAGAAAAACTGCTATCAATAAACATCAGAAACGACGACATAAGGAAGCTAACATGACCCCAATTGATGAAAAAAACGAAAGGAATAAAGAATTATCATCAGAGCAGCGTGAAAAATTGTTAAGGGTGTTGGAAGCCCGTTTTAAGAACAACATGAACCGTCATGGAGGTTTAAATTGGGCTGATATTCAGAAAAAATTAGAAATCAGTTCTGAAAAGTTGTGGTCACTCAATGAAATGGAGAATACTGGTGGTGAGCCGGATGTGATAGGGTATGATGCTGGAACAGGAGAATATATATTTTACGATTGTTCAGCAGAAACACCTGCAGGTCGCAGAAGTATCTGTTACGACCTGGAAGCGCAGGAGTCAAGGAAGAAGGGTAAACCGAAAAATAATGCTATCGATATGGCAGTCGCCATGGGAATTAATATTTTGACTGAGGAACAATATCGGGATTTGCAAAGGCTGGGGGAGTTTGATACCAGAACATCCAGCTGGATAACGACCCCTTCTGACATAAGGAAGCTTGGCGGAGCACTCTTTGCAGATCGCCGCTATAGCCATGTGTTTGTGTATCATAATGGTGCAGCATCTTATTATAGTGACAGGGGGTTTCGCGGTTCATTAAAAGTATAGAAAGCTGAATTATTGGCAGACTTTCCAATCAGACTTAACAGATGAGATGTTTTGGTTGGAAAGTCTGGCGAAATTATTCATATTTTTGACGCAACCTGGCGGGAAGAATTTTCATTTGTTCTCTATATTTGGCTACAGTCCTGCGAGCAACCGGCAAATTTTCGGTCGAGAGAATGTCAGAGATTTTTTGGTCTGACAAGGGTTTTTTAGGACTTTCGGAGTTTACTAACTGCCTGATACGGTTTTTAATCCTCTCAGAAGAGATATCTGTTCCTTCCGGATCCCGACCCACTGCTTCAGTAAAGAAATATTTAAGTTCGAATATTCCGTGTCTGGTCTGCACATATTTGTTACTGGTGACCCTACTTACTGTGGATATATGCATTTCCACCATATCTGCTACATCCTGAAGCTTTAACGGATGGAGATTTGGGGGGCCCTTTTCGAAGAAATCGTTCTGACGTTCGATAATAGCGTACATCACCTTGAGCATGGTAGTCTTACGTTGCTCGATGGAACGGATAAACCAGGTGGCACTGTTAAATTTTTCGCGTATGTACTTTTTCACGTCTCTTTTTGCGTTACTGCCTCGCTTTATCAGATTAGCATAGGATTTATTTATATGCAGCGAAGGAACCGAGCGGTCATTAAGCATTACCATAAACTTGCCATCGATTTTTTCCACGATCAGATCGGGAATAATAGTGGATGGTTTATCTGGGTTGTATTGGTAACCTGGTTTGGGGTTTATTGATTTAAGAGTGTCCAGGGCTTCCTGTATTTGCCTTGGTTCCACTCCAAAGTGTCTGGAGATCTCTGGAATTTTAAGTTTTTCAAAAAGATCCCAGGTCTCATCAACGATTCGCATTGCCAGCGTTTTTTCCAGACCGCGATATCGCAACTGAAGCAGGATACATTCTCTAAGATTGCGAGCTCCTACTCCATGTGGTTCCATTTTCCAGAGGATGTGAAGAGCTTCTTCTATCTCGAATACTGATACTTTGGCGAAATCTGCAAGATCTTCTAGTGGGATACGCAAGTATCCGTCGATATCCAGACTTCCAATTAGCAGTTGAACCAACAGTTTGGTTTTTTCACTTAGTTTTTTTTCGGAAAGCTGATTGTTAAGGTGTTCCTCTAAGGTGATCTGGTAAATCGGTGTAGGTTCATAACGTTCTTCGTTTTTATCCACCTCTTCGTTATAGGAATAACCCAGATCAAAACCCTCCTCCAGGTATTCCTCCCAATCGATGGTGTCTTCGTTTATATCGAGCTCTTCTTCTTCTTTATTATCTGAGCTCTCCTTTTCCTGCTGTTCCTGCGCTTCATCGGTTTCGGTCTCCAACTCCTCATTAGCTTCCAGAACTGGATTCATTTCCAGCTCAGTCTTGAGGAGCTGCTCAAGCTGAAGAGTATTAACCTGCAGCAGTTTCAGTGACTGTATCATCTGAAATGACAGCTTCTGCTGAAGCCTCAGTGACATGTCAAGACCAAGATTCAAATGCAGTCTCCTTCAAAAATTCAAACTTAAAATAAAGTCCAAACCTGTAATAATAATACTATCACATTTCGTGCCGATTGAGGAAATGTTTTTTTTACTAATCCAAGCCACTAATTTTTAATCAAGACGGAAATTCTGGCCCAGATAGATTCTTCTGGCTTCTGGATTTTCAGCTAACTCTTTTGCAGTTCCGGAAATCAGTATTTGTCCCCCGGCCATTATATAAGCCCTATCAGTGATCCTCAGGGTCTCTCTTACATTATGATCGGTAATCAAAACCCCGTATCCTTTGTTGCGCAGCTCGTGAATAATGCTCTGTATGTCTTCCACCGCAATAGGATCAACCCCCGCGAATGGTTCATCCAACAAGATAAAATCCGGCTTTATTGCCAGCGTTCGCGCAATCTCAACCCGCCTTCTCTCTCCTCCTGACAACTGGTATCCCAGGCTTTTCTCCAGATGTCCCACATGAAGCTCCTCTAAAAGCTCTTTCATGCGTTTTTTACGTTCTCTACCACTCATTTGCTGATATTCCAGAACCGAAAGCACATTGTCCGCAACAGAAAGTTTTCGGAAAATCGAAGGCTCCTGGGGAAGGTACCCTATTCCCATCCTGGCCCGTTTATACATCGGTTTTCGTGAAATATTAATATCATCGAGGAATATTTTCCCTTTATTAGCCCTAATCATACCCACTATCATATAAAATGAGGTAGTTTTTCCGGCACCATTAGGCCCCAGTAAACCAACGATCTCGCCCTGGTTTACTTTTACCGAAGCGCCATTGACCACATAGCGTTTATTATAAATCTTCACCAAGCCCTCAGTCCGGATCTCCCGTGGCTTTTTACTGCTTTGGTTCTGCAAGCTTGCTGATACTGGTTCTGGCTGGGTATCATAATGCATAAATTACACTCTTCTACAAATCCCGTGGAAAATAAATTCCACGTGAACTTCCAACAAGTGTCAACATACTGGCCCTACCTTTCTTAAAGGTAACGGTGATACTGTCACCACTTGCTTCATTGGTTCCTTTGTTTCTCTGTTCCTCAATATGGTATTTGCTGCGGGCATTTCCCCAGATTTTCACATTTTTTACATTCCCGTTACTCTCAAAAGCCATAAGCATCGTTTTGCCGCTGGCCTCACTGACCAGTTCCGGTGAGTTGGACAGATAGTATTTGGTCTGGGCTTTTCCAAATGCCCACAGTGAATCAAAACTCACAGAGTCGCTAACCGATATATACAGACTGTCGCCCCAGATATTAGTGTAGGCCGTATCTTTTCCATCAGAGGTCGAATCAATATAAATACCATGAGCATGACCACATATTGAGGCATTTTTAAGTTTTTTATCCCCAAAGACCAGATCTATCGAATCGCCAGTAAGTTTATGTGATTCAAAGTTGACATGAGGATCTCTGCGCAAAAATGCGATGTTTTTTTCCGTATAAAAATGGGCCAATCCGCATCTGGATATCAGTTTGCCTTTGGTGATGCATACATTGTCTTGTACGGTCGCCTGCTTTAATGAGTCGGTATAGCTCATTTTCAGACCTGTAATAGTGAGAGTGTCTGCAGCTGCAGTGTCAAAATGAAGCAGTCTAGGCTTGCCTTTTAAGTAGAAGATCCTGCTATCCATATGGTAAACAGCATCATTTCCCAGCAGCTGTGTTCTTTCCAGAGTGTCAACATAATGGAAATTTCCACTAGCTGTCAATTGATTGCTGTTTTTAGTGAAATGCATCCTGTCACAGCTCAGTATTGATGCTCCCCGCTTTACCTTAATATTGTCTTTAAAACTTATGATCCCCTGATTCCTCCACCAGGTTGCTTCATCAGAGCTGATTGTAATATCGTCATATGCAAACACCACATTTTCTCTTAAAACGCTGACAAACTCACCATTAGTATAGGTGTTTTCATTGCTGTTTGCAGATTTAAGCACCAGGGTAGGCGACGGTTTCTGCTTCGGTGAAGCCAAAAGCACAGATATCCCACAGAAAAGAATAACCACAAAAGTAAATCTCCCCTGTAGAAATCCAGCATTGTTATGCTTTACATTTCTGTTTCTCACGGATCCCCTCTTTTTTATCCTGCTTTTCAGAAGGTGTTCTCCTCTTTATTCTCAAGCCGTCGCCTGAAGTCAGGAAATGCACCGGTCACGTCCTCTTTGAAACTGAAGCGGGAAAAATCCTCGGTAGCATCCAAACCTTTCCCCCTGAGTACGTCTCCCTTTATGGTTTCAATCTGCACATAGGTGTCAGATTCAACTTTTCTGGTATTCTTAAACCATCTTAACTTCTCAGTACGAACTATCATAGAATCTCTTCTGGTACGGATAAACACATCACCCCATATGATATAACTTTCCATATTATTGGCTATCAAACCAGAATCAGCCAAAACCCTGGTACGGACCATCCCAACTGTATCAAACAACACAAGGCGGACCGGTACCACCAGAATCGAACCGGTATCGGTAAGTGGTTTACGCATCAGTTCGGTATTGAGCCTCCATTGAATCTTCTGCTTGTTATAAAAATACAAGGTGGCATCACTGAATTGCTGAACCGGAATATCTATGCCTTCTTTACCTACAGGAAGTGGCTCTTTTTTTGGTGCGCATCCAGAAAAATAGAGTATGCACGCTACCCAAAAAATCAAGCCTGCTAAACAAAGAGGTTTTATAAGCACAGATTGCTCCTTAAAAAATCAGCCGCCCGGTTGATGCTTCCATCTGCGGTGCATCCATACCCATTGGGATGGGTATTTCTCAATTGTCTGGCAGATAAGATCATTGGCTTTTTGAACATTTTCTTTAAGATCCGCTTCAAAATCACCCGTTTCAGTAAAAGTCATTGGTTCGCTTATATAAACATGATGACTGTTGTCTTTCTGTCTGGCAGTGGTTACCACAAATGCCGGTATGCCTAGTTTCATTGATAGTTTTACCGGACCCGATGGGGTCAGGGCATGGTGGCCCAGAAAAGAGGCAAACACACTCTCCACTTTCGTATCCTGATCGATGAGAACTCCGAATGCCTTTCCCTGTTTGAGTAATCTTACTATCTTAATGGTCCCCTCGGTGCGATCCATATATTCTATATTATCACCCGAACGGGTCTTTCTGATAAGATTCTCCAACCGCTGGTCAAACATTTTTCTGCCTATAGCGAAACTTTTGAACCCATGCAGAGCAAAGAAATGCAGAAGCATTTCAAAACAGCCTACATGGGCAGTGATAACGATAACTCCTTTGTGAAGCGCATATGCCTTACGGAACTTTTCCAGTGAATCATAATGAACAATCCGGTTAAAGTCCACCGGTTGTAAACGGGACAGAAATACCGAATCGAAGAGATTTTTCCCTAACCCGATATAAACTTCCCGGGCAGTGTCACGGATCTGTTTTTCAGACCAATGATTCCCGTAGATAAATTTCAGATGTGAGATGGTTCTTCTTTTTTCACGGCTGGGAAAAAGAAAAACCAGAGCACCAATCCATCCAAACAGAACCAGTCCTGCAGAACGTGGGATTTTTGTGGCAAAATTAAAAGCAATTTTAGCTCCCTTGTAAAGCAGGTCATGTCTTAACTGTTTACCGAAACTTCCGGACCGGATCACATCTTTTTTCATCTGCGGTCTGTCTTACTGAAAAATTACAGTTTGCTATTCAAAGCATCTGTCTTTTCAACTATTACTGATGCTTTTATTTCATCGATCTCAATTTGTTCGCCTAAAGAAGGTTCATAGCCTTCGTAGCCGACACAGATCAGATCGACTGCCAGTGTTTCAGTACAGACATAATCACGGAATCTGTTTAAGGCTTCTGTCAGGGAATCCGGACATGCGCACCGGATTACGATACGGTCAGTGACATTCAAACCGCTGCTTTTTCTGATGTTCTGAACACGGTTTATGAACTCGCGGGCCATACCCTCCTGAAGGAGCTCTGCGCTGACAGTGGTATCCAGTGCAACTGTTAATTCACCCTCAGTCTCGACCTCTATTCCCTCCAGTTTACAGCGGCGGATCTCTATATCAGAAAACCCTATCTTACGACCGGCAATTTCAACAGTTGCTCCGTGTTCTAACTCTCTAATCTGCTCAACTGTCAGTTTTTCGATCTGAGTAGCAGCTTCTTTCATCGCAGGACCATAAATTTTACCCAGCTTCTTGAAGTTTGCTTTAGCAGAAATGGTGACAACCACTTCTTCTTCAGTATCGAAACGGACTGTTTTTACATTTAGTTCATCTTTTATCATGCCTTCCATTTGTCGCAGAAGCGAGAGTGTTTCGCTGTCTCTTACTATAATCACAAATTCTCTGAGCGGTTGACGGGTTTTGATGGTGAATCTGCTCCGCAATGCTCTTCCCATGGTGACAGCCTGACGGATAAGGCGCATTTTTCGTTCCAGGGCCAGATCAGTTCTGCCTTCAACAGATCTGGGATAACTATTCAGATGGACGCTTGCCGGAGCTCCCGGAAGTTTACCCACCGCTAGATTACGGTAGATGGATTCGGTGAGAAACGGAAGAAACGGTGCCATTACCTTCGAGAACTCGACCAATACAAAATACAGGGTACTGTAGGCGACCATCTTGTCCTGGTCATTTTCGCTTTTCCAGAATCTTCTCCTGCTGCGTCTGATGTACCAGTTCGTGAGATTATCTATATAGTCAACCAGAAGTGGAACAACTTTGTAAAGATTATACTGCTCCATTTCGGTATTGATGGAGGCAATTGTGTTGTTCAGAAGAGATATAATCCAGTTGTCAAGTTCAGTTCCATTCTGAGGCGGTTGTGCACTTTCAGGAGACCAGTGGTCTACATTGGCATAGGTAACAAAAAAGGAGTAGGCATTCCAGAATGGAAGCAGAACTGCCCTGGACATCTCCATAACCCCTTTTTCAGAGAATCTCAGATCATCTGCTTTTACTGCAGGAGAGTTGATAAGAAATAATCTTAGCGCATCAGCTCCCAGTTTATTGAGAATTTCCTCTGGTGGGGCATAGTTTTTGAGCCTTTTAGAGAGCTTTTTACCATCTTCAGCCAGAATTATTCCATTGACAATGACGTTTTTGAAAGCAGGCTTTTTAAAAAGAGCGGAAGCCAGTACTGTCAGAGTATAAAACCATCCCCTGGTCTGATCCAGACCCTCTGCAATAAAATCAGCAGGGAAACTGGACTCAAAACGTTGCTGATTCTCAAAAGGATAGTGTACCTGAGCATAGGGCATGGACCCGGATTCAAACCAGCAGTCAAGGACTTCCGGCGTCCTTTTCATCAATTGCTTTTTACAGGCCGGACATTTGATCTCCAGTTGATCGATAATATGACGGTGAATATCGTTGGTGCTTATATTGCAGTTTTCAAGCTTGTCAGCCCAGGAAATGTCAACTCCGAATGATTCCAGCCGGCTCCGACTCTCCAAATGAAGCTTCTTTTCAATGGTTTTCACTGCATCTGCATGAATCTTTTTTCCCGATTCCAGATCACCATTACCGGCCAGCCTATGAAGATCATCAAGGCTTCCAACCACCTCCTGATGTCCGCATTCGCAAATCCAGATAGGAATAGGAGTTCCCCAGTAACGGTTTCTTGAGATGTTCCAGTCAGGAGCACTTTCGATACCTTTACCGAATCTCCCGTTTTGCAGATGCGAAGGTACCCAATGGATCTGCTGGTTATTGGAGAGCATATTGTCTTTAAGTGGCTCGATCTGCATGAACCAGGTGGTTATAGCTTTATAGATAAGAGCAGTGTCACAGCGATAACAGAATGGATACCGGTGAGTGATAGTGGCACGATGAATGAGCCTTCCCCGGCTTTTAATATTTCTGATAATTTCATCGTCAGCTTGATAAACAAGTTTACCTTTCCACTCCGGAACCTCATCGGTAAACTTACCTTCTTCATCAACCGGACAGACTATTGGCAGTCCCAGTTTCTGGCCAACCTGGAAATCGTCTTCTCCGAAAGCCGGAGCAATATGCACGATTCCGGTACCATCCTCAGTGGAAACAAATGAGGCGGTGGTTACCCGGAAAAAACGGTGGTCTTTATCTGCAAAGTAGTCGAACATGGGTACATATTCCAGCCCTTCAAGATCTTTGCCTGTCAATTCATCTGTTATCTGGATTGCAGATAAATCTTTGAAATAACTGCTTAGACGGTCTTTAGCAAGGATGTAAAAATCCTGTCCGTCACGAACCTTTACATAGTTAATATCGGGTCCTACAGCGAGTGCCACATTTGAAGGCAGCGTCCAGGGTGTAGTTGTCCAGACAAGAATTTTCACTGAATTGTCCTCTTTAAGAGGAAAGGAGACGGTGATGGAGGGACCGGTACTGTCTTTATACCCCTCATTTACCTCGAAATTGGAAAGTGGTGTTGCGCATCTGGGACAATACGGCTGAACCCTGAATCCCTGGTAGATAAGACCCTTTTGCCAGATCTGTTTAAATACCCACCAGATGCTTTCCATGTAGCTGGGATCCATAGTACGATATTGCTTTTTAAAATCCACCCAGCGCCCGACTCTGTTAACAATCCGCTCCCACTGACTGGTATAACGCAATACGATAGACCGGCATGCTTCGTTGAATATGAAGATACCAAGCTTTTCAATATCTCTTTTTCCGGAGACCTTGAACTCCTTCTCCATTTCGTTTTCTACCGGGAGTCCATGACAATCCCATCCAAAGCGCCGTTCGATAAAGTTCCCCCGCATTGTCCAGTATCGTGGGATAATGTCCTTGAGAGTACCTGCCAGCAGATGACCATAATGGGGCAGGCCAGTGGCAAAAGGAGGACCATCATAAAAAACGAAAGCTTCATTATCTTTGGTTGATTCCAGTGACTGATCAAATATGTTATGGCTTTTCCAGAAGTTAAGTATCTCTTCCTCAATTGCTGGAAACTGGATCTGATTTTGTACTGTTGAGAAAAGTGGTTCGCTCATAGTGCTTCAAGGACTTTCTGAATAAGCTTTACTAAAACAGGTTCTGCCTTATCGGCAACAGCAATAATCTTCTTAATATCTACCGGTTCAAGGGCATCCGGCAGACATGAATCGGTGACAACTGAGAGCCCCAGAACTTTAAGTCCTGCATGAACTGCCGCTATAACCTCCGGGACAGTACTCATCCCCACAACATCTGCACCTATAATTTTTAACATCCGGTACTCGGCTCTGGTTTCCAGAGATGGACCGCTCATGGAGGCATAAACTCCTCGCTCGAGTCTGATACCATTCTTCAAAGCGACACTGTGTACCAGTTCCAGAAGTTTTTTTGAATATGGTTCAGACATATCCGGGAAACGCGGACCGATGCGGTTGTCATTGGAGCCGATCAGAGGGTTATCACCAAGTAAATTTATGTGATCAGTAATGGCCATAATCGTTCCAGGTTCGAAGTGTGGATTAATCCCTCCACAGGCATTTGAAACGATCAGAGTGTTTACACCCATAAATTTCATTACCCTTACCGGAAACACAATCTGTTGCATGGAATAACCTTCATAGTAATGAAACCTTCCCTGCATAGCCACTACTTTTTTGCCTGATAGCGTACCGAAAATAAGCTTCCCTGCATGGGTTTCGACTGTGGAGACAGGGAAGTGAGGGATCTGCTCATAGGAGATAGTACAATCTGCCTTTATAGCATCTGCCAGTCTTCCCAATCCTGTTCCCAGGATGATTCCGTATTCAGGTTTGCAATCGGTTTTGCTTGCAATAAACTCTATGGACTCCCGGATCATTTCAAAAGTTGCTGTCATGAGCTTCCTCTTTCGGAAATATGTTGCTTGTTGGTAGTTAATGTCTTACTTTTGCAACCGCAGTATCGTTTCGTCTCTGGATAAGCCTTCAATCGAAATGACTTTATTTCTGCAATGTTCTCCCCGGATAATCTCCAGCGCTTTTCTGGGAAGATCCAACCGGTCTGCAAGAAGCTTAATCAGGTGCAGGTTAGCTTTGTTGTCAACCGGTGGAGAAGTAACTGAAATTTCAAGTGTTCCATTTTCTGACAATATGATCTGGTCTTTTCTGGCACGGGGTTTCAACCGTATCTCAAAAGAACAGCTCTTCATCTTTCTCAGGCATCCAGCGATGTTATATTGGGCTGAGGAGGTACTTCATCCATTGTTTCTTCTGCAATTTCCATTATAGAACCGCCTCGTTCCTCCGAACCCTGTTTAAGATCTCCGCTTATAATTTCCAGCAGATTCAATTGAGTAGTCAACATCGCTTTGAATCTGGCAAGGAAACTGTCACGCTGGTTTCTCAAAGTGACCAGTTCACTTTCCATACTATGAACCCGTTGTCTGGCTTCATCCTCATAACGGTCTGCACGTAAGCTGGCATCCTTTAAAATCAACTCAGCTTCTTTTTGTGCATTGACTCTGGCCTCGTCGGTGGCTTTCTGTGCAGTAATGAGAGTTTCATTTAGCATCCGTTCGATTTTCAGATAACCCTCCAGACGCTGCTCCAGATTTTTTATCTGGGTGGCATATTCGCTATTTTGACGGATGACAGCTTCATATTCCCCGGCAACCATATCAAGAAAGTTCTGAACTGCATCAGGATCGAACCCCTGAAAGGTTCGCTTAAAAGGCATTTTCCTAATGTCCAAAGGTGATATTTGCATTCAGTTGCTCCCGGATTAAAATAAATAGAATGATTGCATCAGGAGTCGCTTGATAACTCCCAGCAGCAGTAAAACTACCAGTGGCGATAAATCGATTCCGATTCGTTCAAATGGGATAAGCCTGCGTATGGGGTCAAGAAGCGGTTCTGTGAGTCTGTAAATCCAGACTACCACCGGATGGTAGTGGTCAACCTGGATCCAGGAAATCACCACCCTGGCCAGAATTATTATCTCGTAAATACGAAATGCAAAAAAAATCAGCTCCATCAATGTCGTTCTCCAAGAAGAAGTGATCCAATCCGCACCATAGTTGAACCTTCCTGGATAGCCCACTCAAAATCGCTACTCATGCCCATGGATAACTCAAGTGTGGAGGGGGAAAGGTCGCTGCATTGCTCGGATAGCTCTCGTAAAAGAGAAAATGATTTACGAATCGCTAATTCTGTTCCTCCCAGAGGTCCTATGGTCATAAGACCACAAAATCTTAGTGCCTGACTATTGACAATTCTTTCCGCCAGAGCTCTGCACTGTTGCGGGGCGCATCCGGATTTTGAAGTTTCACCGGATGTGTTTACCTCAAGAAGTGCATTAATTTTATCCCCCTTATATTGCTTCTCGATTTTGGATATCAGCTGCTCTCTATCAATGGATTGGATCCATTTTACATAAGGAAGCACCTTTGCTACTTTATTTGTTTGAAGATGTCCGATCATATGCATGGTGAAATCACCTCTGAGGATGGGTACTTTCGCCTCTATCTCCTGCACCCGGTTTTCACCCAGATCTTTTATCCCCAAATCGACTAGTTCCTGTAGCACTTCAGCCGGATGAGTCTTGGTTACCGCTATCAAACGGACAGAATCTATCGGGCGGTTAGATTTTTCACAAGCTTTTGAAATGCGTTCCTGAACACTTTCCAGGCGTTTTTTCAATTCATTTTCCATAAAGGGTGGTTTATCTATAATCTCTGATAAATACGGGTTATCTGCAAAAAAAATCAATTCATACTACAATTCAGACTAATGTTAAAGCTTTTTAAGTCCAAAACTGTTTTTGAAACCGGTAAATAAATGTAGAATATAATAAAATGCAGCGCTGAATTACTGGCTCACTTTTAATCTTGAAGAAGTTGTTTCTCTCCACCATCACCCGTGGTTGATTTCCAGGTATATGGCCAACAAATACCTATTCTTATTTCTGTGATTAATATATACTTATACCTGATTAACATCCGAGTCCTGTGACTCAGTGGTGGATTTGAAAAGGTACTGCAAAATCCGGTTAATCAGGTAATGTTTGGGAGCGGGAGTGAAGAATGCAGCAGTTGATGGCTAAAATGGTGGTGGCACTTTTTATTAGTTTGTTTGGATGTAGCAGTGTGAAACTGGTAGAGCAGTTCTCCGATGATGGACAGCATCGCTTTTCTATAAAACAAAGTAATACTGCTACTGATACAGTATACCATGGAGTATACACCATCTGGTATCCAAACGGGGTAAAAAAACTCGAAGTAAATTATAACAATGGCAAAAAGCTGGGAGTGGAGACCCTTTGGGACCCGCACGGAACCAGGATTCGTGAAACCTGGTATAAGAACGGAAGAAAAAACGGAATTGAATCATATTGGGACACCCGGGGTAACCTGAAAAAAACCATGCATTATCAGAATGATCTTCAAAATGGCATGGAAGTCACTTTTTCTGCTGATGGAAAAAAGCTTAAGGAGGAGTTATATAAATCCGGTCTTAAGGATGGGGTAGAAAAAGGTTACGATGAGAAGGGGAGACTTGTGTATCAGGTTTTCTATAAAAAAGGCAAAAAACATGGGAAAGAATCCTTTTTTGATTATTCCAGCGGTGCGACGCCTTCTATAACAGAAGTGAACTGGCAGGATGGGGTTGTAATTAAGTAGAACGATGAGGCTAACTAAACTGTCTTTGAGTTTCTCCAGTACCTCTCTTTTTTATGCTGAGCAAAGGGCATAAGAGTTGCAGCAATTAATAGCTGTATACTTTTACCAGAGGGGGTAAACGTGTTGAAAAGATTAAAAGAGTATCTGGACCAGCATTCGATAAAATATCAGACCATCACTCACTCGGTTGCATATACATCACAGGAGATCGCTGCAGCTGCTCATATTTCCGGCCAGCAGATGGCGAAGGTGGTTATGGTGAAGGCGGATGGGGAAATGATCATGACCGTGCTTCCAGCTTCTCATGTGGTTGATCTGAGACGTTTGCAGGAAATTAGCGGAGCCAGAAATGTGGTATTGGCCAGTGAGTCGGAATATGCACCGCTTTTTGAAGATTGTGAACCAGGAGCAATGCCTCCTTTCGGAAACCTCTTCAATTTGAAAGTATATGTCTCTACTCCTTTAAGCGATGATGAACAGATAGCATTCAATGCCGGTTCTCATCGTGAATTAGTCAGATTATCCTACAAAGACTTTGATCGTTTGGTAAAGCCGCAAACTGCAGCTTTCAGTATAAAAGATTCACAAAGGTGATTACAGAGAGTGCATTTGAGATTTGATAAAATGTGGCTACTATTTACAGTAATTTTCTGTAGCCTTTTCTTGCACCCGCCAAATTCAAATGGCTATTTTTGATCATAGTCGGGTTTAAACAGTAAAATGTGGCATAACCTTTTGTTAAATCCGGCAACCTTTTGTATCAGGTGATATAACAATCTGAATCGCTTAAAAAATGAATCCAGTAATTTCTATAATTGTGCCAAAAGAACCATAATTTTATATTATCAGCTTCAACCAGTGTCGTTATCTGGTATTTAGGAGTCATACATGTGTGGAATAGTCGGTTATATCGGAAGAAGAGATGCTTATCCTATTTTGATTGAAGGGCTCAGTGCTTTAGAGTATCGGGGATATGATAGTGCAGGGATCGCACTGGTGGATGCTCAGGGACTGACAATTTTCAAGGATAAAGGAAAAGTAGATAATCTCAAACAGATTACCAGAGATCAGATCAAGGCTGGCTTTTTAACCGGTATAGCTCATACCAGGTGGGCTACTCATGGTGCCCCTTCCATGCTGAACGCTCATCCCCATATGGATCAAAATAAACGCATTGCTGTAGTTCACAATGGAATAATAGAAAACTATGCTTCTATCAAAGAACGGCTGATCAGTGAAGGCGTTCAGTTCAATTCTGAAACTGATTCTGAGGTACTGGCTCAGTTAATCGGCAAATACTACGATGGTGATCTGGCTGCATCGGTCAGACGGGCACTCCTGGAAGTAGAAGGAACATTCGGTATAGCAGTACTTGCCTGTGATAATCCTGGGATACTGGTAGGTGCAAGAAGAGGGTCTCCATTGGTAGTGGGGGTAGGAGAATCAGAGCTTTTACTGGCATCCGATGCATCTGCTATTGTCCGTCACACCAATCAGGTCATTTATCTTAAAGATAACAACCTTATTGAGCTGGGACCTGAAGGGTTTAATACAACTACTTTGGATAACCGAAAGATCAATCCTGAAATACATATGCTTGATTGGGACGCTACCGCACTAGCTAAAGGTGGCTTTGAGCATTTTATGCTTAAGGAAATTTTCGAACAGCCTGAGACAATTGAAAATGCTATGCGTGGTAGACTTCTGGTGGAGGAGGGGACTGCCCGTCTGGATGGGCTTAATCTGGTGCTTCAGGAATTACGGGGTATCAAGCGTTTGATCTTTGTAGCCTGCGGTACCAGCTGGCATGCGGCTCTTACTGGTGAATATATGATTGAGGAGATAGCGGGAATCCCGGTTGAGGTGGAGTATGCTTCTGAATTCCGTTACCGTAATCCTATTATCGATTCCCATACTCTGGTCTTTGTAATAAGCCAATCAGGTGAAACCGCTGACACGTTGGCTGCTCTAAGGGAGGCAGCTCATAAGGGAGCTACGGTTTTGGGAATCTGCAATGCCGTAGGCTCCAGTATAGCTCGTGAGACCCATGGTGGAGTCTATCTGCATGCCGGGCCGGAGATCGGAGTAGCTTCCACCAAAGCTTTTACTTCTCAGTTGACAGTGCTGGCGCTTCTAACCCTTTTGTTGGGACGGATGCGTCGAATCTCCCATAGCGATGGAGTTACAATCGCCAGAGCCTTGGAACAGATCCCAAATCAGGTCAAAGAAATTCTCAAACAGAACGATTCAATTCGTAGGATCGCAGAAATCTACGCCAAGCATAACAACTTCCTTTACCTGGGGCGCTCCTATAATTTTCCGGTTGCTCTGGAAGGGGCTCTCAAGCTCAAGGAGATCTCTTATGTTCATGCAGAAGGGTATCCGGCCGCGGAGATGAAGCATGGACCAATAGCATTAATCGATAAAGACATGCCTTCGGTTATTCTTGCTTTAAAAGACAGTGTTTATGAGAAGGTAATCTCCAATATTCAGGAAGTCAATGCCAGAGGTGGCAGCGTGATAGCTATTGCCAATGAAGGAGATCATGATATCGAGAAATATGCACGTCATGTGATCTACATTCCCAGAACAATCCAGATGCTTACTCCTCTTCTTTCAGTTATACCTTTACAGCTGCTCGCGTATCATATCGCCGCTTTAAGAGGTTGTGAAATCGATCAACCCCGTAATCTGGCCAAAAGTGTAACTGTTGAGTGAGTAGCACTCTTTTATTCTGTAAGCAAAGCACTTTGAACGGATACTGTTGCAAAGTGCTGTTTCTTTTTTTACGTTCAATGCAATATGAGGCTATGAGTGCCGGCTAAACAACAGGAATACGAAGTCAGACTGGATCTTTTTGAAGGTCCTCTTGATCTGCTTCTTTATCTGGTCACTAAATCTGAAGTTAACATTGTAGATATTTCAGTATCTGAAGTAGCACTCCAGTATATCCAGTATCTGGATCTGATGCGGGATTTAAACATAGATGTGGCTTCTGAGTATCTACATATGGCCGCGACCCTCATCCGGCTTAAAGCCAGGGAGCTTCTGCCTCCTTCTGAAGATGAACAGATCGATCAGGAAGATGGCATTTATAACCGCGAACAGCTGATCGAGCAGCTTCTTGAATATAAAAAATATAAAGAAGCGGCAGAGTCACTGAAAGTCTTTGAAGCGGAGCAGTTTGGCGCATTTCCCAGAGGGAAAGCAGAAATCTTTGAGAGTTTATCCGATGAACAGGAAATTGATCTGGGAAATATCAGTGTATTTGATATACTTTCTGCTTTTAAAAGAATACTCGATCGAGCAGCAAATGCCCCTGAACAGCTAAAACATGTGGTTGCGGTTGATGCGGTAAAACTTGACGACCGAATCGAGTATGTTTTAGTTTATTTATCCGAACACGATGAAGTACCTTTTGAAGAACTTTTTTGCGGAGATTATCGAAAAATCATGCTGGTCATGACTTTTATGGCTATTCTGGAGCTGGCTAAGATGCAGGAGATCTCTTTTCGCCAGGAATCCAATTTCGGTTCTATATTTGTGAAAAAACGACAGACTAAGGACGATGTTGAACAAGACAATAACACCGATACTGCTTTATAAGAATAGTCTACCTTTGAAAAAGCTTAATGTTTCATAGGAGTTTTCATGAATACAATGGAAAATGATGATGTGATGGAAATTGAAAGGGAGCTGGAGGAGCAAGCTAATCAGGGCGAGGTTGCAGCTGATACACTAAGAATTCTGGAGGCATTATTGTTTGCCTCTGATGAGCTCTTGCCTGCTGCCAGAATTAAAGCTATTCTTCCGGATAACCCTGATGCCCGCCAGATTAGAAAAATGGTGGATAAAATAAATGTACAGCTTCAGAAAGAGCGCCATCCGTTCGAAATAGTGGAAATTGGCGGTGGTTATCAGTTTCGGACTGTATCTTATTTTCACCCCTGGGTCCGCCAGATTTTCAAAGAAAAGGCAGCAAAAAAACTCTCCATGCAAGCGTTGGAATGTCTGGCTGTCATTGCTTATAAACAGCCGGTCAGTAAGGCCGAAATTGAAGCAGTCAGGGGAGTTGTCTCTGATGGGGCTATGAAAACGCTTCTGGAAAAAAAACTGGTTACTATTTCTGGAAGAAGTGACAAACCAGGTAAACCTCTTCAATACAGCACCACGCACGAGTTTCTCAGATATTTCGGCCTGAATAAAATTGAAGATCTCCCCAGAATAGAGGAATTTGAGGCAATTGCACGGGAAAAGATAGAAGATCTTTCTTTTGAAGAACTGACCGGTGAAAATACGGATGCTGCTATTGATGATCCGGAAAATCTGCAGATTGAATCAGAGCCGCAGGAAACACAAAGCGTTTCTTCTGATTCACCCGAGCCGACCGCAGTTTTTGAGATAAATAATACTCAGGAGATGACAGACGCAGAAAAGTCTGTAAATGAAAATACTCAAGACAGTGACCAACCCGGATCGCAGAGTACTATTTCAGATTCAGAAATGAATGAGATCTCAGAACGTGGTGAAAATGTAGAAACCCAACCAGCCCTCTCACCCGAACCAACCTCAGTTTTTGAAATACATGACCTCAGTGGCACTGAAGATACCGAAGAGGCTCAAAAAAAAGATACTTTAAATGAAGATCCGATGGAGTCCCCAAAGGATGAAGTAGAAAAAGATTCAGAAATAATTACCGGACAGGATCTGCCTGGCCAGACAGTGGAAAACAATTCCACTCCCACCCCTGAGCCTACTGCTGTTTTTGAAATACATGGTTTTTTTGACGAACTGGAAAAAGAAGCATCCGCGGAAGAAAAGACGGAGCAAAACAATAATACCAGCAGTAACTCTCCTGTTGGAGCTTCAGAAACATCACAAAAAAAAACCGGTGAAAAAACTGTAGACACATTTCCTGCTCAGGACATGGTGGAGTTTGAGACTGCCGAGATTACAGTGGATCATAATGAGGAATCCGAAGCTGTAGTTGACAAAGCAGACAAATCAGTGGCTACAACCAGATCAGCTGTCGAAAAGAAAAGTGCGGAAAAGACAAGTAAACCTGTCCAGGAGGAAGAGGAAACACTGGAGGTCTTTATTCCGCAAAAATCTGTTTCTCAGGAAAGTGAAGAATCTGCACAGCAGAAAAAAAGCTTTTTTTCAAAAATTCGTAAAAAGAAAAAAGAGGAGCCAGAAGAGTAAGCCATGGATCAGTCTACTCAGACCGAAGCGGGCAGGGAACTGCCGGTGCGAAACGACGCGACTCCTATGATGCGTCAATATAATGAAATAAAATCCCGGAATCCTGACACTGTGCTTTTGTACAGAATGGGTGATTTTTATGAAATGTTTAATGAGGATGCAAAGATCGCTTCAAAGATTCTGGGATTGACATTGACCAGCCGCAATCATGGTGGAGCTGAGAACACACCCCTGGCTGGTTTCCCTTTCCATGCACTTGAGCGTTATGCTAACAGGCTGGTTAAAGCCGGTTATAAAATCGCTATCTGTGAGCAGACTGAAGATCCTAAACAGGCTAAGGGAATAGTAAAACGGGATATAGTGGAAGTCATCACAGCCGGAACCGCAACTGAGGACAGCTTTATCGAGGAGAAAGCTAACAATTTTATCGTTTCTCTTCACTGCCAAAACGATAGGGTAGGGGTAGCTGTTTGTGATTTGTCCACTGGTTTGTTTCAGGTGGAAGAGGTGTTATCTTCAGAAATCGAAAAAGAAATTGTGAGGATTGATCCCAGTGAAATTCTTCTGGCAGATATCCAGGATCACCCTTTACAAACTTTACTGACCTCAAACTTTAAGTCTGTGGTTATTTCCAGGTATGATGGATGGAAATTTTCTTTTGATAATGCTTCTGATGCTATCAAAACTCATTTTAATATTGTATCCATTCAGGGCCTGGGTTTTGAAGGGTTTGAAGCAGGTGTGTGTGCTGCTGGTGCGTTGCTTCTCTACCTGAAGGAGCAGAAAAAAAATGATCTTCAGCACATCACTTCCATTTCCCCTTATAATGTTTCTGAATTTGCAGAATTAGATCCTTCTACGATCCGAAACCTGGAGCTTCTCAAGCCTATGCAGAGTGAGGATATCGGGGGGACATTGATTTCAACACTGGACAAGACCAGTACTGCAATGGGTGCCCGTCTTCTCAAACGATGGATCACTCATCCTCTGAAAAATATTACTGCAATTGCAGAAAGACTTAATTGTGTCGAGTATTTTAAGAAAGATGCTTATTGCAGAGCTGAGGCCGAACTGCTTTTAAGAAGGGTTTCTGATATTGAGCGATTGATAAGCAGAATAAGTTTTGAAAGAGCCAATGCACGGGATATGGTCTCTTTGAAAAACTCTTTTTCTGTTTTTCCCAAAATCATTAAAACACTTAGTAATGCATCTGTACAGCGAATAAAGGAATTGCTTTGTGCTCTGGAAGGATTCGAAACTTTACAGTTGAAAATAGAGTCAACTATAGTGGAAAACCCTCCTCTTTCCGTTCGGGAAGGCGGCATGATAAAAAGCGGTGTTTCTGAAGAGCTGGATCAGATAATAGACCTTTCCAGAAACGGTAAGCAATGGATCGCAAAACTCCAGGAAACCGAGCGACAAAAAACCGGCATCTCTTCACTTAAAGTCGGATTTAACAAGGTATTTGGCTACTATATCGAAGTGTCTAAAGCAAACGTTGACTCTGTTCCGGATTACTTTATAAGAAAACAGACTCTGGTTAATGGTGAGCGTTTCATCACACCGGAATTAAAGGAAATGGAAGCAAAAGTACTTGGGGCAGATGAACGGCTTTCAGCTCTGGAATATCAGATTTTTGTTAATTTACGGAAAGAGATTGCCGGTGAATGTGTCAGGATTCAGAAAGCAGCAGAGGCTGTTGCTACTCTTGATGTTTTTATTTCACTGGGAAAGATTGCAGCCGAATACCAGTATTGTCGTCCTTTGTTAACTGAATCCGGTGATCTGGTAATCAGGGATGGGCGTCATCCGGTAGTCGAAAGAATGAATACTGTCGAGCAGTTTATCCCAAATGATACAGAACTGGTAAAAAGTGAATCACAGATTTTACTTATAACCGGACCCAATATGGCAGGAAAATCAACTTATTTGCGGCAAAACGCGCTGATAGCCATCATGGCACAGATTGGTTCATTTGTACCGGCAAGTTTTGCTCAGATAGGTATTGTGGATAAATTCTTCACCCGGGTGGGTGCTTCAGACCGTCTGGCCAGGGGACAGAGTACTTTTCTGGTAGAGATGATCGAAGTGGCTAATATTTTAAATAATGCCACTGATAACAGTCTGATATTACTTGATGAAGTTGGCAGAGGTACATCGACCTTTGATGGCATAAGCATAGCCTGGGCTGTGGCAGAATATTTACACGAGGCAAACGGTAAAAGGGGAAGAACACTTTTTGCCACTCATTATCACGAGCTCGCAGAGATGGCTCTTATTTATCCGCGGTTTAGAAATCTGCACATTAAGGTCAGGGAGTGGAATGATCAGATCATTTTCCTAAGGAAAATTGAAGCTGGAAGCTGTGATCATTCATATGGTATTCAGGTAGCCAGATTGGCAGGGGTCCCCAGGAAAGTGATTGTACGTGCCAGAGAGATTCTTTCAAATCTGGAGAACATGGAACTTACTCCTGATCATAAACCGGTGCTGGCCAGACATCATGAAAGCAATCTGGAAAATAAAGCGCAGACAGATCTTTTTTCCGGAATACAACTCAATGCCATGGATTCATTACATTCTGAGATACTGCAGCAGTTGCAGAATCTTAATATCGATGGACTCACCCCGCTGGATGCACTGAACATACTTTCTGATTTGAAAAGGAAGGCCAATCATGCCTCATAAGGATGGAATTCCTTTAACGGGTATGGAGGAAATTTAACATACTGTGTAAAGTTTCCTCAATCACCTTTTTCTCTGCTGTATAAATTTGGTATTACACACAAGACAATAGAAGTCAGTGGGAAAGCAATTTAATTTGACTGAAAGATAAGCAGTAAGTGTTTTCATTATAATTTAAAGTGCAGGCATTCAAATGCGTATTCCATTTACCATAGAGCAGTTTTTCGAAGTTTTTGTAAAGTATAATTCAGCTGTCTGGCCGATGCAGATTGTGTTTTATTTTCTGGCTGCAATAGTTATCGCCGTACTATTTGTAAAGAATTCGTTTTTTTTGAAGGGTATAGCAGGTATATTGTCCATCTTCTGGCTATGGATGGGAATTGTGTATCATTTTGTTTTCTTTTCGAGTATAAATCCTGCTTCAAAAATTTTCGGATTGCTTTTTATTATGCAGGGTGTAGTACTTGCACTTGTGACTTTCAGAAAAATACCTGAATCGGGGCTTTCCAAGACATCTATCCAGTCTATTCTGGGATTCACTTTGATGTTTTTTGCACTTATCGTGTACCCGATACTGACGCATTTGACAGGGCATAGCTACCCTGGTATGCCGACACTAGGATTGCCCTGTCCGACTACTATTTTTACTATTGGTGTTTTGCTGATTGCATTTCCTTCAGGGTACCAATTTCTTGCGATTATACCGCTATTATGGTCCGTTGTTGGGAGTACAGCGGCATTCAAACTTGGTGTAATTGCGGATTTTGGGCTGATCGCAGCCGCGATATGTACGGTTCCATTATTTTTACACAAAAGGAACTTTGGAAAAGTTGAAGCATAAAAGGTATCCAAGTTGCTGGTATATATACAAAGATAACCATGGGCTCCAACTGGACGTCTCTCTTATAATAAGAAGAATCTCACTTGCTTTTTTTGCATAGCTCCAGTGCCGTATTACACTGGCTTCTGTAGGTATCCAACAGCGTTTTGAATTCCTCTTTTTCCTCTTTGCTCATCTGGGCGTATTTTCCTTCAAATTCACGAGCCTCTTTACAGATCTCATCCATGTGCTTGCATTGATATGTATCAGGAAGCTTGTTTATTTCAATATAGCTGGTCCCGCCACATGATAACAGAATAAGCCAGAAAAATCCAATAAGAAATAATGCTTTCATCGATGACCTCAATCGTTGTAGAAATCAAGTGTCTTACTGCCAGGCAGATTTTTCAGCCTGCTGATAGCCTTGGATTTAATCTGTCGTACCCTTTCACGGGTTATATTGAATTTACGACCGATCTCATCCAGGGTATAAGCTGTTTCATTTTCAATACCATAATACAATTTTATTATCTCTTTTTCACGATCTGTGAGAAACCCCAGCATCTTTTTTATTTCCTTATTCAGGGAGATGCTCTGTAGTTCGTCTTCCGGGCTATTATTTGAGTTGGTTTGAATCACATCGACCAGTGAGGAACTATCAGTGTCTTTAAGTGGGGCATCCAAAGAAACATGGTTTCCGGAAATGGCAATGGTTTCGCTTACCGTATTTTCAGAAATACCAAGTTCCTGTGCAATCTCTGATGCATCTGGCATTCTGTTAAACCGCTGTTCCAGTTCAGTCTGAGTCTTGCTTATTTTGTGAATCGCTCCAGCTTTATTCAAAGGAAGCCGCATAATGCGGGAGTGTTCTGCCAATGATTGTAATATTGCCTGGCGTATCCACCAGACCGCATAGGATATGAATCGGAAATTTTTCTTTTCATCGAATTTCTGCGCAGCTCTGACCAATCCGATATTTCCCTCATTAATGAGATCACTCAAAGACATGCCTTGGTTCTGGTAATTACGGGCTACACTCACCACGAAACGAAGATTTGCTTTAACCAGTGTATCTATGGCCTCCTGATCACCCTGGTGAATCCGGGCTGCAATCCGTGCTTCATTTTCTGAACTCAAAGGTTGCAATTTCCCTATTTCCTTCAAATACAGGGCAAGGCTTCCTTCCTCAACGATAGGTAATGTTCTATTCACACTGAATTCTTTCGAAAAAATATGGAACCCTATAAAATAGGTCTGATAGAAACAATTTCCAAAGGATTTCCGCCCCTGGGTAATGAAAAATCCCGAATCACAAATCTTTCTATTACTGCTTTCCGTCTGGGTCCCAAAAAACGTTTTAATCTTCAGAAACTGTCACTCTGATGATCTTGGCAAAGATGTTCCGCACGTTTTGAAGGAGGCTTTCTTCAGATAACTTTTGCTGCAACTTCATTGAGAAAATTTACAGATTTCGGAGTTTGCATCAGTATTTAAAAAATTCTAAAGAAGACCGGGAAATTAAGGTGCTAAGCTTATCCGATTCCCCAGAAGTAAATCAGAATGGTAATCTGTACAGTGATTTGGTATACCCGGACAGGGTGACACTGTACTTTCTTCCGTAAATCCCTACTTCCAGCCAACTATCTTTTTATTATTCGGATCATCCAGAGATATACCTCTAAATTATTCTGCCTGATTAAGAGGCTGTTGGATAAACAGCTTTGGTGATTGTCGGAATTGTTTAACACCACCAAAAGCGTGAGACTGGTGTTGGGAAACTCATAGCAATACATCTGGTTTGAAGTAGGTGTAAAGATATGAGTACATTCCGGACATTCAGCCCTCTTACGTTTTTTCTACCTGGCTCATCAGTACACGACGATAATGAAAGCCATAAATCGACAAGGTGATTGCTTTGGGTAGCATTCTGGGGCGGCAGAATGTAGCCCAGATAAAAAGCTTCCAGAAATGCTTTTTACCCTTTTCTCTGACACCCAGTTTCCAGATAGCTCCGGAAAGTGCTCTTAACTGTAAAGCAATAGGAAGGGGTGGTTCCTTTGAACTCTGGCGGTACTCTTTCAAATGTGTCTTTATTCTGAAATAATAATTTTTGGGGCTGAAAATTGTATCCAGAACCCGTCTGTATCCAACAATCAGTGTTTCCATATTCATCTTGGGAATAAAATTAATGGTAAAATCAGTATTGTTACCACTGGTGGGTGTCTTTAGAATCCTGCCTGTACTGTGTAATCGTTTGAAAAGTTGGGTACCAGGAAGGGCGTTTAAAAGTCCTACCATGGCAGTCACGATACCACTGTTCTGGATGAATTTAATCATATTATCAAATGTCTTTACAGTATCAGTGTCAAAACCCACAATAAAGCCCGCTTGTACTTCAAAACCATTGTTCTGAAGTATTCTCACCTTATCCTGAAGATTCTTATTTGTGTTCTGCATTTTACCACACGATTTAAGCCCCTCTTCTTCCGGAGTCTCAATACCAATGAAAACGCAATTGAAGTTTGCTTCACGCATGAGAGCCATGATCTGAGGATCATCAGCCAGATTAATTGATGCTTCAGTGTACAATACAAACGGCTGTTTTTTCTGCTTCATCCATAAGCCGATTTCTTTAAGAATAGCAATAACCTTGGCCTTATTGCCGATAAAATTGTCATCAACAACAAACAGAGATCCTCGCCATCCTGCATTGTAAAGAGCATCAAACTCAGCAATCACCTGTTGAGGCGTTTTCACGCGCGGAACACGGCCATTTATAACTATAATATCACAGAATTCACAATTAAACGGACATCCTCTGGAAATTTGCAAAGACATCGATGCATAGTCTTTCATTTTTATCAAGGACCAGTCCGGAATAGGAGTGTTTGTTACATCCGGTTTATCTGGTGAAGTATAGATATGCTGGACAGTTCCTTTCTCCAGGTCCGCCAGAAACATCGGTATAGTTATCTCTCCCTCATTAAGAACGAAGCAGTCCACATCCTGAAACTCACTGTATCCTGTTGTAAAAAGAGGTCCACCAGCCACAATAAACTTCTTATGCTTTTTTGCTCTGGAAATCACTTCCATTGCAGATGCTTTCTGAACAACCATGCCACTTATAAATACATAGTCAGCCCATTCCAGATCTGAGTCCTTTAATTTTGAAACATTCATATCCACCAGACGCTTATTCCAGCCTGATGGCAGCAGACTTGATACAGTTAAAAGACCCAGTGGGGGAAGTGCCGCTTTTTTATCAACGAATTTCAAAGCGTGTTTAAAGCTCCAGAAAGTAGCCGGTACTTCCGGGTAGATCAATAAAATTTTCACCTGGATTCCTCTTTTCGATTATAAGGCAGGAAAGTTGTTTTGCGCCTGGATCAGCTTTGGGTCCCTCTTAAGGCTATAAATGTCGTATCGGTTCATTAATCGAGCATTTTACCTTCTGATGCGGAGTGATTTCAATTCTGAGCCTCAACAGAATATACTTAGCGTATATAGTAATAACCTAATTTTTCTTCCCGATCATTCCAGAGGACAAAATAGCCTGTTGATCAACAGTTCTACACTGGTAAAAATTAAACAGGACCGTACCACTGTCCCTAAAGATAACCGTTATTTAATTGACAGTAGAAGTACTTGTTTTTTTCTAAAACCTTCCCGGATATTTAATCTTTTGTCAGTCCACCTCCAATAACTCATAATTTGTGGCTTTTTCGACTTTCCCGGTCCAACCAAAAGTGTTTCCAGTTAAACTAGTAAAAATAATAGAGTTGAAAGAGTGGTGAATGGAATTAAATAAAAAATGGCTGAAAAACCATAGAAAACCGGTATTTAAGCCTTCAGACAGTGTTTTTCTAACCAAGGTGCGGAATTATATTATAATGACCGATTTTTTTCAACAGGACAATCAAAACTCCAGTCAGATGAATCCTTTTATGATGAACTGCACAGCACCTTTTGGATTATCGGGTCTGCAGCTTTGCAAGATTTTGTATTGACAAGACTGTAATCCTTGTCTAAAGCACTTCCGAAAGCTAACTTCGATTGAGGAAGTTTGTTTAGAAGTCAGGCTGCTGACCTGATAAGCAGCTAAGGAGTGAGGCGAGTCATCATATATAAGAAGTCGTTTGTACTGGATAATTATAGTGCACTCCTTTTTCCTCATCACAGGGGGGTTTATGAGACGTTTTTTTTATTCAGCAGCAGTTACATCACTGCTGGTATTTAATCTGCCAGCGCAGCAAAATCTTATCCAGAACGGATCATTTCTTGATACCAGTTCAAATGTTTGGAATTTCCAAACCAACGGGGCAATCGCCACCCGCAGTTACCAGACAATGCAAAGCACTAATGGGACTATCATCTCCAGAAAGTGTAAGATAGAGATTACACAGGTAGGCAATTCAGAGAACGCACCGCAGTTGTCTCAAAACGGTATTGCTCTTCAGGAAGGTGAGGCTTACACATTAAGTTTCTTGGCAAGTTCTTCACGTCAAGGGTCTATAAAAGCTGTTATCCGTTCCAATAATCTGATTCTCACCGATAGTTCCGCAGTCCTGAATACAGGTGCCACTTCAAAAAAGCTTTCAGTTGATTTCTTTGTGGAAAAACTTGAGGGACCAGCCACCCTTGAGCTAAATATGGGCAGGTATGATGGGGCTACCAATATTGCACTGGACAGTGTAGTTCTGATCAAAAAGACTGTTCCGATAATCCGCATTGTGAGTCCGGCAGCAAAAGATCGCTGGATTACTGGAAATGAATACAAAATTTCCTGGACAAACAGCGGAATATTGGAGAGTGTAAAGATCCAGTACTCTACCGACAATGGTGCCACCTGGAAGATCATTACCCAGGCTGCTACAAACCAGAAATCTTTCTGGTGGAAAATTCCATCAGGTGTTTCCGGTAGTACATGTAAAGTTATAATCAGCAGTACTGATGGCAAAATTGCTGATACCAGCGATGCTTTTAAAATCCAGGAAGCCAGTGCTGTTGAAAAGGGCGAAATGATAAAAAATGGTGATTTTCTGGATTCTACCGACTGGGTTTTCAATGCATATTCTCCTGCCAAGGCAAAAGGAGGCATTCAGAACGAACAGTATGTAATACAGGTCGATACAGCCGGAACTGAACCCTGGCAGGCTCAGCTCGAACAGAAAAATCTCACCATAGCAACCGGAAAAACCTATAAGCTTCGGTTTGATGCTTTTGCTTCACGTCCCAGAAATATTCATATAAATCTGGGCGAGCAGGATTCCCCTTACAGATCTGCTATAGGAGGACCTCAACTTTGTCAGTTAGGAACAAAGAAGGAGCCTTATATTATCTATCTGTATGTGGATCCGGCAGCAATTGATTCGAGTTTCAAATTCAATGAAGTCCGTGTCGAGTTTAATTGCGGTAATGAATCAGGAACGGTTTATCTGGATAATGTAAGTCTTATTGAGGTAGAAAATGGAAAATGTCTGATTACCAGACCATATATTGGTTCGGTCCTGAAAGCCGGTTCTGAATTTAACATTCAATGGACTAATGACCCGGCGCCTTTGATCGATCTTGAATACTCTCTGGACAGCGGATTGACCTGGATCAAAATCGTTGACAGTATTGAAAATCTTCAGGCTTATCTGTGGAATGTTCCTGCCCAGAGTTCCAAAAATTGCAAAATAAGAATCAGAAGTGCAGGAACCGATTCTGTTATCGGTACCAGTGCCATCTTCGAGATCAATAAATTCGGCGTACCGGTAAAGGTGGGAGAACTGATCTCAAATGGAAACTTCTCAAACGGTACCAGTGGATGGCATACTGCTTTCAATCAGGCACGCGGTGGTGCCGAGGTCAGTAATGGAATTTACAGCATTAAAATCGAGAGCCCTGGAGATTCGCTCAACTCCATGATTCTCAGCCAGGGGGAAATGAATGTTCAGGGGAACAGACCTTATATACTCTCCTTTGATGCATTTGTTAATGGGACCCGGGATATGCGGGTAAGAGTGACCGGTGATGATTCCCTGGTTTTTCTGGACACCACATTCAGCGTACCCACTCTTATGAGTAAAATCAAGATGAATCTGACTCCGACTGTGGATGCGGTTGCCAAGGTCGAATTTCATATCGGAGGCTCACGGGCCAGTGTTTCCATTGATAATATCAGTTTCCATGATGCTTCCTGGACCGCTATTGTCAGTAAAAATCATCCGGCAGATCAGAGAGCTACCCGCTTTTCCATTCTTAATGGAATCAACGGCCGGATTACATTTTTGACAGGTAAAAATATGCAGGGTAGAATTGCTATCTATAATCTTAATGGAAGCCTTATCCGTATGCTGAACGTGTCTGAAAAGACTCTCTGGGATGGAAAAGACAGCCGGGGCGCATCTGTAGCCAGGGGCACATACCTTGCCAGACTTAAAAGCAACGTAGGTAACCAGGTCAGCAAATTCATTCTAAAATAGATCTATTGCATCTCACAATAGAAACTCTATCTGTTTCAGGTCGCTGTCTTCACAGGACAAGCGGCCTTTTTTTTAAATGTACCACCTGGAAAACCAGCCTTTATTCCTGACCTGAAAACAGTTATTTTAAACTCCTCAGACCAATGAAGCAAACAGGTAAAAATTCGATTTATTGCTAAAGTTTTTATGCTTTTATTGAAAAGGTTTTTTAGTTTATGCCTCTGGTTTCAGTCGTTATACCCTCCTTTAATCGGAAAATACTTCTTCAAAGAGCTCTTCAGTCGGTTCTCAGGCAAACCTTTACAGATTATGAGTTGATCGTTGTGGATGACGGTTCTGAAGATGGAACACGGGATTTACCCATATTGAAAGAGAGTAAGATAAGGTTTATCAGGCTGGAAGAGAACCATGGGGTTTCCAGGGCACGCAACATCGGAGTAAAGGAATCCAGCGGAGACTGGATCGCTTTTCTTGACTCGGATGACGAATGGTTTTCATCCAAATTGGAAAAACAGATAAGTTGGTGCAGGTGTAATCCACAGTTTGAAATCATGCAGACCAGAGAGATCTGGATAAGAAATGGAAACAGGGTAAATCCGCCAATGACACATGAAAAGTTTCAGGGGGATTTGTTTGAAGCGAGCCTGAAGAGGTGCATGATTACTCCATCTTCTGTAATTCTTAGGAAAAGTCTGTTTGAAAAAGCCGGTGGGTTCAATGAAAATATTCCTGTATGTGAAGATTACGATCTGTGGCTGCGAATTACCTGCAAATACCAGATCGGCTTACTTGATGAATATCTGCTGAAACGTTATGGAGGACACTGTGATCAGTTATCAATGTCAATGATAGGGATGGACAGGTTCAGGGTTCAAAGTATGCTGGATCTGCTCAATACCAACTTTCTTAACCAGACACAGATAAATCTACTGAAAACTGTGCTTTCAAGTAAAGCACTCATTGTGGCAAACGGTTATCTTAAAAGAGGAAAAAAGGAATTGTATGAAAAGTACAGATATATTGCAGAAACTCACTGCTGAAAGTGGGGAAGGGATCAATCTGATCTATTCCAGATTATTGGTTGAAAAGGTTGATTTTCCGGATACTCTCTTTGAACCTGATATTCCGGTGCAGAATCAGTATTGCACTGTTATGCCACCGATTATTGTGTGTAAGAAAAATTCCCGCTATACAATAATCGATGGGTGTAAGCGTTTAGTTCTGCTGCGCAGAAGAAAAATCGAAGAAGCCGATTTTGCAATTATAGATTCAGTTTGCGACAGCTTCGTTTATTCTCTGCTCAGGATTCTCTTAAACCGCGGCCGCACGCTTTTGCTAAAGGAAAAAATATTGTTTTTAAATTGGTTAAAAGTCAATTTAGATGACCAGGAATATAAAAGAATCGTTTGCGGACTGGGAATCTCCGATAAAGAGAGATTTGAACTGGAACGGTTGTTAACTTGTGCACTTCCTGTATTAAATGCTGTGGATAGTGGAGTTGCTGATTGTACAGTCGCTTCTGATTTGAATTCAATGAGTACAGTGGATCGTGATGCTTTCTTGAGTCTATTCTCAAAAGTGAGCTTCTCCCGTCAGCAGCAAAGGGAGCTTATAGAATGGTTGCCGGAAATAGCGTTTACAGAACAATGTTCTGTTCATGCTCTTCTTGGGGAAATAACGATTACAGAAATCCTGGAAAATGGATCGATCAATCAACCCCAGAAGGCTCAAAAAATCAGGGATCAGATCTTTAAAAAGCGCTTTCCTAATCTGGTCGAACTAAAGCAGAGGTGGTCAGCGCTGGTTAACAAAGTCAATCCGGATCCGGCAAGAATCCATTTCAATGTATCTGAATTTTTTGAGAAAAACCGGTTGGAGGTAAAATTGACTTTAAATGAAGCTCAGAAGGCGGGAGAACTTTTTGCCAAACTGGGTTCTATCAGCAACGAAACGTGGGAAAAACTCATCTATCCGGCTAAATAGTACCTAAAATCATAATAGCTGGCTAAATCTGCGGCCAAGGAAAAAGTGCATTAGTATTAAGGATTATCAGATGAACTGCCACAATTTCCACAGGCTATCCAATTTAAAATCTCAGAAAAGTCCTGGGGTGCTTTATCGCACCCACATAACACATCGATGCTTTCCAAATAACTACCCTGTTTCTTCCCTGGGCTTTGGCGTGATAAAGTGCAGTGTCAGCCCGCTCTATAAGGCGGGTTAATGAGGTACAATCGTTTCTCAGTGACGCCAGACCGAGGCTTACCGTTACCGAAATATGGCGGCGATGATAGGAGATAACAGTTTTTTCGACAGTATTTCTAAGCCGCTCAGCCACTTCTGCGGCTGTTTCTACCGGTGTTTCAGGAAGCAATATGGAAAACTCCTCTCCACCGTATCTGCCTACAATATCAATGTTACGGAAATGTTTACGGCACAGGTTTGCGATGGTTATTATCACCTGATCACCTGCAGGATGACCGAAAGTGTCATTTACGTATTTGAAAAGATCTATATCGACCATCACTACAGTTAGAGTATGTTTATAGCGTTGGGCACGGTTTATCTCCTTTTTGGCAAGCTCAAAAAAATGCCGGTGATTATAAAGACCGGTGAGCGAATCGGTTTGCGCCTGGCGGATTGCTTCCTCAAATAACCTGGTGTTATTAATGGCTAATGCTGCCTGAGAGGCAAAAAGGTTGAGATTTACCAGATCTCTTTCGCAGAACTGAGTGCTTTTGTTTACTACTAATATAACTCCGTTGGTTAAATTATCTCTAATAAGTGGTACCGCCAATAAATAACAGTTTTCTCCATGTTTAGAATCAGAAAAACTGGTCTTAACCGCTTTTTTGCTGGCTGCTACTGTGTTCATGATCGGTTGGCAATCTGAAGGAAGATCTATTTGAAAAGGTGAGTAGATGTAATGTGCATCGAAACCGGAGTTGAGTTCTCCTGATTCAGTAATCCCCAGTTTACCTCCATGTGCACCGGTCAGAAGCACTGCATTTTTGATAATCAAAGATCTGAGTTTACTGCTATCGTATGATGAGTGAATATCTGTAAGAATCGATTGCAGGATTTCATGATTTTGCATACTGGAAGTGACTGATATTGACGATTGCTGATTGTTTTCGGGTACTGGCACTTCCTTTATGCCTTCACTGGTGGTTTTTTGCGATGATTCTGCAACTGTTTTGATTTTATGTTTTTCTGTGAGACGGTTTCTTATCATAACAAAGGTGAATAGAGACAATAAAACCAAATCAAAACCTAAGCGGTAAAAAAGTGAGCTGTATGCAGGATAGCTGAAAATTGATACAACTCCCAATATTACTACCATTATAAATACAACTGGGCTTTGAAGGAAATATTGCATGAGTACTCCTCACAAAGTGGGAGATCTATAGCATTGAGAACAGAATACCCGGCGGGCTGCAATTTCAGTAATTTAAAAAAACGCAAACCAAATGCCATTGAAACTACAGCGATTATCCGGCTAAGAACATGAAAAAAAGGTCTCAATAGAAATGGCCCAAAACATTGCTAACCGGTAAATGTTTTCTATTTTCGGAAAAAAAGGAAAGAAAAATGAACAGAAGAAAAAAAGAAAATAATTTCTGAGCAGCGTGATGGAAACTTAATATTCAGGTTTATTTAGGGAAAACAAAAAACATTACAAAATGGAAAAAATGAGAACTGCTCAGTTCTCATTTACCGGCTGGATAGGGGCCTGTTCAATTTTGCGGAAAAGTCCCTGAATGCTGTTTCTGAATAAATGCAGGTTATTTCTTTTCAACAGATATCTCTTAACAGAGAAAAGTGGGATTTCTGCATTCTCCTGAAGGCGTTTAAGTTCATCGGTTTCATCATTAAACCAGATTGAGGCTAATCTCAGTTGTTCGCTTTTGTTATGAGTGATGTTCTGTGGTACCCATCCAACTGCACAGTCATAATTTCTGGCAATCAGACAGCGCTCGTACTCCAAATTGTCAAGTGCTGCCAGATTAACCGCTATTTTGGAATGCGAAAGAGTAGCCAGCAGCTTTTCTGCAATACTTTTGGATATCTGATCATCTTTGCAATAAATGAGTTTATATGTCTGAGTTGAAGAAAACTGGATGGGGCTCATATCCTGTGATTCAGTAAATTCCAGATTCTCTACAACAACCGAGTTAATGGGCGAACCTTCCGCTTTGACGACATTGCGAAGCATATCAGCATTATTTACCTTACTTCTAAGAAATTGTCTGAATGCTTTATCCTGTGATGCATTGGCCAGAAAATACCTCTCTCCAGGAATTTCCTGAAGGGAGGAGTTTCCTGAAAGATTTCTCCGTGCATATTCAAGATCGTTTATGGAGGTCAGAACCACTGCATCATATTTATTTAACGTAAATGAAAGAATCGGATTAGGATCCCCTCCGGTGTGTAAAAATATCTTTTCCAGAAATGGTTTATCCGGGGTGGAATTGCCATTCGCCAGAAGCTCCAGATTATCCTCGCTTTTCCGGGAGATGTGATATAAACCCAGTTTCAACCTGTCATCAACCAGTCTGCGACTGCGTAGACGTGACGCTGCCAGAGTATCGTTACTTGCCAACCGTAAAGTGATCGTGTTCTCATCCAGAGCACTGAAACCTCTGACTGTTGCTTCATTGCCGGAGATAAATTCGGGTATTCCAACAATGTTTCTAAACAATGAATAACCCTCTGCAGGATACTTTTTCAAAATCGAAGTCCAGTTATCTATAAAGTCAAGAGCTGTAAGTGTACGGTTTTCGGCATTGGTGAATCTGCCATTAATTTTAAGAGTGATTCTGTGAGGAGAGGAATCGGCGATTACCAGAGATGAGTTTTCCGATTGATCTGTGACATTGTTGAGACTGAATGGAAAGACGTTGAATAAACGGGAAAAAAGAGGATCTACATTTTTGCGGGGGAAATAGATCCGGACACTACCCCCAAATCCAGGTAAAATTGAATCTGTCACTTCCGTGGTGGAATCCAAACTGACCGCATCCAGGGTCTCCTCTATGATATCCTCAACTATCTGAGTCTGTTCAATTCTGGTGATTGGCTGTTCGAGATTCACCTGGGCAGAAGATGGCAGAAGATCAATACGGACATAGTTGCGTACTGTGTCTTTTGTCATGGTAACAAATGGGTATTTCTCCAGAAACTGCTTAAATGAGGAGATAAATGTTTCCCGTTCGTTTGTATCATTAAAGGCAACTGCATAGCAAATTGTGTCGCTGTCCTGAGATAATACTCTGGGACATGGTGCCTGAAGAGATTCGATCCGGGTGATTGTCCGCTGAGCACAACCGACCACAAGTATACAAACTGCGAAAATCAGGCTTCTGACTTGAAAACATCTCATCACTAATCTCCCGCTTTTTTTATAAAAATTTAAAACGGACAATTCTACTCTGCAGGGTATGGGCACAATCGCAGAAGTGTGTGTCTATACCTCACCTTAAGAATTGCCCGATTTGGATATATAAAAATATACTGTAATAACTATAATTGTCCATCTTTTAGGTTGGATTTCTTGAACATCGTCTATAAAATAGAGTAGATTTAAAATTCTATATCTTTAGACTATGGATCGCTTCAGGATCTGCCATTTATCCTCATTATTTCGGGTTTTTTATAAAATGGAAAAGAACAAAAGAATATTAAAGATTACCCTGTGGGTATGTGTCGGGATTATAGCTCTTTCAGCCATTGGTGCATATCCAGGATTTCTACTGGCCAGAGCAGCTTTTAATCGCTATTTCCTTCAGTGGGGCGAAAAGCTGGTTGATCTGGAAAAAAGAGGACTTCTATCCACCGAGTATGGGGCTGGTTGGCAGGATGTGCTTACTGATGAGGCTATGAACCAGGAAGCCGCACGTATTGTTGACAGAGACAAACAGAATGATCATTGCGAGATCAGAGTCGTTGATGGGGTTACTCTTGATGATTACCCATCTCTTTCCATTATTGACCGGCTCAGGGAAGTGCGGCAATACTCAAATACCATTGAGATTGTGGACAGATTTAACCGGCCTCTGGCTAAAATCAAAACTGATCATCAGAGAGCCAGACTCGAAGAAATTCCTCCAACTCTGGTTACTGCTCTTCTTGCAGCTGAAGATAAAAATTTTTATTCCAATACCATGGGTATAGAATTTGACAGCTTTGTTCGTGCCTTTCTAAGGGCGGTAAAAGAATCAATTCTGAATTTCAAAGTGGTTTCTCCGCGTGGTACATCTACTATTACTCAACAGGTGGCAAAACTTTTCATTTCAAAACTGGATGAAAAAGGGATGCGGATGGTAAGTAAGTCTGTTGATCGTAAAAAACGTGAACTTCGACTGGCGGTTGCTCTGAGAAAATTGTATTCAGCTGAAGATATTCTGGAAGTATACCTTAACCATTGTGTAACCAGCGATTACGGCATGATCGGATATAAGGATATTGCCAGAGGCTTGTTCAACAAAAACCTCAATGAATTAACTGACGCCGAATGTGTCTATCTGGCACGTATGGTGAAATGGGGTAGAAACTACAAAACAAAGATTTCCAGACAGTGTAAAATAGACATGGAACGAATGGGTGAGATGCTGGGGTGGGGGCCGGAAAAAAGAGCTTTGGTCCTCTCTGAGATAGATTCTTTGAAATTTAATCAGCCCAGAACTTTTCAGGGGGGCTATGGTGCACTGGTCGATCTGGCTAATGAATTCTGGCTTCTTACTCTGAAAAGAAACGGCTCTGATGCAGAACAGCTTATGCAAATGGACCTCCTCGATCCAAACTCTCTGGTAAGGAAAAAAGGTAACCTGCTGATAAAATTAACAATTGATAAAGACCTGCAGGAAACACTGGAAAAATTGGTAAATCAGAGAGGGTATGGTAAAGATACTACTATAGTCGATGAGGTAAGAATAGGGAGTGATTCTGCAACTGTTGAACTGGATAAGACCCCCAAAGATTCTGTCCGGCTGGTAAAAATACTGAAAGACACGGTTAATTTTCACGAACCAGGCTCCACTTTTTATACCAGATGCAATCCGGGAGATACTATAATTGTAAATATAAGGTATAAAAAGATTGCCAGAAATAAATTCCGCAGAAGCACGTTTTTCTATCTGCGAAAACCGGTTGCTGTCAATGGTCAATATTTTGCCTATAGTATCATGGATTCCCGCTCTGGAAAACTGCTGGCCTATTACTCCAAAGATAAAGTAGGATCAAAACTGGCTTGTCTTTTGAAAAACAAAACTCCGAATGGTTCCTCAACTGCTAAACCAATCCTTAATACCCTTAATTATGACCTGGGGATTTTTAAGCCCTATTCCAAATGGACCGATACTGTTGAAGTCAAGGAGGACGTGACCTGGAGAAGGGACTTCGATTATAAAAAAGGTATCAGAACCGGAGTGATTTTTCATAACAGCCCCATAAAAGGGAAAGGTTATCCGGTTCACAACTATAAAAATGCTTTCGATGGATGTCAATATGTGTTTGATCTTCTGGCAACTTCCAATAACATTCTGGCAGTTGAGACACTTTTACGTATGAACCGCAGCATATTTAATCCCAACTTTGAGGTCAGATCTGATGCTTTCCAGCTTGTGCAACTGCTTTACAGAACCGGCGCATTCTCCAGAGTAAAGGATTCACTGAAACTTACCTACATGACTGGGGTACGTGCCTATAAGGAATTCACCAGAATAGTAGGTGCAGATGTAGATTACATGTATTCCTTTGGTAGAAAAGCCCCCATTTCTGACAGCATGTATTCGATTGCTTTAGGAACTCTGGAAATGACACTTTATGAACAGATGCATCTGTTTAATGTTTTTTACAACAATGATCTGATCGAACAACCCGCAGAACACCCCTCGTTAGTTATTGATAGCATGGTATTAAATGGGGAAAATGTTCCCATTAATGATACAATCCGCCGCTATCACCCCTATGCGGATATCAACAATATCAGACCTTCATTGCTGGGAATGCATAAAAGACTGACCTCAAATCAGGCTGACGGCTTGAGTAGTTATGATATCGCTTATCAGATTTCTCCCTTTGATCCCTCTTTAACTGATACTGCTTTTCATCCGGATGCATATATATTAAATGAACCGTTGTCTAATTTTGCCAAAAGCGGGACTACGGATGATATTATGAGACCTTTCAATGTAGAGGCTTCCAGCAAAGAGAGAACCTGCTATGGTCTGTGGAATGCTGTTATCAGAGTCGATTTGGACCGATTTGGCAAAAACAGTGGGCAAACCGATATCCATGATATCACTGTGGCTTGTATAGGTGAATGCAATACCAAATATACCGGACCACGTGATGGAAAGTCTCTCCACCGCTTCCTGACTACAAATCTTTTGAAGACCGGGGGAATTAAAAGTCCGGATGGATTCTATTCGCAATATGAGCGATACATAAAGAAAGTTACTCCTGCTTTTGAAAATTGTGGGGAACCCGGTAACTTGTTAACTGACACAACCAGCATTATAGAGAAAATCGAGTACTCTGGAGATTGAGCGGTTCTAATGCTTTAAAAACCTTCCTGGAATTTATAGAAGTGAATCAGAACACTTGAAAGGAATGGTCTGTTTTTGTATTTACTCAATAACAAAAACGCTCCAGCCACTGAGCTTCTCAGTACGGAGCGGTTTTTTGATTCGATAGCATAACAGAGCCTCCATGAAAACAGAATGGAAAAATTGGTTATGGCTATGGGTCTCTGAACACTACCTAAAAGCAGTTAATGATCATGGCCTTTCAAATATGTCCTGCTGGAATTACAGTCGAAATTAAAAAAAGTCAAATAATACTCGTTGTCTGATGAATGACAGCTCTTTTTTCAAGCAGTGTTGAATGTTTGTATATTTCAAAAGAATTAAAATGCTATGTTGCAGTAATGCGGATGTTAAAATGCTTTGTCGGGAGTATACCAGAATTCGTTTCGGAAGGAAAGCCCCATGTCCATCCTAATAATTAAACGATCCACTAACACCGAATGTGCGCTCAGACATATAAAAATCAAATGACAGAGAAGAAAATTTCAGGCCGGCTCCGCCAGTAAACACATTGATGTTTCTGATCTCTTCCCAGCTGGAGCGGAGTCTGCCAGGAGCACGTGCATAACCAAATCGCAGCATCACATATCCGGCGATATCCGCTTCCACTCCACCTCTGAATATGTAGTGGTTTTTTAAGTGCCGGTTGAAAAGACCACGGATCTCAAGATCAACCGGGAAATTCAACAGTATTCTATTGCTGCTCATTGCAGCATGGTAAGCTAACCCGATAGTCAGTGTACGATCAATACCCTTTGTCCATCCACGATCTGCTTTCTTATTGCCAGTAAAAGAATAAGTTTTTACTATCGCAGAATCGGCACCTTGTGAATCCGTCAATGTGTCATAAAAAACAGTATCTGGATTTCCATAAGTCCATACGTATCCCACCAGATTTCTAATGACAAGTCCAAAATCGACACCATCAATAACATGCGGTTGATAAAAACCGATATCCAGTAAAGCACGCTTATCTCTGATTGAATAGTCATTTAATAAATGATAAGTATCAGAAGAAAACACAGTAGTAAAACTACCCGAATCATCCGCCAGAAAATATTCTGCTCTGGAAGGTCTGTTCTCCCATACCATTTTCTCAAAACGGAGATTCATACCAAAATCAACTGCTCCCTGAACATCGGACTTGGCGAAAATCTGACTTGCAATATTTATGGTCATCTCATGCTGAAGAATCTCTTTTTTACCCTTCATGTATCGATAAAACAATCCTATTGATCCTTCATCATTTGAGTAGCTGAACCCTGCAGGCAGCATATGTCTGTTAAAGATGCTGTCCCTTCCATAACCAATTGCCATGGTCCCATGTGATTGTGGCACAGTCTTATGATGAGAGAAGGTAAGTGCGGGGTTTAGAAGCCCGGAAAATACTTCCGAAGGGAATGCTATTCCAGCATCAGCCAGTGATTTGGTTGATGCGCCGTAGAAACGATTCTGAACCAGAGTTATCCTGTCCGATTCAGCTGCGATGATAGTGGTGAGTGTTAAAATAAACAAAAAAAATTTTTTCAAGAATTATCTCTCATATCTTTATTAAACCTGATCAGCAGGCACACAGTTCTGTTCACCTTTGAAGTAACCGATCTGAAAGCTTATATGGTTAATATGCTGTGGACCGGATATGCAGAAGGCGATACGGGATGCTCCATTAGAACTGTTCGCTTTAATTTGTTTCTGTTTTCCCTTAGCAGAGAAAAAATATTCACTTCAGGACTAATATAACATTGTACATCGCCGTAACACTATGATGCTTGCATTATCATCTGAAAGAGAAATATATTCTGTTGCTCTGTTTGGCCCAGGATGTAAAAAATGAGAACACATTTCAGAGAATTTTTAAGACATTTTCACCCGGACAGATCATCCCGGAAATGTTGCAACACTGAAACAAAATCAATCAGTAAGGGTAGCAGCAACACCCGAAAGCATAAGCAGATACTCACCGAATGTCTTGAATTCCTTAAAAATAACGGAATCACAGTTGATGATGATTTACGGATGCTGATCGGATTTTTCTTCTCAACCGACAATCATCTGGCACTCGAGGATATTCGCAGGTTTGTTCAACTGCACAAAATGAATATCTCAGATTCTGCGATTAGGGATGCATTCTCTTTGCTGGTTGAGTATGGGTTTGCCATGGAACGGGTATTTGGTGATAATATGGTGCGTTATGAGCATCTGCATATTGGTGAGCACCATGATCATTTTTACTGTCTTAAATGTGGCAAAATAATCGAGTTCTATTCTCCGGAAATTGAGGATTTGCAGCTAAAGGAAGCAAGAATTCATGGATTTCATGCATTTGATCATAAAATGCAGATCCATGGTTTGTGCAATAAATGTTACGGCACATCTGAAAGCATGTCTCTTTCAAAGGTGGAATCCGGAGGCAAATTCCGAATTACTGAGATATCCGATAGCGAGCAGTTCTTTCAGGGCTGTAAAATGCGTCAGAGACTTATGGATATGGGTTTACTTCCCGGTGTTGAAGGTACAGTGATTACTAACCATGGTGGGCGTACCGTGCTTCTAATTAATAACTCACGTGTTGCTTTGGGACGAGGAATGAGTCAGGATATCAAAGTTGCTCTTATCGAATAAGCTGCCAGAATAATTTATCTGGCCATATCTTTCCTGCGAAATTTCACAATCTTCTTATCTGGCATTTCCTCCTGCGACGTAGCTTCATTTTTAGGAGTTTCCAGCTTTTTTTCCAGAACATCAAGTACATTTCCTGTACTTATTTTGATTATTCTGAAATCATGAGTCCTTTCAGCATTCTGAAAACAACCTTTCACAATATGAGGTGGTTGAAGCCTTAATACCTGTGGTACAGGAGGAAAAGCTGTAAGGCTGGCAAAATGCAACCATAGCCATTTTCCCCGGGGCTTGGCTTCTTCATCAATAGTATAACCGATACAAAGTCCGTAACCGCTGAATGCCCAACCTTCTTCATCAGATGCAGGAGGGGATTGAGAAATCTGCCGGCTAAGCAAACAAAAAACGTCCCCTTCAAAGGGGAAATCTGTCGCTTCATCAGGAGAAATGTAACGGGATGCCAGATCTAAAATTTCATCTCTGGATAAACCCATAGGTAACCTCTTTTGTTATATGGTATTTCAGCCCTGAGAGAATTTGCCCAAAGTCCACATTCGTCTGTTCAAAATAGGAGACGTGCACACAAGTATCAAGTCCTTTCTGCTGACTTCTCCCAAAATAGTGTAGCTAGTGTCAGCTTATCTCCCGAAAAAATATAAAGATACTGATTTTTTATACATTTACTTCTTTAAATATGCTAAAATCAGAATCAGGTTTCTTTTGTAGAAGATGTGACATCTTTTCCGGGACTAAACGACTAAGATAAAAAAGGCTCATGAATAAGTTCCCTCTATCTCAAATCTTTATCTCTACCGGATTGCTGTTTTTTAATCTGCAATGTACTCAGATGGATTCTCTTGTCAATTGTGATCCGGTGGTGGTCTTCAGCGCGTATATAAATGGTGATTATCAGCGGTTAATTGGTAACTGCAGCTGGAAAAATCAGTGCAAATTATCCGGGGATACTTTGAGGATGTATTTTTATTCTGAAAATTTCCAGGAAGTAGAAAATATCAGGGATGGAGACCTTATCAGGATGGACATATTTCCTGGAGACGGCCAGCTTATCGGAAATGCCAGAGTGTTGTTTCATATGGCCCGTTATCATGGAAAAAACACTTCTTACACAGTGTCCCCCGCCGATACGCTTTTCACACATTCTGTTGTGAAAATGCAGTTGCAAACGGCAGATATATTTTCCTCAGAGCAGATTCTGCTCGAAAATATTTATATACGAAGTCTGCCGGAAGCTGGAACTTATGGGGAAATTCTGGAAATTAAGGATGGAACAATTCAGGGAGTGATTCAATAAAATGAAAATACGTCTGCTATTTATACTCTTTTGCCCGCTTTTAGTTCTCGGTGCAGATGATCCGGGGGGGTTTAATAACGCACCCTGGGGGTCTTCACAGGATCAGGTAAAAGCAATTATTAATCCTAAGCAGTGGCAAAGTGACCCTGCTGCCGGAAATTTCCCAGAAGATCTGAAAGTTACCGTTTACAGATCTAATACAGAAATAGCCGGAAAAAAAGCGACTGTTAAATATTATTTCTGTGAGGATAAGTTTTTCCAGTCAACTGTGATATTTGATTTTGAAGATTTAAAAACTTATGACTTCAACTATAATGTGTTTCGAAGCGTCAATGATTATTACCTGAATATCAGGAGTCGTACACTGGTGTTTGTTCATGATATTTATGACTTGTTAAACAAAAAATACGGAATGAAAGAACCGGTTTTTAAAGGGCTGGATCCCAGAGCCATATTCATTAAACTGGACTCCTATATCAGAAAGGAAAGGTGGAATCTGAGATATCACCCTTACGATTATTTCCTCAAAATTAACACTGCTGCCTATGCCAGATGGGATTTTCCCAAAACTAAAGTAATCTTTTCGATAAATATTTCGGCTGCGGATAAGCGCTTTGATTACACACTCTCTGTTTCCTCACTGGCTCTGGAAAAGACAATAATGGAAAAAATGGATCAGTTGAGGATGAGAGGGTTGTGAGTCGTGTATCATGGAAGTAAGATTATATATCGATTTCAGGTCATCAGAGGGCCGAGAACTCCCTTTTTTAAGACTTACTGTGGATGGTTTGGGCCTTTGTCTATCCATATTCCTTTTTTCTTTTCGACTTTACCGGTTCAATGCATCCCTGTTTCGCTTCTCTTTCAAGGATAGATCTAAAACAGAAGTCTTTTAGCCGGAGTCTTTTCTGAAAATTTCAAAGATGTATATTTAACAGTAGTCGTGGAAAATTAAACTATTTAATGAGCAACTTCAGATTTAAAAACAGGGAGCGTAGAGATCGTTTATGTTTTCCGGAGTCCCTGCAAAAGAGGGTAGTTTTTAAAAGAAATATGGGTTTATGATAAAGGAATTGGTTTTTTTTCAAATTCATTTTGCCCGCTCAGTGCAAGCTCTTAGGCTAATAACGTATTTATAACACTCTTTTTGCTAAAGCTGGTTGTTATTGACAGATATTTCAAACCACTGTATGAAAAGTAAAATTTTCCGGACTTTCAGTGTTTGTTGGTTTGTCAATAAAAATGGAATTCAGAAATAATGTATCAGAATAAATCGATCCGATCTCAGGTCAGCCGCTCCGGCTTATATGTCTTTTTGGGAAAAGCCGTACGCTACTCGCTTCAATATGGGACGCAGATTTTATTAATTAATTTGTTAGTGCCTTCTGATTTTGGAATCATGCGTTATGTGACACTGCTTATTGGAATGGCAAGTCTTATTAATGAAATGGGGCTGACCACCGCTATTGTTCAGAAACAGGATATCAGAAAAGAGGAAATCGCTGGTTGCTTTACGGCAAGTATCATATGGGGAATTTTACTGTATATAATCATATTCGGTGCAGCCCCTCTTGCAGCTAAATTTTTTAACATTCCTGAATTGACAGAATTTCTGGTTATCGGATCGATTATCGTCCCCATCTCTTCAACCAGTTCGGTTCCCAAAGCACTTCTTCAGAAACAGATGCGTTTTGGAACTCTGGCATCCATAGAGTCCTCTTCTGCTTTAGTCTCCTCTACAGTGATGATTTTTCTGGCATTTAAGGGTTATGGCACATGGTCATTAATTTCCGGAGCTCTGATTCAGGAGGTTATAACATTAGTGCTCCTTGTCTCTACAAGCAGAATTCCTGGTATTCAGCTCAGTGCACTATTTCACTCTGGCAGGATCCTTACAGTGGGATTTGGTCTGGTATTTTTACGCATTGTAGATTACCTGAGATTCAGCGCACCCTTTTTTATTATAGGTAAATTATTGGATGAAAAACTGCTGGGATTGTTCAGCTTTTCCTATGATATTTCGATTCTGCCCCAGGTGGTAATAAGTGCAGTTTTAGGGAATATTACCGTTTCTGTTTTTTCCCGCTTACAAAATGATAAGTCCAGGACAGAAAACGGATTCTCCCAAATGACATATATCACTTCCGCCCTGGTGATTCCACTTTTGATCTCTATGAGTCTTCTATCTGAGGAGATTATTCATACAATTTGCTTTTTCAAAAAAAATTCAATATGGCTGGAGTCTGCGGATTTGATGAGATGGTTATCGCTGATGGGTGTATTCTATGCGATTTCGGTTTTCCCAGGCACGATCTGGATATCTAATAAAAGGATATTGCCTTCAATATTCTGGAGTGTTGGCATGCTACTAACCACCATTGTGGCAATATTCTCCGCTGTTAAATGGGGTGTTGAAGGTATTGCTGTGGCTATGTTTATCAGGGCGGCGGTGGTTTTCCCTTTATTTCTGCAAGTTAATTACAGAATAACCGGAATTCGGAAAATGGTGTACATAAAATCAATATACCCTGCATTTGCAGGCAGTTTTTTTATGGTCATTCCCATATTCATCGTTCAGAACTTTACCCCCGGAACATCGTTATTCCGAAATACTTCAGTACTCTTGGTTTCAGCTTTAATTGGTGGAACTGTTTATGTGATTTTTTTCCGATTTTTTTCTGGATCTTTATTGAAACCTTTTACTGATATGCTGGAGGAGCTGAGGCGCAGGGTTTTGATATTGATCCGGTAGGCTACCGCCGGGTGGTAAATGGAGCATTGTTGGTTTACCGGTATTTTATCCGGGGAATCTGTGATTAAACGTGTTAATTCTCAATATTGAAAAATGCTTTTCTGTATCTGGTATGCATATTGCCGAGTTGTACCTGTATGGAGGATTAAAAAATTTTCAAAAAGATAACGGATATCGTTATTTTTGAAGGCAATAGGCAGGGTAGTTCTATGAAGAAAATTGCTGTAGTGGAAGATCATGAGGACATGCAGCTCCTTTATAAAATTATTATCAGACGAATCCCGCAAACTCAAATCATCTCTCAGAGCATCGATGCAGAAGATGCTGAGATAGCATTTCAAAAAGAGAAGCCCGATCTTGCTATAATCGATATAACTCTTCCCGGGAAAAGTGGAATTGAGTTTGCAAAAGAAACCCACGAAAAATATCCTGACATGAAAATCCTGATTGCCACCGGACATGATCCCGAGGCCTATTATTCTGTGGCAATGGAGGCTGGGGCCGATGATTTTATAGTTAAAGGTGATACCAACCAGATTATTCAGAAAATCAGACGATTACTGCAAATCTGAGCTGCAAGTCAAATAAAGAGCTTCTGATCTACCTCAAATTCCATTCCTTTACCATAAAACTTCACCCTTTTTTAAGATTGCTATAAAAATAAAAGGTGCACAATGTGTATATTTATTGGCTGACTCATGCGCCGGGATCTGGTGGATAAGTCAGTCTACCGGTTAATCAGTCAAAGACTGTCTGGAGGAGTTGCATGGAAGAGCTTATTGGAACAACGATTGGTGGATGTAAAATTCTGGAAAAAATAGGGCATGGAGGGATGGGGACAGTATATAAAGCTCATCATCTTGCCCTTGATATAGTCGTTGCAGTCAAAGTGCTTAAACCGCTCTCTGATGTACCTGATGCCAAGGAACGATTTCTCAGAGAAGCCAGGATCGCTGCAAAACTCCGTCATCCCAACATCATTGGTGTGACAAATGTAGGTTGTGAGAATGGAATCCATTTTATAGTGATGGACTTTATCGATGGAAAGACTCTTCAAACCATCATCTCTGAAAAAGGCAAAATTGAACCACAGGAGGCAGTAAGAATCACCATGCAGGTCCTTTCTGCTCTTCAACTAGCCCTTAAAAACGGGATAGTTCACCGGGATATCAAGCCGGAGAATATTATTATCGATAAAAACGGTACTGCTAAATTAGCCGATCTAGGTCTTGCTAGAATCGATGGAGATATTCGCTTGACTATGCCCAATATAATGCTGGGAAGTCCTCATTACGCAGCTCCGGAACAAACCGAAAATCCCACTGCTGCCGATTGCCGCTCTGATATCTATGCGCTGGGCTGTACCCTGTATCATATGCTGGCTGGCTCGACTCCATTTCCGGGTAATTCAATCGTGGATGTAATAGTAAAGCACATGCACCGTCCGGTCCCGGTACTAAAAGACAATGTTCCTTCTATTCCGGGTCCGCTTTCTGATGTGGTTGCCACAATGATGCAAAAGGAACCAGATAAACGTTTTCAAACTCCATCGGAAGTCATTGAAGCCTTAAACAGAAGCTTTCCTCACGTCTTTGGGGCTCAATACAGTTCATCTGATAATATCTCATGTAAACCGGCATTCAAACCGGCTATTTTATGGGCGACTGTTGCCACAGCTGTAATTGCCATTTCGGTTCTGATAATATTACTGATGCCCAGGTCCACTACGGTTACTGAACCGCAGGCTACTTCTGATACTTTAATAAATGAGATAGTTGCACCGGAGAGAGAAACAAGTATAAATAAGGAAAATGCCACTGATCCGGCTCAGAAAAGTCCTAAAAAAAGTAAACAAGAAAACAACTCTCAAACAGTAACAGCTGCCGCCTCAGATTCAGATAAAAAGGTAAAGGAAAATCCCCTCATTTCGGTGGTGAAGATAGGGGACACCAAGACACTTCAGCAGATGCTCTCAGAAGGTGTTTCACCAAAATGTGAAACCGGGGCTTCTACTACGCCGCTCCATGAAGCTGTGCGGCGTGGCCTGACAGTAGAAACACAGTTACTTCTGCAACATGGAGCAGATCCAAATGTAAGAGATAAAAATGGAGATACACCACTTCATTATGCAGTGAGAGAAAATGCTATTTTTATAGTATCACATCTGCTCCAGAGTGGAGCAGATCCAAATCTTACAGACCACAAGGGAAAACTTCCTCTTAGAACGGCCGAATTGATCGATACTGAACTGGAAAAATTACTCAGAAAATATGGAGCAAAGTAAAGTATCGCTTTGGGCATCTTAGCTGTTATAAGCCGGAAGAAAGACCTCCTCAATAAATTTAACAAAACTGGTGGGCATGGTAGGTTTGGATGGATCAGTAACTGTAGGATGAAGCCTGCCTTCTGATATTGCCCAGGCCAGCTCTATAAAAGCTTGTGCTACACTTTCAGAAAGACCCTTGTCCATATATTCAGCCTTGGCATCAGCATCTTTGAAACGTATATAGGGAAGATCTGGCATCCCTATTCGCATACCAATAAGGTGGCTTGCTTCCCGAAATGAGAGCCGGTCTCCGAAAAGATCAAGCATACTGTGTCCTGGAAATAATCTTTCCGCAAGAAGTTCCGCGGCTTTATCACCGATATCTCTGGTATCACACATGTAAACTGGTACGTTTGGATCGATTGAACCACCATTAAAATGTTGTTCCTTTATTATGGGAATTGATGCCAGAGTGTTTTGCATGAAGGGACTGGCACGTAAAAAAACAATATCCACATGTGTAAGTCTTTGAAACATTGTTTCCACATCATGTAGTCCGAGTACTATTCCAGTGTCTGAATGTCTTTCTGCTCCAAGGCTGCTCAGAAATACTATTTTTTTAATGCCAGAACGGAAAACGGCATCGAATGCAGCTTGGCCCATGTCTGTATAGTATTTACGAATGTTTGAAGAATCCGGTTTGGGAGGTATCAACAGATATGCGGCATCAGCATCGTTTAAGGCATTGGTGAGAAAGTCAACATCACCAAGATCACCGGTTTTAATTTCTGCACCCTGATTTCTCAGCATGATGAGTTTCTCTGCGGAACGAGCTATTGCCCGGACTTTTTCTCCTCTTTTTAGGAGCATGGAAGCTGTTCTGGAACCAGTCTGCCCTGAGGCACCTGCTACTACAACCATTTAAACCCCCTCATTTTAACACAGGTTTATTTAAATGAGCTGAGATAGATCAAAAATTGTGCCTGGTATTAGGATCAGATAAAAAGAAGTAAACTGATTGCCATGACTGCCATTCCAGAGATAAGTCCGTAAATTGAGAGGTGGTGCTCCCCGTACTTTTGTGCTGAGGGAAGTAGTTCATCAAGCGAAATAAAAACCATTATACCTGCCACACTGGCGAAAACGATTCCAAACATTAATTGGGAAAAAAAGTTCATGAGGATCAGATACCCAATCAGCGCACCGAATGGTTCAGCAAGTCCGGAAAGAAATGAATAGGAGAAAGCGCGTTTTCGACTGTTGGTAGCATAATAAACCGGTACTGATACTGCGATTCCTTCGGGTACATTGTGTATGGCTATTGCTACTGCAATGGAGACCCCCAGGGCTGGATCGGTTAATGCACCAGTAAAGGTTGCAAGCCCCTCCGGGAAATTGTGAATCGCAATAGCTATGGCGGTAAAAATGCCGGTTCTGAGAAGTCCTGATTTTCTTTTTCCGGTTTCAGAAGGAACTTTGTCAAGTTCCTCCAGTTTGTGCATCTCATGAGGGTTCTCAAAGCTTGGCACCAGTTTATCGATGACTGCTATCAATAGTATTCCGCCAAAAAAGGCACCGGTAGTGACTATGGTGCCAACTCTATCTCCCAATACGGAGACCAGAGATATCCGCGCTTTAAAAAAAATCTCTATGAACGATACATAAATCATCACCCCGGCAGAGAATCCTAATGCAATTGCCAGAAATCTGGTATTGGTATGTCTGGTAAAAAAAGCAATTGTACTTCCTATACCTGTCGCCAGGCCTGCAATCAAAGTAAGGCTGAAAGCCAGTAGCAGATTATTCACTGTGAGATTGAGTGTTTCCATTTTTCCATAACCTTTTTCTGAGTCTGAAAAAGAAAAATTAAATCCTGTAAATTTTTACTCTTAATAAGTTATAATATAGTAACTACTCAGGTATTGGTAACGTAAAATATCTAATCGGAAAAATTAGGAACCATAAAAAACAAAAATTAATCAGAAAGATTGGAGAAGTAATAGCTAAACGAAGATGCCTGAATTGTGGAAAAAAATTGTGGTTTCCTATGATTTCTATATGATTAGATATATTTATAATTAACTGTTCTATCTGATTTCGATTTTTTTCCTATTAAATATTTTCTTCACTGAGGATTAAAGCTTGAATTCAGCTGCATTCCAAAGAAAATTGTTTGCCAAGAAAGTTATTGACCGTTTCAATCATTCTGATTATATTGATATTATGCATACACATAAAACTCAATACCAGAATACTGTAATTATAGCTTGTTTCTGTCAGGCAGCAGCAATTATGTCTGCTGCGTTTTCCGGAATAGGCTGATTAACCATAAAAAAAGATAATCAGACAAACCCTCCGGAAAAGTTCCGGGGGGTTTTTTTTTTGCTCATACGACAGTTTTTCAGTGCAAGAATGAATGACTGTCTGGAGGGTACAAACTTTCAACAAAGGAGAAGTATTATGATCAGTCTGGCAATTTCTGTAGTCTCAATCGCAGCCGTTATCATCAATTTCAGAAAATTGGAAGAAAATTTACAGCATCTGTTGAGGGAAAAGAGGAGATTACTATATGAACAATGTTAATGATTTCTCATCTATACATTCCCCCTTTTTATTTTCTTCCAGAGTTACTTCCATCCCCCGTTCAGGTGTACGGGAGATATTGAAAAATGTGGACAGAAGCATTATATCTTTTGGTGGAGGGATACCCTACGAATCCTGTATTCCGGCAGAGACAATCCACCAGTCTTTCGATAAGGTAATGAGCCGCTATGGCCGGAAAACTTTCAGTTATAGTCAGAGTGAGGGAGAGCCGCAGCTGCGGGAATTTATTGCAAACGTCTGGCTGAGACTTCTGGGGATAAAAGCGGATGTCTCAGATATACTGATTGTAAATGGTTCACAGCAGGCATTGGATCTGCTTGGAAAAGTTTTCCTTGAAAAAGGTGCACCGGTTCTGGTTGAACGTCCAACCTATATGGCTGCATTACAGGCAATGCAGGTGTATGAGCCTGTTTTTCTGGAAACTGTGTTAGAAAATGAGGGTGCGGATACACACCAGATGGAGCAGCATTTAAAATTTAATCCGTGCCGTTTTTTCTATACTATACCATCTTTTCAAAATCCCTCGGGGGTGTGTTACTCCAAAGAGCGAAGGTTAACCATAGCTTCTCTGCTCAACCGCTATGGGACAGTGCTGGTAGAGGATGACCCGTACAGTCACCTCTATTATGATAACCAGCCTTCAGTGCCAGTGAGTGCATTGGGTGTAAAGAAAGCTGTTCTAATGGGTACGTTTTCCAAGATTATTGCACCGGGATTTCGACTTGGATGGATATATGCCAGACCTGAGATTATCAAACATTTGGTAACTGTTAAACAGGCGGCAGACCTGTGCACAGGAAGATTTACACAGTTATTATTACTGGAAACTCTCCTCAGCCTTGATCTCAATGAGCATCTTTCGGATCTGCGCCTTTTTTACCGTAAGCAGCGTGATACATTTGATTATTACATGCATAAGCATTTGGATGGAATCCTTACATGGCAGAAGCCTGCGGGAGGTATGTTTTTCTGGGCATCCTCAAAGGGTCCTTCAGCCGGTGAGTTACTTTTATCCTGTGTTGAAAATGGAGTAGCATTTGCCGATGGAGCAGCGTTTTCCGCCAGTGGAGGGACAGAACAGTTTCTACGGCTCAATTTTACTCAGGTTACAGAACCGATGATGGACCAGGGACTGGCTGTCATCAGAGAACAATTTCTGCGATTATCCTGCTGATACAGCATGAAGGCCGCTTTAGCGGCCTTTTATGTTGAAAACCTCTGTTTATTAACTGTCTATTTCATCATTCTTAATGTAAAAACAAAATGTAACAAATGCATCTGATCCGGCGTTTTTCTTATTGGAAACGCGATAGAAGAACACCTGTAAAAAGGAGGAGATATGTTAAAGAATGGATCAACTAAAAGAGTGATGTCAAGTTGTGAAATGGACCTCAAGCCATTTATGAACCTGATGGTGGTTTTGATACCAATGCTTCTGGTCTCGGCTGAATTTGCCAGAGTGTCTGTGGTGGATATTAAACTGCCGGCTGATAGGGGAATGAATGAGCGTGAAAGCCAGACAGTGGTTTCGTCAGTTACCGACAAACTTTCTCTCACTGCTATTATTACCGATTCAGTGCTGACCCTGGGTGCAAGAGGAGGATTTCTGCCATCTATTCGTTACCGTGAATATCATCAGTATATTGCCAAAGATGACCGGGCCGACTTTACCGTCGAATACAAACCTGGTACAAAAGTTTATCATCCGGTTACCGGAAGAGAAATGAAAGACTATGAAAGAGAAAACATTCATCTTTATTTGTGTGATGAAAACCGCAACCTGATACAGGGAATTCATAGCAGGTATGATGAAATATTAACAGATAAAGACGGGAAAATACTGACTGAAGTAAAGACTGGAGATACTGCTTTTACAATGAGTAATCCGGTAAGAAGCGTGGTGATAAGGGATATGGCAGAATATGAACTGAAACCGGTATCCGCCTATGATGAATTTCAGAACCGGTTGGATGGTATCAGAAAGAGGTTTTCAGATGCAACTGATAAATACGATTTGATTATCGCTGCAGATAACAAGGTACTCTATGACAAGCTGATTCAAACGATGGATCGGGCACGAGCCGCAGATTACCGGAATATTTCAATCTCTAAGCTGAGAACGTAGATATCTGATTCTTATGGTACTTGGGCGGGTACAATCAACAAAGGAGTACTCTATGAAATACAAAGTGGTGATCAGAAAGTGCGATGATCTTTGTAAAGCCCGAAAGATTGCTGAGAAGCTGGCAGCCAGCTCTGCAACGGGAGTTGAAGAAGTGTACAAGATCATAACCGCCGGGTCAGTGTGCATCCTGAAAGATGCACCTGAAAAGGAAGCCATTGTTATTAAGAAAACTTTTGAATCACTGGGTGCGTCTGTTTTTGTAAGTTCAATGGAGGACTCAGGTCTTACCCGCAACTTCATACAGGATGATCAGGATGAAATCCCGGGCAGAATTCTTTCTGAGCAGGAATTCATACTGAAATTAAATCAGCGCCCGGATATATTGTCTTTAGAAAAGGATAGCCGCCTGCGCACTATTGAATTAATGTCTCTGGTCACGGGTGTCGCTTGCGGAATTTTTCTCAGTACATATGAAATATCTGCAGTCATGCCGGATTTTTTGGAGAATATACGGGAGGATGTACCAATCACTATATCTGAGAAAGATGTAGTAATTGCAAAGGAGCAGGAGGTAGTAAAGAAGAATCCTGTTGAAATAAAGAAAAATAGTGAAAAGAGGACAATCAGGAAAACCGGCTTTAATAGCCCCTCTTCACCAAACGGGGGAGGTGGAGATATCAAAGCCAGAGTTACTGCAAAAGGTGTATTAGGTATTATTTCCGGGCAGATAAAATCAAAATCTGTTGCTTCAGCTGATTTGTTTGGAAAAGGTGGGTTCAGTAATGATATCGATGCTCTTCTGGCAGGTGTTGGCGGCCTAAAATCCTATGGAAGTTCAGGAGTGGGACGCAGGGGGGTTACCGGGATTGGTTTCGGGACTGGATATGGTAATGGTTTTGGTGGAGGTTCAGGAGGAATCGATGATGTTTTCAATAATCTGACGGGTGGAAATGACTTGGGAGTTGATCTTACTTTGAAAAGCCGTCAGGTAAAGATTAAAGTGGACATTCCTCAATTAAGTGGGCATGCGTTTGTGGGGGGAAGAAGTAAAACTGAAATATTGCAGGTGGTAATGCAAAATATCAGGGCTCTTCGTCATGCCTATAACAAGCGACTCCATCAAAAACCGGGACTCAGCGGGAAGGTTACTGTAAAATTCGGAATTGATGATTCCGGGAGAGTGCTTTTTGTTCAGGTGATTGAATCAACCATGGGAGATTCAGAGATAGAGACTGCAATAGTGGAAAGGATAAGAAGATGGGTATTTGCAAAGATTGATAAACCAGGTGATATTACCGAAGTAGTGTATCCGTTTGTTTTTTCACTCTAATCAGATATTGCAGGAGGGAGGGGGAAACCTTTATGGGTTTCCCTCTTTATTTTAAAAATCAATGAATATTTGCGGTAATCGAAATCTCTTTCTTATTCTCATGATTCAGTTCAATGGTGATATTGCCAGTGCCTTTATTTGTTCCGGATGGTTGAAACAGATTAAGCTTGTAAATACGCATCCCGTTACTGTTAACAGAGTCAGTTTTTGTCCAGTTGAATTTCATAGGTATAGATTGATTATCGATATTATATTTTACTGAAGTAACCTTGAGGTCCTCTTTTTTGGAGGAGAGAGTGACAAGTTTCGGTTTACCGGCCGATGAGCTGTCAAAATCAATCGCCCGATCTGAGATGTCAACTGCCGAAATGATTGTAAATTCTATAGCCAGACGTGTTGTGGAATCGTTCGCATTGGTTTTTACAGTGATACTTTTGGAATAATGTCCATTGCGGTAACCGGGAATATTTACAACGGATTCTATTTTTGTAGATTTACCGGGTTGAATAGTTGAGTCAAATTTAACCACAGTACAACCACAGGAAGGTTTCACGGTGGTAAGTTTCAGGGGTGCATCTCCGGTATTTTTAACTATGAAAGATGCCGGAACTTTAGTCGTGGTGCCTTCTATGATGTCTCCAGAGTTAACGGTTTTGGATTCAAACTCTATCTGGGGGCCGGCAAAAATGAATTGTGCTGAGAAAATGATCGTTGCTGAACATAATTGGATAAATTTTACCATAAAAATTCTCCATTATTTAGATAAATAGTAAAACAATTAGGACCAGAAGTATAAAATAGATGATCAGAACAATGAAATTCCAGTTTTCAATTAAAAATTCATCAGTTTTTTAATTGAGATTGTGCTAATCTCATCAGTAATCTAATTTTATTTCAGAGGGCAAGGGATACCGGGAGAGTAGAAACAAAGAGAGACATATGCCAGGACTAAAATATCCGGATCTGGTGGTGAAAATATTTTTCACCATGGTGCTGATAACGTTTTTTTACCCGCTTAATGCGGCAAAAAAATCCAATATACTGATATTTGACTCATATCATGAAGGGTTTGATTGGTCTGACACTCTGATTTCTGTGCTTAAATCGGAATTGAAGAAATCAGAGCTGCAAGAACTGGAATTGTATATAGAACATCTTGATTCCAAGCGTTTTTCTTTAAGTGACACCTCTTTATTTGAGTTCATCCATAGAAAATACTTTTCTTTGCCGTTTGATCTGGTTATCACATGTGATAATTTTTCTCTGGATTTATTATTGAAATACGATGCTTTGCTTTTCAGAAACGTGCCGGTAATTTTCACCGGTATCAATAACTTCTCAAATCAGCTGATTCAAAATAAGGAACACTTTTTCACCGGTGTAACTGAATCACATGACATCGGAGAGACTTTGCGACTTATTTCGAAACTGCAGCCAGAGGTGCAAAACGTCCTGGTTATCCATGATAATACTGCCTCTGGTAAGGCAAATAAGCACCTGGTGGAGAAATCTGCTGCTTTTTTCAGTAACCTCAATTGTCACTATACTAGCGATCTTTCTACAGAGGAGCTTCTGCAACGGGTTGAAGAGCTGGATAAACGATGGGTTATTCTTCTTGCATCATTTCATCGCGACCGCCTGAATCAGTATTTAACTGCACAGCAGGCGATCACTCTGATAGCTTCCAGGGCAAAAGTCCCTGTCTATGGTATTAATGATAATAACCTTGGATATGGAGTTCTTGGCGGTAATATGATCAGTGCCAGAGTTCAGGGGAGGATGGCCGCTCAATATGCCATAAGAATTCTTTCAGGAGAAAGACCGGAAAATTTACCTGTACTTGAAAAAAGCAATAATCAGTTTATGTTTGACTACAACCAACTGAGAAGATTTAAGATTGATAGTAGCTTGCTTCCCAGGGGAAGTGTAGTGATTAATCAGCCTCAACCCTTTTATATGATTAATAAAAGGCTACTCTGGGGGGTGATTACTGCTGGTGGTGCTTTGACTATTTTTTCCCTTTTTCTTTTGATTAATATCGATCGAAGAAAAAAGGCTGAAAACGATTTGAGGGAAAGTGAAGCTACAATACGGCAGATTGCGGAAAATATCCGTGAAGCGTACTGGTTGAGAGCTGAGGATAAAATCTACTATGTGAGTCCTGCTTTTAATGAGATATTTGGAAGACCCAGGGAGGAGTTTATTGCCAACCCTGAAGTTCTGTTGGAATATATCTATGAAGAAGACAAACATCTGATAAAACTGACTGTGGATTCTACTTCCAACAATCTGGATCTGGATAGGGAACTAAGGATCGTACATCCTTCAGGGGGTGTCCGCTGGATACGTTATCGCAGTTTTCCTATTAAAAATTCCATCGGTAAAATTTATAGGGTGGCTGAAGTCGCGGAGGATATTACAGTTCGCAAGATAACCCGTGATGAGATTCTTAAGGCTCAGAAACTGGAATCGCTGGGACTTTTAGCTGGCGGTATTGCCCATGACTTTAATAACCTATTAAGTGGAGTGATGGGATATCTGGATCTGGCTCGTATTTCGGTTTCATCGGGAAGCATCACCCGGATAAATGAGAATCTGGAGGATGCACTGAATGTCTGTCGCAGTGCAAAGGACCTCACCAATCGGTTGCTTACCTTTTCCAAAGGAGGGGTTCCGGTAAAAAGAATAAAATCGCTGGTGGAGATAGTAAAAAGCGCTGTAGATATGGTGGGTGCAAATTACTCCCGGCAAATCATCTGCAACCTGCCTTCAGATCTGCCACTTTGCAATATTGATGAAGGGCTGGTACGGCAGGTTTTTTATAATATTATTCTTAATGGTTGTCAGGCTGTGCAGAAGACTGGAACCGTTCGAATAGATGCAGAAAGCAAATCTGAGATGCATCACGGGGAAACACTCAGCTTTATAAGTGTAACTATCAGGGATAATGGCAGTGGTATTAAAAAGGAGAACCTGTCAAAGATTTTCGATCCTTTCTTTACCACTAAAGCAAAGGGAAATGGGCTGGGGTTGTCTGCTGCTTATTCAATTATAGCTAACCATGAAGGTACAATCAGAGTGGAGTCAGAGGAGGGGAAGTGGACTGTATTCACTATTACAATTCCTGCGGTTTCCCCCAGTTTACTGCAGAAGTCATCACAGAGTGTCTCTTTAGCCAACGGTAACAGAGAGATGAGGGTTTTATGGCTGGATGATGAACCATTTATCACCAAAATGGCAGAGAATATTCTGTCAAATTATGGTTACCGGGTAATAACTACCACCTCCAGTAAAATGGCACTGGAATTTTTCCAGGATAGTATGGTTACGGGTGATCTCTTCGATATTGTAGTGCTGGATCTAAATATCAAAGGAGGGTTGGGGGGAAAGGAAGTGATAAAGCTGATGTTGGAACAATATCCCGATATTACTGCTGTTGCCTGCAGTGGATATTATGATGATCCGGTTATGTCTGATCCGACAAGTTATGGCTTCAAATATGCTCTTAGAAAGCCTTACTCCGCTGAGGAACTTCATAACGCTTTACAATTTGCCCTTCATTCAAATCCCGGTTACCAGAGATCAAATTTTAATTCTTCAAATCCTGAATCTTAATCCTGGTTCTGTCAATCTTCAATCAAGAAAGCCTGAATCTTTAAAATTCTGTTTTCTACAAATCTCCAACCCCAAATCTATCTCTGAGATTTTTTCTCTGGGGTTATTTTTGCTTTATTATTTGATTGACACTGTTTCCTGCGTCGCTGCCACAGAAAGTTATGGCAGAAATTCCGGTGCTGTCCTCTTATTTTGCAGCAGCTGTGCTATTTCTGGAAACAGGGGGGAGGAATTTGCATCAGGTCGTTATTTCGGTGAGAAAGACCGAAAAGGAGGAATTATGTATGTAATAACCGATGTAAGCAGCAGATTTGGGGGGAAGCTGGCTCTGGAACTGCTTCGATCCGGACAGAAAGTACGCGGTATTGGTAATCACCGGGAGAATCTGGCATATTTAAAGAGTGAGGGAATGGAGATTGCCACTGGTGAGTTAGATGATCCGGTTTTTTTGTATAGTGCACTTAAAGATGCTAAGACACTGATGCTTATTGCACCGGCTCCTGCGAATCTGGAAAACTTCAATGATAATTTCCACAGGATAGGTGCTGCAGCTTGCAAAGCGGTCAAAGACTCAAAAATTTCCACAGTCTTTTTTCTTTCCAGCATGGGTGTCGAACAAAGTTCTGAGGCTGGTTTAATTCTGGGATTGCGGGATATCGAAGAGCAGCTGAACTCTCTTAATTCCGAAAATGTGATATATCTGCACCCGGGTTATTTTATGGAGCATACTCTTTCCAAGATCAGTTTTATAAAACAAAAGGACATGATAGCAGATGCTATCGATGCTCAGACGCCTATTTATATGGTGTCAACCGAAGATGTGGTTAACTATGTAACAAATATGTTAAAAAAGAAAAATTACTACGGGCGTGTAGTGGCGGAATTATATGGAGACCGGATCTCCTACAGACAGGCAACAAAGATAATCGCAGACAACATAGGAATACCGGAGCTGCCATATGTCCAACTTATGGATCTGGAGATGAGAAATGCACTGATAGAGAATGGTTTTTCCATAAACATGGCAAATGCTTATGTGGAAATGTCTCATGCACTAAGTCGGGGGGCCGTATCTCCTAACCTGATCGATAAAGATATTCCAAACTGTCCTACCCGTTTTATTCAATTCGTAGAAAAAAATTTTGTTCCAGCTTTTAAGGCGGCAATATAAAATAAGTACAAAAATAGGGGGCACCTGGTTGTGCCCTGCCATATTTTTAATGCCTTCAGGTCCACCATCTCTTTTAAACGGTAAAGTTGTGCAAAAAAAACCATGACAAGGCTATTGAAATACTTTAAATTATGTAGGAAAACTGTACCTCAGTATATCTAGACAGGGAAACGAGTGAATGGATGAGCTTTTGTCTGAGACGGTTTCGTTATCGGAATGTGAACTAATTGCGGCTAATCCACCTGAACCCAAATCGATCGGCTCCGGTATTGTCAAGTCGGTTTTAGGAAAAGGAGGGGCATCTGTTGTTTATGAAATCTGGAATCCAAAGCTGGAAATATATAGAGCAGTTAAATTATGGAGGCCGGTCCAATCTGAAAAAACGATTCAGCGGTTTGAAAATGAGATTAAAATCACTGCTAAACTCCACCATCCCAATATCGTGGATATCTACACCGTTGGTGAGTGGAACGGTCTCCCATACATCGAAATGGAGAAGATCCAGGGCACTAATCTTAAAGAGCTGATTAGTGCACAGGGCGCAATACCTGAATTAATTGCCGCTTCAATTGTGGTTTGTATTTGCCGTGCCCTCAGTTATGCGCATAACCACGAGTATGCTCTCTCCGGAAAAATGTACAAAGGCGTGATCCATTGTGATATAAAACCGGCTAATATCATGATCTCTGAGACCGGAACCGTAAAATTAATGGACTTCGGAATCGCTCATCCCTCAAATAGCACTAAAGCTGCTGAGAAAAGTTCAATTACTGGCTCTTTGCAATACATGTCTCCTGAGCAGCTTGATTCCAGGCCTCTGGACCCTCGAAGTGATCTCTATTCATTGGGAGTTCTTCTCTACGAATTACTCTCCGGAACAAAAGCCTTCCCAGCCAGTACCATCAAAGAACTGATTCACAAACGCAAAAAAAACGATTTTTCTCCACTGGGAGCTTTCTGCAGAGGCCTCTCTGTGAAGGCAAGGGCAATCGTTGATAAATTGATGAAAATCGATCCTGGTGAGCGCTTTCAGAGTGCCGATGAACTTAAAGAGGAAATCGAGAAGACTTATCATCAGCTTACCAGTGAAGCTCCTGAGATGCTGATAGCCAGTTTTTTGGCAGGAGAGAAGATTAAAAGCAAAAAAAGATTCAAATTTCCAAAATTGATGAAGCTGATGCTTTGGTTTTCTGTACTGTCTTTTTCTGGTTATGTACTGTATTCGTGGAGCACTAAAAAGTCACATGGCTTTAATTTCATGCAGGTAGCCAAACCTTCTCCTGCTGATTCAGTTATTCAAAGTCCCCCGGTTGTTCAACAGGATGTCCCTGCGGCCAGAGTGAATAGTGCCGGGAGAAAAAAAAGAACATCTGTAAATCCCAGGCCTTCTTCTGCCAAAAACAATACTTTGCCTGGTAGAAAAGCTCCTGCATCCCGCTCTATGGTTTCACAGCCAACACCAAAGAGAGTTGAAGAAGTTCTGAGTTCCGCCTCATTTGCTCAGGAAGAGGTTAGTGATGCCACGATTCTCGATGAAATAAATCGTTTGGTAATAGAAGGCCATTTGAACCAGGCTGAACGGATGCTTCAGGAGTTTCAGATTAAGGATGGTGAGTATCACCTTATCTACGCAGAGCTGTATTTAAAAAGGAAACTATTGAAAGCTGCAATGCAGGAAGCAGAAAAAGCTTTACGGGTAGCTGCTGGAAGAATTTCACCTTCTGAACTCAGAGAAAAAGTTTTATATTACAAGGCAAGGGTACTTACCGCTGAGTATGAAAATACTCCTGATAAGCCGAGCGGGCAAAAAGCTATGGAAGCATGGTATGAGCTTAAATATGCTCTTCGTTCCAACACTGCGCACTCTTATTACAAAAAGGCTGACAGCGAGATTCGTCGGATCAGTGCCTCTTTACAGTAATCAACTGAAAAAATGGAGAATTTCATGAATGGGTTTTTCAGGTTCTTTATCTTCAGCCTGGTGATAGGCTGCAGAATCATAAATGCACAAGATTGGGTAGAATTGAGTGGGTCTCTGCCAGAATCTTTGAGCGCTCAGAATTACCTGGTGGTGGGAGATATTTTTGTCTCGCCAGGCTCTTCTCTTACCATTGAAGCTGGTGCGGTCTTCCTGTTTGAAAGTTTCACCGGACTGCATGTCCAAGGAACGATTTATGTAAAAGGGGATGCTCAAAAACCGGTAATATTTACATCCAAGAATGATAAACAATTCAACTCTTATTCCAGTGTTGATGCTGCACCTTTTGATTGGAATGGAATCGATCTTTATGAGAGTGGGCTGGGCTCTGCATTTAATCATTGTCTGATCAGTTACTCTGTTTATGGAATCCGCTCCCAGACTGAACATTTCAAGGTGAACAGTTCCATCTTCAACAGTAATGGAAAAGCTGATTTAACTGTCAATGGCAATCGTCAGGAGATCTCTGCTTTGACTCCTTTTTCCTATGGATCACCGCCGGTAAATGAACCGGTGAAACTCCCTGAACCCCGGCAAATTACCGAAGCTCCTCAAAAGGGAACCGAGACAGAAACTGCTGTACCTGCAGCTCCCATTAAATCGGAAAAAAAAGTGGGTGTTCAAATCCTAAGATATACAGGGTTGGCCGTCGGCATTGGAGCTGGGGTGGCTTCTGTCTGGTATTATACTAAAAGGTTTAAGCCTGCGCATGAGAGACTGGAAGAATTGTCCACCCTTGATGATGATGAAAAGTGGAGGTATACGTCTAAAGATTGGGACTCTGCAGAGAGAGAACGCAACCGAAAGTTGGGAATCTGTATTGCCGGAGCCGGTGGTACATTATTAGGTGTGGGTATATTCTCTATCTCATTTGCATTTTGATATTTCAGCAACAGGATTAACAAAAAATGAAAAGAAAAATCGAACTGACTGCTCTGTTATCTATAGGACTGCTTTTCTGTTCCTGTAGTGATCTTACCAATCCGTTTCTGAATAAAGAAGAAGCAAAAGCAGAAATTACAAACTGGCAGTTGTCTGACTCTGTTACTATAAACATATTTTCCACATACAGCATTCCGGTAAGAGTCCTTCTTGGGGAGCATCTGGACAGTTTTAAAGTGCATATTGATAACAACAGGCTTTGGGGTTCTCAGGACAGTGTCATTTCCAGACGTGAAATCAAATCTCAATATATTTATTCTTTTCCATTCTCCTTCTACGATACCGGTTGGCAGAAGATAAAGCTTGTCTCTTACCGGAGCAACAGCGATTCTGTTGTTGATAGTTGCGTGCTGTATGCAGTCTCACCATTGAAACAAAATGCGGTGAGTGGAATGGTGGGCGACTCCCTGATATTAAAAACTTTACCAGTAAACGATAAGCAGGTTCTTTATGTATGGAACTTTTTCAACGGAATGGTCATAAAAGAGTATGCATGTTCCGTAGGTGTAAAGATTACTGCGCCTTTTACCAGCAGTTACGGGCAACTTTACGTGGAAGACTTTTCCGAACATCGTTCACCTGCTACCCTTTTTGAAATCGTCTCCCAGTCCCAGACCGGACTTTCGCTTGTTTGCATTAATGATTCAATTAGGGGGGATACCGTTTTTTCTGCAGATGCACAGTTGAAATTTCGACTGGAAGTCTCAGGAGCACAACAAATCACAAAAGCTTCCATAAATGGTTCGGGATTCGATGAGAGCCAGAGAAGAGGGAATAATTATCTGTTGAGTCACAATTTGAATGGACTTGATACCCTTACCACCCCACAGGCATTGAAGATAGATATTAAAGATAATCTGGGAAGATCTCTTAGCAAAACTTTTTACATAAAATTCGTGAAACTCGTACCGGTTATCTCAGTGGCATACCCGGAAGACAGTATGCAGACTTCAGCATCCTCGGTAAATGTTCTGGGAACAGTCTCCAATATCAGACAAAACAGCGTTTTATATCTTTCCGCCACAAACAACGGAAAAGAGCAGGCTAAGGTTTCGCTTACTGCCAATAAGCCGGTGTTCTCATTTGAGATACCACTGCAAGGTGCTTCAAATCACATCTCACTTGAATTGTTCGCTGATTCTCTTATGGAAGGATCGATGCTGGCAGTGCATGACTTTTACACCTTTTATAATCCGTTCCATATTGACACAACTGCACCTCAGATCCGCAATATCCGATGTAATGGAACCTTAGTGGACAGTTTATTTACCAGCAGATCCGATACGATGAGCCTGGAGATCGATGCTGTTGACAATAGTAACAAACTGACAGTTACAGTAAATGGCCAACCTGCAGTTAAGCAGGCTGGCGAACTTTTCTACTCCACAAAAGTAATTCTCGACCATAAAAAAGAAAGTACTGTAATTGTCATCCAGGCCACAGACAGTGCAGGGTACTCGGCCGCGGATACCATCTACGTCAGGTACAATCGCCTGCCACGATGGGATAATATTCCGACATACACGGTGATTAATGCTGGTGAAGATAACAGAATTCAGATATCAGTGATTGATCCCGATGGTGACCCACTTCTGGTTACCATGACCATTCCCCTTAAATCCGGTGACAAAGTTATCGATGCCACCAGTGGTCAGGTAACATGGGTACCTCAGATATCCGATACCGGCGTTTATGTTGTAAAGCTTGAGGCTACCGATGAATATGAGGTAACAGATACTTTCTTTTCTGTGCTGGTGAAAGGTGCTGGGGCAATACCTGTCCAACTTCTTACATCTGAAACAGACTTTCCAGCCACCCTTTTTATCGGAGACACTCTGGAAGTCACTTTACAGGAAATACCACTCAGTGGAACCAGACCATTCCGGTACAGTGCCTACTTTATTGACAATAAACCTCAAACTATTCTTAATGGTACAGATAGTGTTCTGCGTTGGATACCAGCAAGGTCTGATGCCGGATTAAGAAAACTGTGTATCCAGATAATGGACGGTCTCAACACTGTTGATTCGGATACTATAGAAATTATGGTTATCCTGGCTACAGTGAAATGGGAGAAAAGCAACGTACAGTTTTATGAGAATAGTTGGATGAACAGCAGACCAAAAGCAATTTTGAGCAGACCTTTGAATTTTCCGGTGAGCATAGGATATGAGATTTTATTTCCTTATAATCCTGGAGCCACTGAAAAAGATATCACGTCTTCGCTCAAAGGTACTATTGAATTTGAAGATGGTGATACGATAGCCAGTTTGAATTTGTCAATAGCTAATGATACTATTCCGGAAAATCAAGAAAGATTTGTGATCAAACTTCTTAATAACGACAGTCTGTTCTCTGATGTTTCTGTACTGGAATGTGAAATCATAGATGATGATCGGGTTAATTTTTATTTTGAAACAGTTGAGATGAGAAATGACGAAAATGACTCTACCATACCTGTAATAGTCAAGATTTCAAAGCCACTGGAAAAGAGGTTGGTATTATCTCTGGTGGATAGTAATTCCAGCGCGAAGCAGGGAGAAGATTTTATTATAGAAGGTTCTGATGGTAAAGTGCTTTTTGAACCAGGCGATACCCAGGCTGTGATATATCTTAAAATCCTTGATGATACTATTGCTGAGTCTGACGAAAAAATCGTGCTGGCTCTAAAATCCGACAGTTCTTTTGCTCTTCCTAAGAAAGATATGTTTGGTAACGATCGGGGAAACGTATTCACCTATACAATCGTAAACGATGATGTTCCTATAAAGTACTCTTTTTCCAGAAAAGAAAATTCGGGAACTGAGGGTGATACTGTAAGTATAAGTGTACGACTCGACAGTGCACCAAAAAAGACTATTCTGGTTAATTACAGCCTGGATAATGATCCATCAAAAACTACTGCTGTTCTCGACACTGATTTCCGGTTTGTGGATAATTCAGGTATATTAACTTTTGCACCGGGGGAAACTTATAAGCAGATCAGAATCATACTGATAGATGATGCTATTCCGAAAGATAACATATTTTTCACATTGAATTTGCATTCAGAATCCGGCCAGGCAGTTCCCGGTGATAACCCCAGCCTGAGGTATACAATCTTAAGTAATGAAGTGAAGGTGACGATTATTGGAAACTGGTCGGGGGTTAATGAGTATACTCATTCTGAAATAAATATAACTTTCTCATTAGAAAAACCACTGAATACTGAGTTAAGAGTTTATTTCGCTGCGGATGACAGTTCAACTGCTAAACCAGGGAAAGACTACAATGTGATTGGAAATGATTACCTGGTATTTAAACCCGGTGAAACCATGAAAAACATGCTTTACAAAATTATTGATGATGATGAAAAGGAAGAAACTGAATTTTTGATTTTCAGAATATCTTCTGTTTCAGACAATCGGATAGCATATATTGGCAATGAGTCTTGGATTAGAATTGATATTGAAGATAATGATTTTGGCGTTAAATGGTAAAGTTGATATAGGTCATCGTTATTAGTGCTATGTTTTTACTCACAGGTAATTCATAGCACCAACATAAATGCAAGAGAAGATTTTTCCATTTAGCGCAGTAGCAGATTCCTTAGTAATTTTGTGGTTTTGGGTTTTATAACTCGATAATAGTTGTGTCTGTTTACTTATACTCTATATTATCTTTCCACTAACTCCTTCCTTTTTTTATATTCTTCTTTTGTATTCTTCTTTTCACCTGTTTTTTTGAAGGAGTGCTCATGCTGACTACCAGAAGATACGAGTATCTGCCTATCAATCAGATTTCAATCCATCCCACTATCGGTAATCATCGCCAGCTTTCAGTAAATAAGATTTCTCATCTGGAAAAAGACATTCTTAAAAACGGACTTCTGGAACCACTGGTGGTCTGGGAAAGACAGCCTGGTGAATTTTTCCTGGTCGGCGGATTTCACCGGCTGGAAGCTATATCCCGGATTAGGGCTGCTAACCCGGGGTATTTTGACAGGGTAGATGTAAGGGTGATAGCAGGAGATCCTGATGAAATTAAAGCATTGAACCTTAAACTTAATGCAGACCGACTTGATGTGAAGATAACCGATTATTTTGAAACGGTTATCTATTTAAATAATGTCAACTGGTCTGCGGAGCGCATAGCTGAGTTTCTGGATAAAAGCTCAGCCTGGATAGAAGAGATTATCCAGTTCGCACCTATGGTAAACGATCAGATCCGTCAAAAGCTGGAATCTGGTGAGATTTCCTGGAACAGGGCCAAACAGATTATACGTAAATCTTTGAATGCTGCAGCTGGTGAAGAAAAGGTGGTTATGGATGAGGAACTTGCAAAGCAGCAGGGGCGAATCGTTAAACCCCTGACCTTTAAAACTGTTCTGAGACATTTGGGAAAACTGAAAAATACTGCTCCGGATAGAACTTATTCTCTTAAACTGGACCATCTTTATTCGTTTTTTAAAGTTTTACAGGGCAAGGCGTATAGCGAACATGACATTGAAATTGTAAATGAGTTATTTCCGGAACTTATGTTATCAAAAGACCGGAATTGATTCTATTTTCGCATGGGTATCAGTTCTTTTGCGATGAGGTATCATTTTTAAAGTATCTGCTTAACACATTTCTGGCTGTGGCCGAAACAAACGGATCGCGGATTCCTCTGGAGCCGATCTCCTCTAAAAGAGGCACAGCACGTCTGTCGCCCAGTTCACCCAGTTTCTCTGCTGCCCGGATTCGGGTACGCATACTTGCACTCGAATTGAGGTCAAGAAGATAGATGTTAACCATATCGATTTTTTCACCTGCAGCTTCCATAACCTTCACAGTGTTCCATCTTAGCCAGTAGTGATTGTGGTTAAGCCACTGTCTGAGCCGTTTCTGACCGGAGATTGCCAAAGTACGGCTTACCAGATTAATTAGTGGCTCCGGCGCTTTCTCTTTTTTAAAGACTTCCTCCAGATCATCTATAAGTGGATCAATCTGATGATTCAGAACTGCTTTTTTCATTTCCAGTGCACTTTTAAAGTGAAAATCTGCTGAATCGTAATTACCTTTTTTCAGCTCGAGGCGGCCCAGAAGAAATTCCGACCAGCCGCTTTTTTTTGTTCCCATGTGTTCTAAAATCAGTTTATAAGCACTGTCGGAGTTATTGGCATATAGAAGTGAGTCAAACTGGTGCACATAGGATGGAACAACCAGAGATTCCACTTGTTGAGGAATGCTTTTTTCTGGCAGTTTTTCTGAATGTAGAACAAGAACAGTAGTTATTACTGCAGCAGAAAATAAAAATATGATTATTCCCGGAAGAAATCTGCGCAATGTATTGTAACTCTTTTGATTGAGTAATTTCTGCTGGCAGAAGTCTTTAAAAAAGAAGCGGATTTTATCAGCATTAATATTGCCGTTTTTCAGAATTAAATTCACTCCTTTTCTGTTAGTGGAGTGGAAGAGAACTGAGAGCTGTTCGATGATTGCTTTTGAAATAACGATCAGCCTCTGTTTTGTAAAAAAGAATTCGGAAGATGCCCGGTTTGTGGGAGTTGCATTTATTACTGCACTTTCTGCTGCACCAGAAACATTAAGCATGGAAATGAGTTCTGAGGCAGATGAAAGTCTTTCATCCCTGGAAGCTTTCAGTAAGGCTGTTACTGCTTTTTCCAGGTCTTCAGGTACATCTTTACGCAATGTTTTAAGATCTGTATAATCCTGGTTTATGGTGGCAAAAAAGGTTGCAGGCACACTGTCTCTTAAAAATGGATGTTTTCCGGTAATCAGTTCGTAAAGTACAACACCAAATGAGAAAAGGTCACTGCGGGCATCAACTGCTGAACCGTCTATCTGTTCTGGAGACATGTAACCGGGAGATCCTACACTGACTCCAGATTGAGTCAGTCCGATCCATGGGGCTTTCACCACACCAAAATCGGTCAGTTTTGCAATACCGTTTCGTGAATCAATCAGAATGTTTGCCGGCTTCACATCACGGTGAATAATGTGTTGCTGATGAGCAACCTGCAGAGCCGAAGCGATTTGAATTGTTATGGAACGGATTTTATCGAATGGTAAAACCTTGTTTTTGTGAAGCAGCTGATCCAGCCCCTCTCCCTTTACATACTCAAAGGCAATCCAGGGGATTCCGTCCTGCTCACCTGCATCATATATGGTGACTATAGATGGGTGGGAAAGTTTGGCACATGCCTGTGCTTCAAAGGAAAATCTTTTTAGAAATTCCTGACGGGTTGACTCAGTGATGGACTGTTCAAGTGCTATTACTTTTATGGCCACCTGGCGTCGGAGTAGTGGATCTTCAGCCAGAAAAACCCGCCCCATAGCACCTTGTCCCAACTGATGAATCAGTTCATAGCGGCTGAAACGTTTAATGGGAAATGAGTTTTCTTTTGGAGTGTTCATAAATTTCTAAAAATATAATTCCTGAATGGTGATTTGACTTCATTGCTGCATTCAATATACAATTATAATGCCATCTCTGTATTGAGTTCTCATTACCTGGAAATAAGTGCCAGAGAGTTTAAATTTATCCGGAATTGAAGATGAAGTCTCAATCCAATAATGAAATTCAACATTACAAAAATGCAGTATCCAGTAGCTATGATGGGGTTTGGGATTGGGATTTGCGCAATGGCACTATCTTTTTTTGCGAGAATTGGAAAAAAATGATAGGCTGTTCTTCCACGCAGATTGGTTCTAATCCGCAAGAATGGATCTCAAGAATTTATCATAAAGATCGACAGAAATTTAAACGCAAGATTCAAAGATGTCTTGATGGCAGCCAGGAATTCTTCGAAATAGAATACCGAATTGTTCATGGTGATGGCGATTTGAGGTGGATGTCTGCCCGGGGAGCTGTAAAACGCAACAAAATGGGGGGTGCAATACGAATCAGTGGTTTGCAGTCTGACATCACTAACAGAAAAACCGGTGAACTGCAGCAGAAAAAACTTCTGGGCGAATACAGATTTGCTCTGGCATCAGAAAAAGTATTGATGGAAGAGCTTGACAGGAAAAACCGGGAGCTCACCGAATTATCTATTACTGATGGGTTGACTGGTCTTTTTAATCACCGTTTTTTACAGGATCGCTTCGATTTCGAATTGAAACGGGTTCATCGATATGGAGGAAACCTTTCATGTCTGTTAATAGACATCGATCATTTCAAAATGATAAACGATACCTGCGGTCATCAGTTCGGAGATAGTGTCTTACGCCAAATAGCAAATATCATGAAAACCAGATCACGTGAGATTGATATTTGTGGTAGATATGGTGGTGAAGAATTCATGATTATCACCAATCTCAAGGCTGACGATGCACTACGTTATGCTACCAAGCTGCATACTGCAATAGAGGAGCATCCCTTTAAAAATGGCCATAGAGCCGTAAAAGTTACTGTAAGCATCGGTATTGCGGAATACAGAACTGATATTAAATTCAAGCAGCAATTAATTGAGCGGGCTGATAATGCCTTATACCAGGCAAAAAAAGATGGCCGCAATCTTATACGTGTCTGGAAAGAACTTGAATGTCAGTGGGATAAAGAGCTTGATAGAAGTGGGGTGGAAGAGCTGAAACAGAAGTTCGAACAGATGTCCAGACAGATGCGAAATACCTACATCGAATCCACTAATGTACTTATTAAGGCTATTGATGCCAAAGATCCCATGGCTAAGGAGCATTCGCATAACGTTTCTGTTTTTGCCACCCACATTGCCAGAGCCCTCAACCTGGAGGAATCCGAGGTTGAAGTCATCTCCAGTGCAGCTCTCTTGCATGATGTGGGAAAAATAAGTATCAGGGATGAAATTCTTGCCAAAAAAGGTAAGTTGACATTTGTCGAGCTGCAGACACTTAAAAGACACCCGGAAATCGGAGTCAATATTTTACGCGAACTTAAATTCCTGGAAAAAGAGTTGCCCATTATTCTTCATCACCATGAAAGGTATGACGGAGCAGGGTATCCCCATGGTCTTAAAGGCCGGGAAATACCTCTTGGTTCCCGGATTATTGCTGTAGCTGATTCATTTGATGCAATGGTATCCGGGCGCAGTTATAAGAAAAAAATGACCTGGAGAGCTGCTCTGGACGAATTAAAAAGAGGAGCTAACACTCAATTTGCACCTGAAGTGGTTGATGCTTTTCTGAAAGTACTGAGATCAAAGAAGGTTGCTGTAATAAAGGAAGTAGGGTATCATGAAAATTCGTATGCGAGAGTATGATAACCTTGTCGAGCTGGTGATCGACGGTAATATCATGCAGGAAAATGTAGATGTTTTTAAAAACCGGCTGCATGACCTCATAGATAACGGGAATATAAGGATAGTACTTAATTTTGGAGCTACCAGTTATGTCAGTAGTCTCTGTTTGTCGGTGATTGTTAATGTTAAAAACCGCCTGTCCACACTTAACGGAGATATCAAAATCGTAATGGCCAACCGATTGATCTCCAACCTTTTTGAGATTACCAATCTTAACAAAAAAGTGGAGATGTATAAAACACTGGAAGATGCAAACAGCGCTTTTTCTTAAGTATCGGTTAAATTAGTGTAAAAGATTTTCAGGTAAGAGGGCGAATAAGCTCTTCAATAGCATCGATTTTCATTCGAAGTGCCTGATCATGCTCCATTTCCGATTCGATTTTTTTGAAACTGTGTATGACTGTGGAGTAATCCCGTCCTCCAAAATCCAATCCGATTGTACGTAGAGATTGCTTTGTCCATTTCTTACACAAGTACATGGCTACAGAGCGGGGTAGGGCAACATCCCGCTTTCTGGTGTGGGCAGTGAGCTGGTTAGGGCTGATACCAAAAGACTCCGCTACTTTTTGCTGAATGAAAACCACTGAAACTCTTTCCTCTTTTCTGGAAACAGCATCTCCCCAAAGCTCTTTTGCTACATCCAAAGTGATATCCCGGCCAGTAAAAGATGAAGAGGCTATTAGTTTAATAAGCGTACCTTCCAATTCCCTCACATTACTGGTGATATGCCCGGCAATAAACTGAACAACTTCATCTGGCAGATTCAGTCCATCAATCTCTGCTTTCTTCCGTAGTATTGCCATACGGGTTTCCAGATTTGGTGGTTGGATATCGGTAATCAGGCCACCCATGAAACGGTTGATTATGTGTTCCATCATATCCGGTATTTTATCTGGTTGGCGGTCTGAGGAAAGGACAATCTGTTTGGTTTCCAGTAAGAGTTTGTTGAAAATTCTGAAAAATTCTTTCTGAGTACCAGGTTTGCCGCTGAAAAACTGTATGTCATCGATTAAGAGTAAATCTACATCATTGAATTTACGATAAAAAGATGTTGAATCCTTTTTATTTATCACATAGTTGATATACTGATTGGTGAATTCTTCACTTGTCAGATAAATAACCTTGTCAGCGGTTCCTTCATTCTGGGCAAACTGTCCGATAGCCTGCAGCAGATGAGTCTTACCCAGACCTGTACCCCCGTAGATAATCAATGGATTGAATGATGTTTTTCCGGGGGCTTCGGCCACTGCCAGGGATGCTGCATGAGCCATCCGGTTCCCATCACCTACAATAAATTTATTGAAAGTATAGTTGGGATGAAACTGTTCAGGAGTCTGAGCTGTCTGGGGAATTTTTCGGGTTTGTGCTTCAGCCATCTCCTGGGAAAGTGGTTGAACAATCTTCCAGTCTTTCTCCACCGGCCTAAAACGTATAGCACAGAATTTAAGTTCTGCATCTTTGAGAGTCTCTTCGATAAGAACTGAGAAGTGCTCTTCTATAAAATCTGCAAAAAACTGATTAGGGACCAGTATGTTGGCTGTGCCATCATTTGTGATTTGAAGCTCGGTAGTTTTGAACCAGGTTTCGAAACTGGCGGGTCCGATTTTTTCCAGAATTTTTCCCAGGCATGTTTGCCAGGGAGAAGAGATTGAGAAATCATGAGATAAGTTGTTCGCCAACATGTTATCCACATTTCCTTAAGCTGACAGGTGATTGTGTGCGCCGGATAAATACCAACTATTGAGCAGTTTTGACCACTTGGGGGGTAAAACGTTTAAGATGCTGAATATGAAGTGTTTATGCAACTTGACAAGTCCTATTATCTGCATCGTTCTGGAGATTGTTCATATGTTATTAACAGGCTCTCCACTACTTATCAACACTAACTTATCCACATACTGAAACGATGTCGTTGCTCGTGCAAAACAATATAATTTTCCTATACGAGAACTCAAAGAAAAAATTAGGAATTTATTAAAAAAACTATGACAAGTGATAATGTTTATTCCCTTCACCCGAAGCTATTGTCTGCCGATTAAAAAGTCAAGCTGTTTATTAAATAGTACCTTTCTGCATACTGTTCTTTAAATTCTGTTAAAGGTTCAGCAAAGAATTCCGAAAATTATAATGAGTGGCTTGTTACTGGTTTTAAAAGGGAGTGTAAAAATGTTTGTTCAAAGATCGACCTTTCCTGTTGCAAGTAGTGTAACTCCAATAAAATCAAATGCATATAAGTCAATCTCAAGGCAGAACAGATCAGGGAAAATAATCCCGGGTTCCTTTGTCTCTGTAAACCTGATCCAGGATCGCAGAAATACATTTTCCCTTGAGTTTACCTCCAGAGACGGTGATAATTTCGGGTTAAACTCCGATATTACTAAATCCAGTAATTGTCTTATCAGATATGATAAAAAGGTTAATACATCATTTAGTCCTTTGGTGGTCTATGTAAAGGACCGGATTACTGAAAAGGGAGAGATTTTAGTTAATCAATTTTATAAACAAAATGAGAATACTTCTGACATAGAATCCTCAAACCAGAAGACCAACTTAAAAATTCCTGAATACTGGAATTCTGAGAACACCTCCAGGCGAATAGTAGATTTTTCACTCTCTTTTTTCTCTTCCTTTAAGGGCTCCAGGGAGCAGTATCTGACTAAGATCAAAGCTGCTATCGAAGATGGGTTTAAACAGGCAGAAAAGATTCTGGGGAACCTCCCTGAAGAGATAACCGCTTTAACCAAGGAGACTTTTGATCTTGTTATGGAAAAGCTGGATTCCTGGTTTAATAGCGGTACTGAAGAACCAAAGGATTAAGGGGAGGAGTCGCTTTTTAGGTTCTGCTGGGGATCAGAGTCGGTGGGGCGATAATATATGGGAGTTTTGGATCTGCGACCGGAGAGCCGGATAGGGACTTTCAGGCCTTCCATTTCCAGGTTCTCGATAATTTCAATCGCATTGTTTAACTCCTGCTGTAAATTTTTTAATTTATTGCTCCAGATTAAAAGATCGGGCTCTCTGAGCTTCTCAGTTGAGATGACCGATTGCTTTGAAAGCGAGTTCAACTGGTTCAAAAGTTGATTACTAAGAGTAATAAGCTTCTCCACTTTCATTAAGAATGCAGGGAGGATTTCAGAAATCTTCAGAGTGACCTGGGTGGAAGTTTTAAGAACTTCCACAATCGAGTCCAGTTTCTGTTCAGCCTCTTTTTGAAGGATTGTGGTTATTGAGGCAATCGAGCTGCTCAGAGAATCGATTGTCTCCAGAGCTTCCCAGAAATCTGTTATTAAAGATTTATTCTCAATAGTTCCGTTTTTTAATTCGCTCATGAGTTTTGATAAAAGATCTATTTTGGAGTATAGCTTGTGGACATAACTTATTGCCTCAGCTGGCCCCATCACAAAAGTGGCGCTCAGGGTATCATCGTCAATCAGGGGACCTGCAGCTGCACTACCAGGATTAATTTCCAGGTAGTGATCTCCCATTATCCCTTTAGGGATAACTGAAATAGTATAATCATTATAGAACGGCAGATTTTTTCTGGTCTCAATTACAGCGTATATTTTTTGACCATTATTAAACACCTGGCGAACCTGACCTGCTTCGATACCTTTTATATAAACCGGGTCCTGAAAATTAAGAAAACTGATACTATTAATAGGGGCAAACTCTACCAGATAGGAATGAACCGGTAATGCAGATTTCCAGATGAGAAAGGAAACTGGTAAAATTAGGAAGATAAACAGGGCAGAAATTACGACGTAACCTAACACTCGATCAGTCATTTTTGAAAATAGTCATCTCCTGATTTTCCGGCAGTACATGCCATTTAAGGCAAAATTCAGAAATACCAGAAATTTGATATGTAACTAAGGAATATAATTCGGGAGTCAGCAATTTTTCACCATTTAGAGATACAGATTGCTTTTGTCCCATAAGTTTAGGTATCAGTTGGAACTACAGATATATTTTTATTATATGATTAATCTGAATAAAAATCATCTCTGCTTATTTTTTATTATTGTTTCGCATTTCATCTTTCCTGCTGGTTACGCGGAACCGATAGTGATTAAGGGAAGTGCGCTGAAAAATCTATTGGGAACACCTGTAGAGAAGATCCGGTTTTGTACCAGGGATTCTCAGGCAGTGGTTTTTCAGATAGATGAGGTGACCAATGATGGAGAGTATGTTTGTTCTGAGGGTGAGAAGCCAAACAGCGACTCAGGAAATGGGATATTGGATTCTTTGGATGAGCTGGTGTTTTTGTGGGAGGACTGTCAACCGGTAAGTGAGCAGGAAAGCCTGCAATTGTCAGATAATATGACAAGACTCAGGGTCAGCCGCGGTGATGAGATAAGAGAAATTTATATAAGTAAAGACAGTGCTATTCCACTTTCTTCAGAATGTTACATGCATTACGATCATAGAAACAGAATGCTAAAAACTCCCTGGTATTATGCACAGTTTGCAGAGGATCGCTTTCATTTTGTCAAGGCTGGGGTTAAAACTGCCGGTACCGATAAATACATAGATCTTACTGACGAATTGCGGATTGAGATTCTGCTCAGAGCTCTCTGGGGACTCATTCCTATTAGATACAGTGAGGATAATATGGTTTGTCTGGTTAAGAGATTCAAAACAGGTCCACTGCGGCTTATTCGCAGAGGCGATTTTCATCTTAATCTGGGATTGGGGCTTAAGGGCAGCCGTGCTATTGTCAATCAGATCTGTTATCCCAGGATTATTAAAGTACCGGTTTATGTCCACGCACCTGTTCGTTTCGGATCGTTTTTCCGTGATGCCTATATTGAGATGACGCCGGTCCTCAAAAATGTGCCGGGCTTCTCTTTCAGAATTCCACAGGCATCTTTTTCCAGAAACATCAGTGGTGATCAGAATCTGGACACTATGATTAATCTTTTACCAAACAATCAATTCATGGCAGTAAGTGATGACTCTGTGGGGTATGGGTGGGTTTTAAAGGCAGAAATAGTGCAACAGTACCTTCAAAACAGCTGTTTTCTCTATAGAAAACCATCATTACGTTCAGGTTCTGCAGACTGTGGTTTCAGATTAAATATCCATAACCTTCCTAAAGGTTACTATGAAATCACTAATTGGGTACTATTTCAGTCTGGCAGTTTCGCTAATTTTAAAAATGAGTTCAAATCGGTTTTAAAACCGGTCATTGTTTCTACAGCTCAAGGAGATTATTCTAATGAGCTGGCTGCTTCCAGTGTACATAAAAATTCTCTGGAATGAATACCTGTCTTCTCTGCTATACAAGGGTGGTTATCCGATGGGCATTCTTCTGTTGACTTCACAGCTTACCTCAGGTTATCATAAATATATCTGTTCAGATAAATTCTGTATTTGTTGTTAAGAATAGCCTTATAACTGCCTGGCAGTCTACAACTGCTTTAAGCAATACAGACAAATACAGATGCATTAATGAAATTAACAAAAGCAGTTAACTTGAGAAAAAATAAGGAAATACACAGATGCATAGTCGGGTATCTCATAGTGAACCGGTTTCTCAAAAAATGTTTTTCCCGGAGAGAATACTTCCTCTTAATGAGCTTTGTAAACTGGTTACATCCTATGCCTGCTCTTATGAGGACATAGCAGAGCAGATTGAGGACAGAGCCTATGAGGAATGTGAGCAGGGAAAACTGGACCATGCATTAAAGGAACTCAGAAAAATAACCGGTTTTTTCGAAAAACTGAAATTTAAAAACGAGGAGATTTCCCGGGACCTGGCTGATATCTATCTGCTGATCGGCCAAATCTATCAATATTGTGGCAATCTTGAGGAGAGTATCAATTGGTTCACTAAGGCAATAGTGGTTGATGATCAATATTCTGTGCCTTATCACAGCTGTGCTATTTCCAATCTGAAGTTGGGAAGATATGCTGATGCAATCCGTTGTCTCGAGCAGGAATTAGCAGTCTCTCCTGGTAATTATTATTCTTATCTTACTCTTTCTGATATATATCACGATCAGCATATGGAAAAAATGGTTGAAAATACATTGAAACGGCTCCTTGAGCGTGATCCGGGAAATATCCAGGGTTTGCACCGGCTTATCTGCTATTATGAGCAGTCAGATCCTGCAGTAGAGGTGGAACTGCTCAGGAGACGTCTTCTGAGCTCTAAGAGCCAGTTCAGTACTGTGGAAATGATTATCCGCTGCTATCATTTGTGTAAGGAAAAACGTTATAACGATACTCTGGAGTTTGTAGATCAGTGGCACCGTCTGGCCCCAGAAATAACCATAATCTATTTAATTAAAGCCCATGTCTTTGGAGAGCTGCGCCAATATACCAGAAAAAGAATGTTATTGGCTGAATTTAAAGAGAAAAACCAGGGGAAAGAAGAATTTATGTTGCCCAAATTACAGCAATTTGGCCTTATTTTCGGGAAAAATGCAGAAAAGCGATTATCTCATCGGCTCAATTTCATTTTCCCAGGTTGCTGATGACTTTCGAACTCACGATTTCAAGACCTTGCATTCTCATATCCCAAATCCTGCCTCCAAATCTGAGACCTCAAATCTTCAAATCACAAATCTCAAATCTTCAAATCTCAAATCTCAAATCTTCAAATCACAAATCTCAAATCCTGATCCTTCAAATCTGAAATCTCAAATCTTCAAATCTGAAATCTCAAATCTTCAAATCGCAAATCTCAAATCCTGTTCTTTAAATCTGAGATCTCAAATCTGACTTCTTAAATCTAATAATACCTCTTTTCTCTGGTATGTAGTATTTTTCATCCTATAATCCGCGATTCGATGTGTATAGCATTAATGTGTGGTTTTCGGCAACAAGACAAATTGTTTTGAGTATACTTGCCTTATAATTTGTGTCGAATAAGAGGAACACTCAAAAACCTCAAGAGGAACTTTGCAATATAGAAGACTGCTAAATTTAATTTTAATTTTTTCCATTCCGATATTTCTCACTGGCTGCTATCTTTTAAAGCAGGGAATATATCTTTTCAGGTATAATTCCAGTGCCAGATCAGTTGATCGTATTTTGAAAGATCCTGATACAGAAGAAAAAATCCGATCCTTTCTGATGCTGGTTCAGGAGATCCGTGCTTTTGCTGTAGATTCTGTCGGACTGGAGAAAAACCGTAATTATACACGAATGGTGGAAGTTAACAAAGATTATATTGCAGTTTTTGTTTCAGCCGCACAGAAATTGAGTTTTGAGCAATACAAATGGTGCTTTCCTATCCTCGGTTGCATTCCTTATAAGGGATATTTCGAAATTGATGATGCCAGGCAGGAGGCATTGAAATTATCCACTGCTGGTTACGATGTAGATATAAGTGAGGTGGAAGCTTTCAGTACACTGGGTTTTTTTTCTGATCCTCTCTACAGTTATATGGCAGATTACAAGGTATTTTCTCTGGCATCACTTATTATTCATGAACAAACACACGCTACCATATATTTAAAGGGGCAGGCTCAATTTAACGAGGAATTGGCTACTTTTATCGGAAACAAAGGTGCGCTGAAGTTTGTGAAGATGAAATACGGTGAGGACTCCGATCAATACCGAAATGCCATATCTGCTGTCAGGGATCGTCAGGCGTATCGTTCCATTATGAAAAAACTGGTGAATGACCTTGATTGCATATATACAAGCGATGAAATACCAGATGTCAAATCAAAGAAAAAACAGCAGACTATAGATGCCTTCAGATCTTTTGTAAAAAACAATTATGACACCATATTTGAAACCCCGTATTACCGCAACATCGAATCGATGCAAATAAATAATGCTTCACTTGCAGTCTGGATGACTTACACATTCGATCTAGGTATTTTTGAACAGGTTTACGAAAGGCACCTTGGGGATCTGAAGAGTCTGATGGAATACATCAGGACCCTTAAAAAAACCAAAGGAGACCCCAAGGAACATATCAGGGAGTTTCTGATGAAGAATAATGTGCAATAACAAGATCATCTTATTTTTCAATACATTTAGACTGACTCAGGATTCAGTGTTATTAGAATAAAGGAGAGAACTGTGATTTTTAAATGGATTCTTACTTTAACATTAACATTTACGCTTATATCCGGTGCTTGTGGGTCGCAAGAGCAACTGCTTGACAGCGCCTGGATGTTACTTCTGAATAACCAGCCCCTGAAGGCACGGATGATTTTTCGCCAGGCTACAGGTGATAAGAATTCCTCAATAGCTGCTCAGGCTTACCGTGGACTAGGTGTAGTAGAATCGTTTCTGGGAAACAGCAATGTCTCTTCGCTCTGTTTCATCGATGCATATAGCAGCGATAAGGATCTGTTGATGTTCTCAGCCAGACCGGACTTTTACTTTTCAGAAAACAGCCGGAAAAATTCAAATGGCAAGAAGCGCGATGAGATCCTTCTGAAACTTGCCAACTCCAGCGGGCTGTTTAATGGCTGGTATCAGGATGCACTTTTACAAAGATATCTCAATGAGGGGGAGCTGAAGAAAGCTCAAAAGATGTGTAGAAAAATGGGGGTGATTACTGACTGGCAGGTTATCGGTCCTTTTGAAAATGTATCCAACTGTGGTTTTTCCAAAACATACCCACCAGAGGTTCAGAGAGATTATAGCAGGGAGTATGAAGGCAAAAATGGCAACTATGTAAGATGGCATTCACTGCAGAATTCCACTCCCAACGGCTGGATATTTGTCAATAATTACGGGACAGAAGAGAATTCGGTTTATTACTTTAACTGCACAATTACCAGTCCGCTGTCACAGGAGGCGTATCTCTCATTTGGAGCATCAGGGACGTTTGAAGTTTTTCTTAATGGAAACACAGTACTTCTGGATTCCGTTTTCAGAAATACCGGTATCGATTCATATCTGCAGAAAGTAAAACTGAACAAGGGTGAAAACAATCTTCTGGTTAAGATCGGCCATGAAACGGTTTACCCTGGAAGCTCTCCTTCCGGTTATTCCAATTTTATGCTGCGGTTTCTTGACAGATCCTTCAACCCCCTGACCAATGTTCAGAATCATTCCAAAATAGCATCCTACAAAGTTGATTCAACAGAGTTCAAAAATCTGACGCCTTCACCAGTGCTTGATTCTATCAGTGCTGTTCTTAGTGGTTCACTAAATAAAGACAGTACCGGTTTTGATGCGTTGTTCTCTCTGGTTACCCTTTTTAATGTCTATGAGCGTACCAACGAAGCTCAGATGCTGATGCAACAGTATCTTAAAAAATATCCTAATAGTTCAATACTTTATTCTATGCTTGCAGAATCTCTGATCAGAGCCAAGAAAAATACTGACTATGAGATTGCAATGAAGAAAGCTTTTGATCTGTGTAATTTGAACCGGACTGCCTGGGAAAGACAATTAAGAATGAATATGGCAAAGGGCAACCCCCGGTCCATAACTGATTTTCTGAACAGTTCGCCAGAGGAGTTTAAAAGAACCGCACAGTCAGTTATAGCCTATCTCACTGCTGCTATTCAGCAGAAAAACAGTTCAGAGATTCTCAATCGTATAGCAGAACTTGAAGCGCATTACAATGATAGTCCTGAAGTGATGAATCTTTTGATAAGTTTCTATGCCTCTCAGGGTAATTTACAGAAGGCTTCCAGATTATTGATGGATTATTCTTCTGATCATCGGCTTGCCAGCGATATATTTACTCAAATAGCACAGCTGGAAATAAAACAGGGGAATATTAAAAAAGGTGTAGAGACATTTCTGGACGCAACCCGATATAACCCATCCCAGCCCTCAGCTTATTTACAGTTGAGTAATTTTTATTATAATCAGAAAAATTATTCTGAAGCGCTTTCATGGGTCGATAAATGTCTCAAAATAATGCCCGCCAGTTCTCTTGCTCTAAATCTCAAAGGTAATATACTGGCATCGCTGGGCAGAAAAGATGATGCTATACAGGTTTTTATGAAAACAGTAAAGTACACTTCGGATGACTTTACTGCCTGGGAGAGTATCCGTGGTCTTAAAAATCAGAAAAGTTTTGAGCAGTTGACTCCTCTTCCTGATGTTGACTCTATAATAACCGCATCTGCTCCATGGCTCAAAACTGTACCGGAGAAAGCAGCATTAATCTCATGTATAGAAGATGTTTATCTTTATCCTAGTCGATGCTCTGCGAGCAGGGTGTTTTTTGTGATGCACCTTCCTAATCAGGTTCAAATTGACTTATGGAAAGAGTATCAGATTCCCTTCAATCCCACTTATCAGCAAATAAGTATTGAACGGGCTATTAGTCGTAAATCTGATGGGTCTGAAGTCACTGCGGATATTCAAAATAATTATGTGGTATTTAAGTCCCTGGAGCCTGGAGACTATATAGTTTTGGAATATAGTTTGAAGGATTATTATGAGGGGATTATGGCAGGAAAAGTATATGGGAAGCAGGAGTTTTTCCAGGGGATCCCATCTTTTAACACGCAATTAAGACTTATTGCACCATTAAAGGACACTATTCCTTATAAAGTTGCTGGGGATTCCATCAATGTCGAGATCAGTGAAGATCAGGATTACAGGATTACCGCTTTTAGTACAAAACCATTCGCATCCGAAAATCCTGAGCCATTCTGTCCTACAGATTACCCTTCCTATCCGAAAGTAATTTATTCCAACTTCAATGATTGGGGGCAGATAAGTGATTGGTATTATGAATTAAGCCGTCATAAGCAGAATCAGACTATTGAATTGAAAACGCTTGCTGATTCGCTTTTTAAAAATATCACAGGGGAATACGAGAAGGTTGCAAAAGTACATGAGTTTATAACCAGAAACATTAATTACAGTTTTGTTTCATTCAGGCAATCAGGATGGGTTCCTCAGGCAGCAAAAGACGTACTGGCAACCCGTATTGGAGATTGTAAAGACATGGCATCTCTGGGTAAGTGTCTTTTGGATATTGCAGGAATAAAATCCTGGCTGGTTCTGGTAAATACCGGTATACATCATTTTACTGAACATGCTTTTATAGGTCCCAATTTTGATCACTGCATTCTTCAGTTTGAAACCGCAGGTAAAACTACTTATGTTGATTTTACCGATAGAAATACGTCTCTTGGCTGGCTTCCTTCAGCTGATCAGGGAGCAATGGCACTGGTGGTAAAACCAGGAAACGGGGAAATTACAACTCTTCCGTTAGATACACCACAAAACCGGATGATTCGCCGCTCTGTGGCTATGGAGCTTGACAGCAATGGAACACTGAAACAGACTATGAAAACGACCCGTCGGGGCACGTTTGCCTCACAGATAAGAACCATATATCGTTTTCAGAATGATAATCAAAGGAAAACAGATCTGCATAGGGCAATCAGTACTGAATATCCGGATGTCTCTATAGATTCTCTGTGGTTTGATAACCTGGACAGTGTTGTTGATTCTATCGGATTCGGTTATTCCATGACCGCCAGGAATGCAGCTAATGTCAATGGTTCCACTATTATTTATAGTTTAAAGTTGCCTGATGTTCTGGGTTCAGAATATTATCCGGTGGAGCAGAACCGGAAAAATCCGGTGGATTTATCCTTATCCTTTGCAGGGATAGTAAAGCTGGAAACCGAAATGGAACTCATTATTCCCCATAACTGGAGTCTGATGGACAAGCCTCAGGATGTTACTATAAAAACCGGAAATATGGAATATTGGCTTAAGTTCACCATCGAAAAGGGTAGAATTCGCATAAATAGAAACCTTATATGTAACTACAATCGAATATTTGATAAGGATGAATTTGCCCCGGAGCAGAATGCTCTGATGCAGGTTGCAAAGTCTGATGATGTAAAACTGATTTTCAAACGGAAATAATTGAGAAATATGAGACTTCAGGCAGTGGTGTTTGATTTTGACGGGGTAATAATCGATACTGAAAAGGCACGATATGAAGCCATGCAGGAGATTTTCGCTCTACATGGCCAGATTCTTCCTCTACAGGTTTGGATGGAGAGTGTTGGTCGTGCTGCTTATGCGATAGATCCTTTCGACTATCTGGAAAAACTCACAGGTGAAAAACTGGATCATGATAGATTAAAATCCGGACATAAAAAACTGGAGATGGAAATGGCTGATGCTCTTCCGATTCTACCTGGAGTAATCGAGAGGCTGGAGGAGGTTTGCAATAGTGGAGGTCAATTAGCGGTGGCATCCAGTTCATCCAGAGCATGGGTAGAAGGGCATCTAAGGAAGAGGGGTTTAATGAAATATTTTTCTGTTACCGTTTGCAGAGATGATACAGTCAGACACAAACCTGATCCGGAACCGTACAGAACTGCTTTAATAATGCTTAATTGCGTGCCGCAGTATTCGTTTGCAGTTGAAGATTCACCACTGGGTATTATCTCTGCAAAATCTGCAGGATTAAATTGCATTGCAGTTGGATGCAGTCTTACAAGAGATCTGGATCTCAGTAATGCCCATTATGTTTTTGATTCTCTCAGTGATGTTTCTTTTGCTGAGCTTTGCAAAAACAAAGAGATTACAGGATGAAAGTACTATATATTTCCAGTGAGTATCCTGAAGAAACCGGTTTTGGAGGGATTGCCACCTATACCAGGTACATGGCTGAGTCAATGGCTTCCATGGGGCATCAGGTGCATGTAATTTGCCGGGCACTTCACAAAGAAATTCATGCGGTTGAGAATGGAGTTAATGTTCACCGGGTATATTGCAAACCTTATCCATTGCCAGCCGGTCGTATCTGGTTTCTATGGAGACAATTGGCATATAAGACAATATCGCAATCACTTAACCGGCTTTCCTGGGCAGCCACAGTTAATGATGAATATCTCAGGTTAAGTATGAACACTAAAATAGATGTAATTGAGTATCCGGATTGTGGTGCTGAAGGATATTATTTAAGTTTTAAAAAACTTCCTCTGGTGGTCAGGCTTCACACGCCCTGGACAGTTGTGTGTCGGTTAAACCGGTTAAAAGAGCATCCGCTTGATTGCTGGTTACAAAAATTTATGGAACTGCGGGCCATCAAACATGCAACCGCGATTACATCCCCCAGTAGTGCAATGGCTGAAATGCTTTGCAAACAGTGGCAGATCGGAGCATCAGTTGTTTATCCCAATCCCTTACCTGCAAATCGATTTACATCAAATAAAAACGGTTCGCATTGGATTTATACCGGAAGGCTGGAGTATAGAAAAGGGGTTCATGTGTTAATAAAATCCTATCATATGATTTGTAAAACTCATAGTCCACCCCATTTATACCTGATCGGACGGGCATTTGGTACTATGCCTGATGGAAAGTCCTATGAAAACCATATTAGTGATTTGATCTCTGAATTCAATCTCAATGATAAAATCCATGTTATCGGTGGCGTTGATCAATCCGGAATTCATCAATTTCTGAAAAGCAGCTCTGTTGCTTTTTTTCCCTCTCTTTGGGAGAACCATCCTTACAGCTGCCTTGAGGCGATGGCTGCATCGACTGTTGTGTGTGCTTCAGACTGTGGAGGGTTCCCGGAGATAATTCAGGATGGCAGTAATGGTATTCTCTTCAGGTGCAATGACCCGGTTTCGCTTGCAGATAAGATGAGATGGTTACTGGAGAATGCCAATGCGACAGTGAATCTGGCCAGAAAAGCTCACCAGCATATTTCAGACAATTTCAACCCGGAAAAAATATGTGGCAGAGCCCTGGAAGTGTATCAGAATGTAACAAAGAAAATTGCAGCTTGTGATCATCAATCAGATTGAGCACCAGCGCCTGTATACTCTTCCTTCTCTTCACGCATGTGTAGATCATTAAAGAGGATATTTGCTTCACTTGCTGTTGCAGGGCGGAATTTCTCCAGTTTTTCCAGCTCAGTAGTACTTAAGTTCTGCTCGAGGGCTTTCTTATACTCATCTGAGAAAAACTGTTCGACTGATTCAAAGGCTGGGCAACCATTAAACCTGATAGCCATTAATGTGTTGATCTCTTTCATGCGCAAGGGGCGGTTCATAACCGATTGTCTGGCTTTTTCAATTTTGGCATATTGTTTTGGAAAAATCGATTTTGCAAAAGAATCTGACATATATTCCTCTTTATTTCAAATAGTACTGATTTGGATGATAAATAAAAATATACTAAAATTTCAATGTGTTACTCAAATACTAAGCCGGTATATGTAACTATTTTTTTCTTTGAGGCGTTTAAATGACAGGTAAACTTCATCCAGAAAAAGGAATGTTGAATGTTTCAGATAAACAGGCCAGATCTTCCCAGGATTAAGCTGGTTATTATGATTGGTGCAGTATCTGTTTTTTTAATACCGGTGCTGATTATAAGTCTGGCAGTATTTTCAAAAACCTGGAATCGTACCAGATTAAACGATATTTGTCCAGATTACCACTCAGAACTGTATGCCTGGATAGTAGATAAATCTGGCAACGGAATTGATTCTGTATCGGTTACTCTTAAAGACAATGCTAATTATAACCTGATTTACAGAACGTTTACTGATAGTACAGGTAAATTTATTCTGTTCAATGATTTTGGTTCTTTTGCACTGTACAATATGCCTTTCTCCTATGAGCTCCAGGTTTTCTATAATGGGTATACAGATACAGTTTTATATAAATTCCAGCGTTACAGGTTTTGCCATTTTCGTAAAACTGATGGACCGGACACGATAGTACTTGATCCTTCAAATGATAATCAGAAACAAATAATTACAGAATACAGAAAAAAGATAGCAGTTGAAGAGGCGTTTGAGTATGCGCCTTTCCAGAAGATAGCACTTTATGCATCAGTGCCGGCAGGGCTGCAAAAATCACTGCAGCAATGGAAAACTGTGAAATATGGTTCATTGGATATTGGTAAGCAGAGGGTTCTTTTTGCAGTGACAGATAGAATACCTGTGCAAAAAGCAGATACAGCTTACCAAAAAGGGAAAGTGTGGCTGGTTATTGACCGGAACCAAAATAATAATCTTGAGGACGATCTGTACAAACCCTGGGATCTTCTTTATAGCAGTAATAAAGAAGAGGATGCAGAATGTGATATCCGGCAATGTTTCATGAAAGATACTTTGATTGTGTGTAAAGAGAAAATGGTTATTGATCTTCAACTGGAAGGGTTTCATCATAAAAACACACTTCTGCATTATCGGCGCGGGGATGCATTGAAAACGATGGTTGAGATCCAGGGGCAGAGGCTTAGGTTGGTGTTATGGGACCGGCTTCTATCAAGGTATAGTGATCTGCAAAATGTACAGTTTGGTATTGACAGAAATTCTGACAACCGCTTCTCAAGCAAAGCAGGGGATAAAGAGATTGTGGAAACAGCTGCTTCTGGTATCGGTTTTGGCAGTATCCATTATCAGATCGACAGCATTGCCCCGGATGGTTCAGTTCTTTTTTACTCGAAAACTACCATGGATTCCATTGTAAAGTATGGTGCGTCAATAGGAGACTGGGCAAATGATTTTAAAGGTATATATGCCCAGCCATTGTCTCTGTATAACGAGATTTCCGGCCATTCACTGGTTGTACTCTGTTTCTTTGAGGGTAACTCGCAGCAATGCATGGAAACATCTGAACTGGGAACTTTTATAAGAATTCTCAAAGAAAGAATAAGTAGCATACGCATAATCGGTATTAACCGAAAGACATTCGGACCTTATTACACTGCTTTTCCGGTAATAGAAGAAAATATGGGTTGGAAAGGCAGTTTGGTAAGGCAGTTCCATAATCATCTTTCCACAGAGGTTATTTGTATTGACAGTACTGCGACTATCGTTTCCAGGGGTGCTCCAGATAGAGTGTTGCTGGAATCTTTGTGGACTAGACTGGGCAGAAAAGATCTGGCTGCAGTGTTCTATGAACTGGACAGAGCTGAAGAAGAAGGGTCTGTGATTGGTTCGGTCAATTGGTAGTTCTGTTGAAACCCGCAGCAGTTGTTTTCTAATCTCTTGCTTTTGAGAATCACCTTTGTTTTGTATGCACCTCACATCCGGTCTCAGCTATTTCTACAAATAAATTACACCTGGTATATTGACAAAAAAATGAAGCTATCATAGAATCAATGTTAAAGAACCTTAAACTCAACAGGAAAGGGTTTCACATGTCTACTTTGCATTTAGGTACGGAAGGGTATTTAAAGGATGGAGTCAACGGAAAGGTAGGAATTGGAACTGCCAGTCCTCAGGAGGTACTGGAGGTTCAAGCTGGTAATGTTAAGATAAGTGCCGGTTATTCTTATCTGATTGGTAATGTCAGAA
>JAEZKP010000073.1 GCA_023436145.1 Fibrobacterota bacterium | reverse complement strand
TTTCATTATTATTTTCCAGTATCGAGTCAATTTGATTATATTTCTCATAGAACTTGCGAGCTACAGGATGATCATAAGTATCATTAAATAAAAACTGCGGCCTGGTTGAAAACTGCGATCTCATTTTAGGGGTGTCCTTTCTAAGTCTTTTTTATTTTGCGATAATAATAAAACCTAGTTTGTGGCACCCCTTTTGTCAAGTTAAATCATACCTTTTTTTTATTTTGAACAGAAACTATTTAGCAAAATTTTTGCGCTAAAGCTGGTTGATTTGGAAAACACTTTAAGAAAATATACCCCAGGGGAAGCTTCCTTTGTATCCCAGTTTATTACTCCAGTGCCAGTTATTTCCGGCGCTGCAATAAACTTTCCTGTAGCATCTGTGATTCTGACAAGGTGTTGTCTTCCGTAAGACCAGTCGCCTAACCGGATTGACACAGTGTTCCCTCTTTTTGTCGTCAGGAATGATCTGGGCACAGAAACGTTTTCCTTAATACCGGTTTTCCCATATGGCCGCATGTATATAGTTATTGAAGTATCTGCATCCGGGTTCAATTTATATGGGTCTGATATAGAAATATGTCTGAAATCAGTGCTGGTTGCAGAATCTTTTTTTGCAAAGATGACATCAGATGTTCTCTTATTAAAAACTTTCTCAGAATAACCGGTTTCAAAGTTCCCATCCGCATCGGTTTCAACAGAGTCAAATGCTACGAAATTACAGGGAAGCCCAATCCCATACTCCGGACACAACCAGAACCCTCCCAGATAAATCTTAAGGTTTCCTAAAGCAGTCGAATCGATACTGTTCAAAACTTTTCCTTTAATTGTCGCCCTGTCCACTTCCTGATCTGATAGGGCTGTTCTGGCTGACAAACCGGATATTATGCAGAATACTGCAAAAAAAAGGGTTACTGCCCTGTTGCAAAAAAACAGAAGAGGTGTGAAAACCCACGATGAAGCTTTATTAATCTTTTTTCCCATTTTACATCTCCTGCTATGGAATAGAAAAATAGAGATGAACTAATATATAGTAGGTATCCAAATATGTTAAGTTTAACTCAACAGAAAAATAACGCTCACAAATAGGAAAAAAATCCGCTATATGAAAAAGGTCTTATCCTCATAAGCATCAGCGGCTATATTCTGTTTCAACTGGAATGATATTGCGTGCTATAGGACCACGGGGACTGAAATGAAGGTCAAAGATAACCTGCTGACCCTCATGTACCATTCGATATCCCTGCCTGTTGATATCTTTATAGGTAAACTTTATCACTCCGGGAACTTCACCATTTACTATAAAACCGGTTCCATTGATTTCGTTAAATGAGCTGACAAACCCATATGACATATTGATCCCTTATTCCATACATCTCAGATTCAATTCAAATGGTGGGTTTATCACGCCTTTATCTGTAATAAAAGCTGTAATCAGATGAGCTGGGGTTACATCAAACGCCGGGTTGAAAATGTTAATTCCCGATGGAGCAGTTTGCCTCCCGAATCCACAGCTGACCTCAGTAACATCACGCTCTTCGATTGGAATCTGCGAGCCGGTTTTCATTGACATATCGAAGGTGGAGAATGGCGCAGCGACATAGAAAGGAATATTGTGGGCCTTAGCTAAAAGCGCCACTCCGTATGTACCGATCTTATTGGCAGTGTCCCCGTTGGCTGTGATTCGATCTGCCCCCACAATCACTGCTTCCACTAATCCCCTGGCCATAACTGTAGCAGCCATATTATCACAAATCAAGGTCACCGGAATACCGGCCTGCTTAAGCTCAAAAGCAGTAATCCTGGCACCCTGCAGAAGAGGTCGGGTCTCATCTGCATAGACATGAAAACGCATCCCCTTCTCTGCCCCCACATAAATTGGTGCCAAAGCCGTCCCATACTCTGCAGTAGCAAGCCCACCGGCATTGCAATGAGTCAAAATCGTTTTTTTGTTACCTAAAAGCTCAAGTCCCGCCTCGCCGATTAACCTTCCTGTCTGGCGATCCTCCTCAAGAATCATCATGGCCTCTGCTAAAAGCCCCTGCTTAACCTCAGTTATTGATTTCCCCGCTTGAACCAGCCTCCCTGCAGCATCCTTCATCCGCCTTATAGCCCAGAAAAGATTCACTGCTGTAGGCCTTGATTCCGAAAGATAATCCGCATTCTTTTCAAGGATAGTCAAAAAATCAGTCGCAGTCCCACTTTCTGGAAAATTTCTGATCGACAGATATACTCCAAATGCAGCTGCGATTCCAATAGCAGGGGCACCCCTGACTTTTAATATCCTGATAGCATGATACATCTGCTCGACAGTTTCAATCTTTTCGTAAATAAGTTCAGTCGGTAATTTTGTCTGATCGATTAACCTGACCGAGTTGTCAGTCCATTCGATAGTCTTGAGCCGTGACATGTATCTCCTTTTTTTAAAAACTAAAAAATACCTGAACCAAATTACTATCAGGATAATTAATGAGCAACTGAAAACCTGTTAAGACTATAATCGGGACAATCCTTGGTAGCTAATCGCATAGCAGCCTTCAGGCTAGCCGGTTCGCCCCCCATTACCGGGGCATCATTCGTTACGGGTAAGGTTAAATGCAGTAAGAAAGCCCATTGAGGATTATCAAAAACAACTGCTGAATTCCAAGCTGAAAATAATCCCCATTGTGGCATTTGACCACAATGGGTTTAATCTTTCAATATGTTCTCAGGCTTCCACAACCTCTTCTTTCTTCGCACTCTCAATTATCTTCTTTGCCAATTCAGAAGGAACCGGTTCATAATGAGAAAATGTTTTGGTATAAAAACCACGTCCCTGGGTCAAAGAACGCAACGTGGTGGAATAGTTCTGCACCTCAGCCTCCGGCACCTTAGCGGTAATCGTCTGCTTTTTACCGATTGGATTCATTCCACCGATTTTACCGCGCCTTGAAGAAAGATCTCCCATTATATCACCGGTAGCCTCCTCCGGAACAGTAACACTGAGATTCACCACGGGCTCCAGAAGAATCGGCGCCGCACTTTCAAAAGCCTTCTTAAATACCTCTCTGCCAGCAATCTGAAAAGCTATATCTTTTGAATCGACCGGGTGAGTCTTTCCATCCACAAGTGAAACACGAACATCAACAATAGGATACCCAGCCAGGATTCCCTCATCCATCTTACTGCGCACACCTTTATCGACACTGGGGCGAAAAGACTGATCAATAACACCACCTACGATTTTGTCCACAAACTCATACCCCGCTCCTCTTGGAAGCGGTTCAAGATCTATAAACACTCTGGCGTACTGCCCGGCACCACCAGACTGCTTCTTATGAGTATACTCTACGTATTTAACCGCTTTGGTAATCGTTTCCCGATAAGAAATCTTAGGAGCCTTACGCACCACCTCAACTTTAAAACGATTCCTAAGATTGTCAAGTATTATATCCAGCTGTATATCTCCCATCGCGGAAAGAATCGACTGATGAATATCCGAATGATACTTATAAGTAAAACTAACATCCTCCTCATGAAGCTTGGCTAATCCCACCGCCACCTTCTCCTCATCGCCCTTCTTACTGGCATCGATTGCAACACTAACCAAAGGCTCTGGTAGCTCTGTAGCTGGAAACCTGAAATGAACACTTTTGTCCACCAGAGAATTATTAGTGTGAGTGTCTTTTAATTTCAACACTCCACCAATATCACCAAAACCAATCTCTGAAGCATCTGTTCTCTCTTTCCCCCGCATAAAGAACATACTTCCCAGCTTCTCACTGCTTCCCTTTTCCACATTAACTAATTCCATACCGGATTGAATGTTCCCTGAAAATACACGGATTAAATTTATTTCACCCAAATGCTCCTCAGAAAGGGATTTAAAAACAAACGCAGCTGCAGGGCTCTTTTCATCACAGGATATCTCTTTTTGCTCATCGTTTTCGATTACTGTAACGCTGGTACGAGAACTGGCCGGAGGGCATAAATTTACGATTTTTGTAAGCAGCTGGTCTACTCCCACATTCAAAGTTGCACTGCCGGATAAAACCGGATAAATAATTCCATCCCCGATTCCCTTTGACAAACCATCCCTTATCTCCTGATCTGACAATTCCCCTTTTTCAAAATAAGAATTCATCAGAGCTTCGTCTGTCTCTGCAACCGCTTCCATCAAAGCCTGCCTTAATGAATTCACCTGATCTATCATCCCAGCTGGAATCTCTGCTTTTTCCCCGATACCATTTCCACCAGGAGTGTATGAATATGCTTCTTTGGTCACCAGATCTATAACACCATTAAAAGCAGGACCATCAGAAACCGGAATCACCAAAGGTGCTACTCCGGAACCGAACTCCTGTTTCAACTGCTCTATAACTTTTTGGAAATCGGCATTTTCTTTGTCCATCCCATTTACAAATACCATTCGGGATGTCTTTGTACCTTCCAGGTAGGAAGAAACCAGCTCTGTGCCAACCTGTGCTCCATGAACCCCATCAACCAGTATCACTGCAGTCTCTACCACTCTCAGAGCTGCTTTTGCTTCTCCCAGCAAGTCCAGAAATCCGGGAGTGTCCAGAAAATTTATTTTGGTATCCTTCCACTCACAATACCCCAGATGAGTGGAAATAGTCATTTTCCGTTCCTTCTCGTCGGGACGACTGTCAAAAATACTGCTGCCATTATCAACCCTGCCCAGCTTAGAGGTAGCTTTTGCAGTAAAACAGGATGCCTCTAAAAGTGATGTTTTACCTACTCCACCATGAGATAGCAGACAGACATTGCGAATCGATCCAGCCTGGTATTTCTTCATGTAACCTCCGTAAGGGGATATTTCCTCGTAAGTTCTTTCGGGGAATTGTGTTTTTGCAGTTTAGGCTTTAACAACAGCCAATCTAATTAATATATAAATGGACACATGCCCATGCAAATCCATCCAAAAAGAATACCGGCAGCCGGTTGTCTCCAGATTACATCAGAAGTACACACCAACAAACTATTAAAAGCAGGGTTTAATTATTTACTGTTGTCAAAGTCAGTTCTCAACCCAGTCTTTCTTTTTAATACTCAGCTCATGTAAGAAATGATGGCTTTCTATGAAACATCCGGATTAATTCATAAACTGCCACCAGCACCATTCCCAGAGTTATATAAGCATCTGCCAGATTGAAATAAAAAGGCCAGTTCAGAAAACTACCGGCATGAATGTGAATAAAATCCACTACATAGCCCCTGGCTATGCTATCAATAAGATTACCAGCCGCCCCAGCCCAGAAAAGAAGAAACGGTAGCAAAAACCAATAAGGTTGTTTACGTTTGATCCAGATAAACACAGAAAGCCCCAGAAAAATCGAGGCCCTGATAAAAGTCATAATTCCCGATGAGAACTCAGACATTCTCCCATTTAATACCCCAAATACCATACCTCTGTTTTCAGCATACCCCAGATCCAGAAAATGAGTCGACAACACAGCTGCAGGTTTATTCCTCAGATTATCTTCAGCCCATTTCTTTGAGTGATAATCAGCTCCAAATCCTCCAATCATTATCAGCAGGATTGCAGAATACTTCAAAATTGATTTGTCCATCGATACTATTCTCCAAAAAAGTAAAGTTACACAATTTCCATATAAAAGAAACTCAAAATATACTTCCAATGAATAGAAAAAATCAGCTTTTACTTAAAATTCTGAAGATACAAATAAACCAATATTCCAGAAACTACACAGCTCTGAATTAGTAGATGATGGGAAAATATCTAACAGGAAATAAATTTTAAATCAGAAATAGATACCTGAGTAGTTACCAAAGGAGATGTTTTATTGATTTATTCCCGAAGCGTTACAACTTTTGACTATTTTATTTCATAGCCGAACCAATTAACCCGGTGATCATAAAAACACTTTGCATAATGGACCGAACAATGGAGAATTGCGCTTTCTGTCGAATAATAACCGGTCAGAGTTCTGCTTATATAGTGTTTGAAAACCAAAACTCAATCGCTTTTCTGGATAGTAAACCACTGTTTCCCGGTCATGTTCTACTCATACCCAAAGATCATACCAGTATACTATCAGAGTTGCCTGATCAGCAGATTGGCCCCTTCTTCGTAACTGTCCGCAACCTGAGCACTGCCGTAGAAAAAGCAATGAATGCACAAGGCTCCTTTATCGCCCTCAATAACCGTGTGAGTCAAAGTGTTCCCCACCTGCACGTGCATATTGTTCCACGCAACAGAGGTGATGGGTTAAGAGGTTTTTTCTGGCCACGAAAAAGCTACAAAAATGAAGCAGAGATGAATGAAGTAGTCAAAAGAATTAAAGCAGCAATTGCTGAGTTGAATTAAACAGAAATAACTCTCAGGTGGGTGCAGAGTCGCACCTGCCTGAGACAGTACTCTTTCTATTTCCAGTTAAAAATGCTTATAAGAGGTTGTGCCTAAAGGAAAAACATTAAAGCCGATCTCGTAAAGAGCCTGATGATTGAGAATATTTCTACCATCAAAAATAAAAGCCGGTTTCTCCATTTCATCAAAAATCCGATGATAATCCAGCGATCGGTACAAATCCCATTCCGTCAGCACCGCAAGTGCGTGTGCTCCTTTTGCCGCTACATATGGATCTTCGGTGAATTCAATTTTAGAAGCATATTGATGCAGATCCCGTCTGGCATTGTCCAGGGCTTTGGGATCTGTGATCACCACGTTTGCTCTCTCCTCTATTAATTGCAAAGCAATATCGATTGCAGGTGACTCACGTGTGTCTCCGGTGTCTTTCTTGAATGCAAAGCCATAAAGAGCGATCCGTTTTCCGGCAATAGTGTTAAACATCACCCGGAGCATGGTTTGACCGAAACGTTTTTTCTGGTATTCATTCATCAAAACTACGCTTTCCCAATACCTTGCTACCTCGTTCAACCCGTAACTTTCTGAGATATAAACCAGATTGAGAATATCCTTTTTAAAACAGGAACCACCGAAGCCCACACTGGCGTTGAGAAACTTAGGCCCGATCCTGCTGTCTTTACCGATAGCACGAGCTACTTCAGACACATTTGCCTCGGTACGTTCACATAACGCAGAGATGCTGTTGATGGAAGATATTCTCTGAGCCAGAAACGCATTGGCAACCAATTTGGAAAGCTCTGCACTCCACACATTGGTAGTAAGAATCCGCTCACGGGGAACCCAGTTGGCATAAATAGAAACAATCTCTTCGCAAGCCCTCAACCCGGCTTCAGTCATTTGCGAACCAATAAGAACCCGGTCAGGACTCTGCAAATCTGCTATGGCGGTACCTTCAGCCAGAAATTCCGGGTTGGAGACGACCTCAAAGTGAATTCCTTTATCATTGGCGTTGAGAATCCGCTCCATCGCTCTGGCGGTACGCACCGGAAGAGTGCTTTTTTCCACGATAATTTTATCGGATTCGGATGATCGAATGATTTCCCGGGCAGTTTTTTCCCAATATTGCAGATCAGCTGCCTTTCCCGCACCTTCACCGAATGTTTTTGTGGGAGTGTTTACAGAAACAAAAATTATATCCGCATCTCTGATTGCCCCGGAAACATCGGTGGAAAAAAACAGATTACGTCCTCTGGCTTCCTTCACCACCTCGTAAAGCCCGGGCTCATAAATGGGGAGGTTTTCAGAGTTCCAGGCATCGATACGCGGTGCACTGATATCCACAACAGTGATTTTGTAATGGGGACACTTCATAGCAATCATCGCCATAGTCGGTCCACCAACATACCCTGCACCGATACATATAATATTCTTTTCAAATCTTAAGTCCGGACTCATCAATCATCTCCTTCTTCGGCTAAAGGCACTTTTAAGAATCAACAATCTAAAATAAACCTGTTTATGATAAAGAAGTTGAACAATCATAATTTTTTCCATACATAATCAGCCAAATTGCATCTGACCTTATTTATAGTATCCCTGCTACTGCGCCGCTGAGGGTGTATGTGATTTGAAAGAAGCACAACTGCAGCTTTTTTACAGGGGTCAATCACTACGGAACAGCCGGTAAACCCGGTCTTGCCAAACGCAGATTCACTGCACAGCCTGCCCATAAAACTCTTCTGGTTAAGCTCCCATCCTAACCCAGTCCACCCGTTAAGCCCGGAAAGCTGATTGGTATGCATCAAAGATAAAACTTCAGGATTGAAAAAACACCGTCCTTTATAGCTGCCATCTTCAAGCAGCATTCTTGCAAATATCAATATATCGGGTACAGTGGAAAACAGCCCTGCAGAACCGACTACTCTGGGTCTGAGAGCCCAGGCACTCTCATCATGAACCCCCCCCCTGATCAGCCTTCCCCGCCAGGGATCCACTTCGGTAGGAGCAATACTGCAGCTGTCAAACATAGATACGTCAAATGATGTCCTTTTCATATCAAGGGGCTCAAAAAAATATTCTGCTGCCACCTTGTCCAGCGTTTTACCTGCGCAATGTTCCACCACCATTCCCAGAAGAATGCTTGTGGCATTTGTATAATAAAACCGATATCCCGGAGGAAAATTAAAATCAGCCGTTAAAATCCTATCCATTATCTCAGCACTATTCATTTCTTTATAGTCGGAGAGCCTGAAGTTAAACGACAGAGTCTGAGTCAGAAGATGCTGAATCAAAATCTCTTCCCTGTTAGCACCACGAAACTGCGGAACATACCTGATAAGCTGATCACTGGCACTTATCTGTCCATCATTTATAAGTTTAAGCACCAGTGAAGATACCGGGATCGCCTTAGTTATGGATGCCACATCATAAATGGTTTCTTCGGTCACCTCAGCCGAATTACTGTCATAGCTAAGACGGCCCACCGCTATAACCTGCATGCAATTCCTGTAGTAAACACCAGCCACACATCCGGGAAAAACAGATGCATCAACCGCAGCCTGCAGATCATTTCTTATCTGGTCAATCATAAGCATCCTTGACTTGGGCTTCTATTACCCTGATATCTTTCCATCTGCCCGAATAGAATCGCATCAGCCAGGCTAATGCCGCAACCATAACAAATATAGTAGCCGTTGTCCATTGGAACCAGATACTCACCTTTAAATAATCCTCTATCATGAGTATTCCCAGAAAACAGCAATGAACTATAATGGAAAAATACATGGTCCAGCGGGTATCACCAGCAGATTGCAAAGAACTGACAAAAATGATATTGCAGGCATCCAGTAACGAATAAACAGCTACAAACCTAAGAAGGATAGCTCCTAACGCGGTTATCGACAGATAATTATCAGAAATTCCTCTTCCTTCAAACAATTTCAAGATTTCAGAAGGAAAAAGCACCAGTATAACTGCAATAGTAACCATCCAAATTTCTGCTATATAAAATCCCGCATAGGTCAACCTTACCGTTTTTCTGCTATCACCAGCTCCCTGCGCCTGACCAACCAATACACCAACCGCCTGTCCTAATCCAATGATAGGAAAAAAAGTAAATCCATTTATTCTAAACACTATATTTGTGGCAGCCAGTTCATTATCACCAATCCGTCCTACAAAAAACAGAAACATTGTCCATGCCAGCATCTCAAAAGCAAATCTTAAACCGTTAGGAATTCCAAAATGCAACAACCGCTGAAAAAGCCTTAAATCAAATCCTCTATCCTTCCAGGGATTCCCCGGTGCACTTCCAGAAATAAGAAACAATACAAACAGAATCAGCACCACCAACCCCTGGGCTATCACCGTTGCTATCGCAGCCCCACTTACCCCCAATTCGGGAAATCCCCAACGGCCAAATATTAGCAAGTAATCCAGGATGGAGTTTACACCCAAACCCACCAGCTGAACTATCATCAATATAGTGGTACGACCTTTTCCGGAAAAAAATCCGGATAATGCACTGCCGCAAATGGTAGTAAACGAAAACCAGCACAGGATTGCAAAGTATTGTTTCTCCAAAGAACTGATCTGCTCAGAATGCCCCGCCCAGTTAAAAAGTGGCTCTGCCGCAAAACCAATAACAAAAACAATCAAACCACAAATTAAGGAGAAATATATGCCCTGCCAGCAAGCCCCAAATGCCCGCTCAGGCTTTTTGGCTCCCACATAATGGGCCACCAGCGTGGAAGTAAACATGGCGGTGCCCTGAAACGGACTAATAATCAAAGTGGCAGCCATACCCGCCGGTACAACTGCGGCAATTGCCTCTGTTGAATACCAGGACAAAAAAAGCGCATCCACAAACTGCATTAAAACCAGCCCGATCATCGATAAAATCAATGGCACGGCCAGTTTTAATATCTCTATCCACAAAGGGTTCTGCTTTGAAATCATAAGGGGCTAAATATAATTAAGGTTAACGGCAAAATTAAATTTCTATAATACTAACAGCTGCTAACCATCTATTTTTTCATTGAACATCATTAGGACAAAAAATCCGGCTGATACCCACTGAGCCGATTTTCTGGTCTCAAAGTTGATCTAAATACACTTGGTAAATACAGGAGCTATAACTATGCTTGAGACTCTCAAACCTGCAGCACTCTGGAAATATTTCAGCGAACTCTGCAAAATCCCCCGCCCTTCTAAAGGCGAGCAATATGTCGCCCGGTTTATCCGGGAAACCGCCCTTAAACTGAACCTCACCACTCAAACTGATTCCGCCGGTAATGTGCTGGTAAAAAAAGATGCTTCAAAAGATAAAATTTCCAGCCCCACAGTCATTCTGCAGAGTCATCTGGATATGGTACAACAAAAAAACAGCGGCATTAACCATGATTTCCAGCATGACCCCATACAAGCTTTTATTGATGGTGAATGGGTCAAAGCTAAAGATACCACTCTGGGAGCAGACAACGGTATCGGCATCGCAGCCACTCTTGCAGTATTGGAATCCACCGATATTGCTCATGGTCCCATAGAAGCACTTTTCACGGTAGACGAAGAAAGCGGAATGACAGGTGCCTTCCACCTCCCACCCGATCTTCTCAAAGGAAAACTGTTAATAAATCTGGACAGCGAAAATGATAACGAAATCTGTATCGGTTGTGCCGGAGGAATAAACGCCACCGCTCAACTTGCCTCCATATGTGAAACCACCAATATTAATCATACCAGTTTCCAAATCTCAATAAAAGGACTCCGCGGTGGACACTCCGGAGTGGACATTCACCTGGGAAGGGCAAATGCCATTAAACAATTAAACCGGGTTCTGTTTGAACTGATACAAAAATTCGATATTCGTATCAGCAGCTTCTCCGGCGGCTCTGCACGCAATGCCATACCCCGCGAAGCATTTGCCACATTTGTAATAGCCGATACTTTTACAGCCGAACTTGCAAACTACATCACTGCAATCCAGGAAAAATTACACCAGGAATACTTTTTCACTGACCCCGAACTCAAACTCCAACTCACCGAAATCGCCCCCATAAAACATGTCCTCACCACTCCTGCTCAGGAAAACCTGATCAGAGCGATTTATGCCTGTCCCGATGGAATTAAAAGAATTAACAATCAGTTTCCAGGTGTGGTGGAAACTTCCAACAACCTGGCGGTTTTGGAATGTACCGGCGGAAAAAGCACCATACAATGTCTTTTAAGAAGCTCACTGGAAAGCGCACGTGATGATCTGGCCAATTCTGTACTGAGTGCCCTCTCCCTTGCAGAGGCACATGTAGAGTTCTCTGGCGCTTACCCCGGATGGCAGCCCAACCCCAATTCAGAACTTCTTAAAATCCTTAAATCAACCTATGAGGATCTTTTCGGACAACCTCCCGAAGTCAAAGTCATCCACGCAGGACTGGAATGTGGAATAATCGGCGCAAAATACCCGAAAATGGATATGGTGTCCATCGGTCCGACCATCTGCCATCCGCACTCTCCATACGAAGCGGTTAATATCAGATCGGTTGAGAAATTCTGGAGTTTTTTTATAACTTGTCTTAAAAGAATATGAAAATGTAATTACCCGAAAACCAGCTCCCGGCAGTGATACATCATCAATCAACCTGAGTGCTTTTCAGGCTCAGGTATTCCCTTATCTGGATAATGCACTTTTTGCGTATGGCAAGAAGCTCCGTATCATAACGGCCATCCCTGAAATCCGGAAATGACCACTCAAAAGGCTGGTACTTTCCAGATTTGTACCGGCCTGCCAGATCAGCATATATCCCTCTATCCAGATACACCTTCTGACCAGCCTCTTTTGCCGATGCCAAAACCACCTTGTTATGATCCAGATAACCCGCATCCAGATTGACTGTGCGTTTGTTTTCTACTGCCAACTGCTGCTCCAACTGATTACAGCGAATCTTTATTTCCACAATAAAGGATGGTAGCATCAACTTTTCAAATGACAATAATTTACGGAATATCGGCCAACCCATTTCCGGTTTGTAATACTCAGTTACATCGAAAAGATGAGCTTTCCCTTCATAATCAATGTCTCCCCAGAGCTCCTCCATCAAAAGCTTAGCCTTACCAAGATACTCTTCACTTCCGTACAGAACTGCCACGAAATATTTAACCGGTACCGGGGACTTGATTTCAGCCATTTTTAATCACCCCCAAAGCTTTACTTACAATATCCCGGTGAATCCCCATCTTCTGAGCTATATAATCAAACTGCATCTGCACACTCAGCTCCTCTCTTCTGGTTCCACCCGCACTGCGAACAGCCAGTTTCCTTCCCTGTAGATACTGATGCTCACCCGCACTAACCCGGGTTAATACCGGATAAGTCATCATCTCCCATTTAAAAGACTCCTCCCAGGCTCTGGCAAATGTCATAGCATCAACCGGTCTGATCTTGTAAACTAATCTCATTTTCCGGTTCCCTTTTACAACCGTATGAAACTCCACCTTCTCCCCATTATTCAGGGGAACCAGCTCAACGCTGTTGTAACCGGTGTGAACCGTTACAGGCTGCAGCCTTGGAAGTAATACCGGGGTAAAAAGCAGATATCCCGGATCAAGGAGAAGAAGCCCCTTCGGCTGAACCATTATCAGTCCGCAATGAGTATCAGGACCATAATACCGGTCTGCAAGCACCGGATGAGCTTCTATTCCCAGAGCATTGTAAATGGCAATCACTGCAGCTGTTAAGGAAAAACAGGTACCGCCTGTTCCCCATTTCAAATAATCCGAAATCAGCTCATCCGGATAACGCATCGAGGAAGATGGGGTAACCATGGCATCCGTTTTTATGATTTTAGTAAGATTCTCATAAGGAATCCTGGAAAACGCTTCTGCCACCCGATACACAAGCGAAGCACGATCCTCGCTTTGATTGATTCCGCACCTGATTAAAAATCTCTGAAGAATCTGCGAACTGATTCTAAGCCAAGAAGCATCGTTTAGCTTATCTGAATTGATATACGCATCTGAATTCATATACGCATAGACTCACAAAACTGTTCGCTGGCAGATTCCACCTCTTCCATCAGCATATCACCTTTATGATATACTTTCACTTTCACCTTCCCCATATTCCTGGCTTTGGAAAATCTAACCATTATAGATGCAGCAACTCTGATCTGCTCCGCAGCACAGTCTCCCCGAACAACCGCCACCGGCCCCGGGATTTCTGCCAAATACATAAAATGATCTTCAGTTGCAGCGATTTTCTCCAGAATGTTGTTCTCAGACTCATTCCTGGAAACCACCACCTTACATTGAGGTGCCACACGAAAATGTCTTCCCCAAGCCAACAGTTTAAAGTCGTTTAGATGAATTTTCTGTTTTATCGAAACCAACTCATTAAACCTCCGGGCAGGATCAGCATGCGTAAGCAAACACCCTCCAGCCGGAGTGGAATGAGCCAGGCCATTATTTCTGGCGTACTCCAACTGTACCTTTCTACTCCTCCCGGTAATCCCCAATAAACGCTCCCTGTCCACCAATCCTTCCATCTCCACCCTGGTGGGAGCTAAAAGCTTAGCTGAGAGAGGCCGAAGAAGAAATCCCTGCAGGTCAGCCTTCTTTTCAACCCTATGCAAACATTCCATCCGCTGAGACATGGGCCGTTGCCCAATCACCTCTCCAGTAGCAATAAAAGACGCACCCTCTTCCTCCATAATCTTTCTGGCCTTTTTTAGCCTCTCTATCCGGCAATCCATACAAGGATTAGCATTTTTACCATACCCGAAATGAGGATCTAAAATCATCTTCAGAAATTCTTCACCCTCTTCCTCAACCCGCAAAGGTATTCCCAAACCATCCGCATATCTTCTCACCTCTTTATAACTATTGCCCAATCCGGAATAAAAAGGCAGGACAAAATGCAGTGCTTTTATCTGAAGTCCCTGACTCTTAAGAAGATGTGTTGCTATTACACTATCCAGACCACCCGAAAACATCACTATACCATGTACCATTTTAACCCTGAGATCGCACCTTTTCTTCTCTGAAAGTACACACTAATCTGATAACCAAAACTGCTGTTACTGTCAATCCTGACAACACGTTTTAAAATATATCTCTTCCATACGAATCTGAATCAGGATTATTTTTTAATATAAAATATCTGTGGCAACATTATTTTCATGCCTGCAAACCATTTTTCTTTTACCTACTCCTACAGGACACCTTTTTATGCACTTACTTCCCAAGACTCTTTCCCATTCCATAGAATATTACCTGCTAAGAATAATTGAGAAATTTTTAAGTCACATTCCCCGCTATATTGCGCTGAATCTGGGAAGATTCGCCGGTTCTATCATTTATGTGAGTGGCATTTACCGTAAAACTGCAGTGGCCAATATGAGGCATACTGGTTTCTGGAATGAAAAAGAGATCAATTCCATAATATTTAAACTTTATAAAAACATGGGAGGGTATATAACCGATTTTCTCCGCACAAGCTCCTCCCCCCCGAAACACCGAATCCATAACCTGCAGGTACTGGAAGAGTGTTTCTCCAGAAACAAAGGAACAATAGTACTTCTTGCTCACCTGGGAAACTGGGAAATGCTGGCAGAAGTCTTCGGCAAAAAAGTCCCTGATCTAAATGTTATAGCTAAAAGGATGAAAAACCAAAAAGTCGACCGATGGCTGGCCTACAAACGCTCTCGCACAGGAGTCTTTACAATCTACAGCGAACAGGCATTACGAAAGATGATGGAGGTTGTCAAACGAAACGGCATCGTAGCCATACTGATTGATCAGCACGCCGGTAAACATGGCACGATGGTACCATTTCTGGGAAAACCAGCAAACACTGTCCGCACCGTTGCAGGAATTGTACAGAAGACCGGATGCTCCGTACTGCCAGCCTACTCTCTAATTGGTAAAGATGGTGTCTATGATATTTTCCTGGAAAACATCTCCACACCCGATCTGGAAGCAAATAGTGCAGAAAACAGTATTGAGGAATACCAGAAATTGCATAACGAAATTATTTCCGCATGGATAAGAAAATACCCGGAACACTATTTTGGCTGGTTTCATAAAAGATTCAGAAATGAAATTTCCTATTAACCCAAAGTTTGCAGGCAACCATGAAGGTTGCATGCAAAAAGCGCTCGTAAAGCAAAAGGCTATACTCTATTAAACTGGTTTACCCGGCTTCCTGCCCCCATTTGTACGCTTTCTCCCCTGTCACGGGCTCTGCTTATACGCAAGTTTCTTCCTCCAAACATGGAGTCGCCCAGCTCAGAAATTGCAGCATCGGCATGAGCATCTTCCAACTCGATAAAGCCAAATCCCCTTGATCTCCCAGTTTCTCTGTCAGAGATCAGTACTACGGAATGAATCGGCTCGTACTTGGAGAAAAAATTTCTGATGTCACTCTCGGTGGTTCTGTAGGGCAGATTACCAATGTAAAGCTTCTGGGACATAATACGACTTCCTTTGAAAATGGTGAAATTAAAAACCTTGGAGACCAGCGCTCATGCAAGTTTCCAGTTACTAAGAGCGAGTTTTTGAGGATGTGTGTGACATTCCACCTTTGCTCACTCCGGTCCCAAGAATACGCAAAAACCATGCCGCAGGAAATAAGCCCTAAAAGCCCTTATTCTTCTACTTACTCAAAACAAAAATGTCACTTTGAGAATCATTTCTCAAAAACGGAAAAACACTGAAGAGCATTCTCTCCGCTTTGAAATCATCTGCTGAAGTCTTCTATTCTGTTTTTTAAGTCTGTTGTTCTGTTTCCTCAATTTGTATATCTGCCGCTTCATATTCGCCCGCCAGGAAAAAGGTGAACCGGTTATGCAAAAAATTATAAAAACCACTATAAACAGTATCACCCGAGGCTCACATAACCAGTTAATCACCCCCCTTCTTAGCTTACTGATAAGCTCACGGGTAAGATTTATTACAGACTGCTCTATTGTCTCAATCTCCATCTCCAGCTTATCTGCCTCTCTGGAAAATGTAGCATCTCTGTGGTCATGCTCGATTATCATGCAAATCCCTCTTTTGCCATTTTTATATCACTGCGGATTACCTCCCGCGTACGTGTCCATGGAGACTTGACCGATTTTCTGGCTCCCAGAAACGCCAGTAAGATGCTGCTAAGTATTAACGCCACACTAACCACAACCCCGGCAAGCCATAAAGGCATTATATATTGCAGCACCATAACCAGTGTAGCAGCTATAACCATAAAACCCACCAAACCTAAAACTGCTGACAATACAAAAAAGATTATCATCGAAGTCTCTGATTTCACATTAGCCAATGCTTCTGTCTGCACCAGCTGAAGCTGCTTGCGTGCCAGAAGTGAAACCTGCTTGCCAAGCTGACTTAACAGCTTAATAAATGTTCCGGAATGTTCCTTTGCGCCATCCATCTGACATCTCCTTGTCATTCATTGAGTTATCAAATTATTTGTATAGCAATTAACAATCCTTCACTTCACCGGACTGGCATAATCATTGCCCTGAGTAATGTAATAACATTCTGTAATTTAGAACAGATACATGCTCCCACTTCTACCCCCAAAAATGAGCATCAACCTAAAGCAGGAGAATTAATTGTGGACATTTTTACTGAAGATGACCTCAGAGATCTGATCTCAGTCCACTTCGATCACTGTGTCAGCATATTCATGCCCACCTTTCGCACCGGCTCAGACCTGCAGCAAAACCCCATCCGCTTCAGAAATCAGGTAGCTGCAGCTATGGAGAAACTTATTGCTCAGGGATTACGCAGCGTAGAAGCTGAAAACCTTCTTGCTCCCCTCAAACGACTTCAGCAAAACAGTAGCTTCTGGCAACATCAGGCTGACGGTCTGGCCGCATTCATCGCCCCAGGTACCACTAAAATCTTCCGGCTTCCTGCCCTTTTATCAGAAACACTCACCGTGGGACCTTCTTTTCATCTCAAACCACTCCTGAGTCTGCTCTCAGGAAACACCAGATTCTATCTGCTGGATCTGGAAGTTAAAAACGTCCGCCTCTTTGAAGGCTCAAGATTAAACCTGACCCGTTACGAATCAGACAAAATCCCTCTCTCCCTGGATGACACCCTGGGCTTTGACACCATGGAAAAATACTCCCAGTTTGCAAGCAAGCCATCCTGGAATGATAACCGTAACACCACCATCTTCGGTTACGGAAGACAGACCGATAAACGGAAAATTAATATCATGAACTTCTACCACAGAGTCAGTGATGCCATAGAGGAAATTCTGCAAAACAGCAACGATCCACTCTTTTTAGGTGGTGTCGACTACCTCCACTCCCTCTACAGAGAAGCTAATAACTACCCCCATCTAAGCGATACAGGCCTGATTCTTGACCTGAAAAATCTATCCGAATCCGAAATCCACCAAAGAATCTGGCCCCTTATAGAACCCCTTTTCCAACAAAAACAACTCATGGATGCAGATCTCTTCCGCCAGCATTGGGGAAAAAGAGACCGCCTTGCCACCACCGATCTAAGAATCATCGTTTCCGGAGCAGTTCATGGCCGAATTCAGACCCTCTTCGTTTCTGATACCCCTCAGGATTTCTGGGGCAAATACCTGGAATCACGACAGGATGTGGAAATTCATGCCCACAAACTCCCCGGCGATGAAGATCTGCTGGATAAAGCAGCTATAAATACTCTACTTAGAAAAGGAACGGTTTATGTGGTTAATCAAAACGATATGCCAGCCACCGGACCTGTAGCAGCCATCTTACGCTATTAACTGCAGAGGGCGACTCGAACCTGGTCGCCCCCATTCCCAAACAAAAAACTCCCTTTTTTGCTTAACTCCCCATTTAACTCATTATAAAATTTCATTGAAGAAATACCCAACCAAGGAGACCTTTATCACTATAATTTTCCTTAATCAGAATTATCTGGTTCAAAAAGAGGTAATCACCGCCTTACGCACTTTGAGCCAGCTGCAGGTAATTGCCCTGGATATCAGCTCCCATCCCACAATTCAACAGGCCCAATTCGCCTGTAAAATCATTCATGAACACAAATGCCGCATCCTTTTCACCATCAATGAATGGGGCTTGGACTCTGAGGGCGTTATTCACGATTTCCTGCTGAAAAAATCGATCATCCATCTGAACTGGTGCGTCGATGACCCATTCTTTGAAGAGTTGATTCACCGCAAAAAATTTAGATCCTCCCCTATGAGAATTGACTTCGTGTCGGATAAGGACTACCTCTCTGACATGAAATCCAAAGGATACCAGGCCCACTTTCTCCCACTGGGTACCGATCCCTCCATCTTCTTTCCTGCAAACCAGCCCTGCACCCATGATGTCAGCTTCGTGGGAAGCTCCTATTTAGACCAGGTTAATCAATTCAGCAGCATGGCTTCAACATTTATAGAAAACATACTCCCCGATATAGCTTCAACGCTCAAAAATTCCCTTAATAGTAACTATCTGAATCTGGAAAATTTATTGATGCAAAAAGTCTCCGGCTACACCCTGCCCCCTGATTGCTCCATCAGCAAAGCACTTTTTATTTGTAAACACATAGCCGGTTTTCTGTATCGACGGGAAATTATTTCCAAACTCGCAGAATCATTTGAGAATTTCGCAGTTTATGGAGACAATGGCTGGCTTCAAAGCATCAAAGACAAGCTTCATAAGGCAGTCTGTTACGGGGATGAATTGCGTAATGTCTATAATAGCACTAAAATCAACATTGATATAAACCGGGTGGTAATAAGAAATGGCTTCACTCAGCGGGTATTCGATGTCCTGGCCTGCAGATCGTTTCTTATTACCAGTGCTAAACCAATCATTCAGGAGTTCTTCGAAACTGAAAACGATAAAGAGATTGTCACATTCAATACTCCTGAAGAACTTGTTGATCTTGTCAACTATTTTCTCAACCATCAAACCCAGCTGGAGGGTATTGCGCAAAGAGGTTACCAAAAAGTGCTTGGTGCACATACCTACAGACACCGTATCCAGCAAATCTTCAGAATAGTTAAAACCCAGTTTTTCTGAGTGGTCAAACCCGAACCGGTACCTCTAATTCACCGCAGGCCAGCCTTGAAATTAAACATTGCGGAATTGTCAACTCTACTGCCTGAATTGTAAGCTCTAATGATGTTTTGCAGTAACTCTCTGTCAGGTTTAATAAAACTCAGATCTATCAGAAAATTACCTACCCCTATGGAACGCATCTTTTCCATTCGATGAGTAAGGCAAATCGGTTTTCTAGACAATAGATAGTAGAGTCCATCTTTTTCTGAAATAAAAAAAGGATTACCATGGAAGTCCTGCAAATCTCCTTCCCGGCTGACTGCAGATCTTATGCGCGAAATAAACAGTGGAATGTGTGAATAAACATATAATATTCCTGCCTCTGTTACACACTCCCTGAGGTTAAGGTACTCATCTTCTGTGGAAAACATAAAATATTTATACCCCAATTTTTTAATAGCTCTTTGCGAGGCAGAGTTCATTATCCAGAAAGGGTTATCCGCAATCAGCTCGACTCCTGATGGAATAAGCATTGATTGCCCGATATTTGTACAGACAAACCTCTTAACACCCTGCGAAATAAATCCGGAAATCAATTTTTTCCAAACAGCAATTTCATTCACAGAAATAAAAGGGGGAAGTGCCGGAATCACCCGTGATTTCCAGCTATTTAATAACCGATGCGTCTCCAGGAAAACACGCATTACCTCCAGAGGTGCAGAAAATACCACATTTTGACATAATGTATTTTCTATATAACCAAACCACTCTGCTGAATCAATTTTTATCCAAAGCCTGCCAGCCGCTGAATAACGAGACCGGGAGCTGCTTACCGATTGAAGAATCCTTTTCACCCCCGGGTAAAAAAGCCGGAAGGAATTCGGGGTAACATCTGTTTTCCGAAGCGATGTCAATTTTTCATGAGCACTCTTTCTGCTTACCAGATACACAAGATCACCCTTCTCACCAACAGAGGCTCTAAGCTGAATATGCAACACTCCATCTATAACTTCTGATCGCTCAACATTTACCGCCACCCCTTCAAAACCATCTTGCGGCTGAATCCGCAACCTGTCACCAGGAAACAATTCCATTGCACCTGCAACTATAATTTTATTGGAACTGCAGTCCGAAATCTCTCCTACCAGAAGGCCAGTCCCGGAAGGTTTATCATGATCAATGAGTTTCACCGCTCCAACACCATCTAGGAAAAATGAAGTCTTAGGCCTTCCCAGATCATAATCCAGCCGCCTTTTCATCTCAGGAATTTTAGCTGCACTGTCAATGCTGGAACGATAAGCCCCTACCACTGTATCAACATATTCCGGCCCCTTCATCCGTCCTTCAATTTTAAAACTGCATACTCCAATCTGCTTTAGAGACTCCAGATGATCGATTCCGCAGAGATCATGAGGTGAAAAAAAATAGCCCTCAAATGAGTTCTGCTTAAATTTACGCCTGCACGCCTGGGTGCACATACCCCGGTTGCCACTGGCTCCCCCAAGAAAACTACTGGCCAGACACATCCCCGAAATACTGTAACAAAGTGCCCCATGGATAAATACCTCCAGCTCCAGTCTGGTTTCCTGCTTTATAACACTGATTTCCTGACATGTCAACTCTCTGGCCAGCACAACCCGACTCAATCCCAGCCGCTCTGCACATTTTACTCCCGCACTGTTGTGAACTGCCATCTGAGTACTTCCATGAAGCTTTAAAGAGGGAAAATTAACCCTGGCGATCTCTATCACCCCCAGGTCCGCAACAATCAAAGCATCAACACCAAGCTGCTCTAATGCAAATAGGACATGAACCAGTCTCTCAATCTCGCTCTGCTTTAACTGAGTGTTTAAAGTTACATAAACTTTTACCCCTCTTCCATGCGCATAAGCAACAAGATAGGAGAGTGTCTTGACAGTAAAGTTCTTCGCCCTCATCCTGGCATTAAAGACATCCAGACCCAAATAAACCGCATCAGCACCAGCATTTATAGCCGCATGAAAACTCTCCATCGAACCAGCAGGTGCCAGTAACTCCACTCTATCAATTTTTGGGGCTAAATCCTTTTTTTGTGCGGTATTCCTCAAAAACCATACCCTCTTTTCCAATTAACAGAAATAATAAAAGTCTTAAAATACGAAATAAGAGCCCGTGTATGATATAATTATGCTTCATAAATGATTCACAAAACTGTTTTGGTATGTTATATGCTTCTTAAAGAATTTATGACCAGTCTAACTTTGAAATTAATCGGCACCACACTGGATTTACTGTTTGCCACTTTGCCGCTTAAAAAAACACACCTGGCTCCCAACCACAACATTCTGACAAATCAATTTAAGAAATCAGCACCTAACGGATGGACCTGTAAAGAAATAATCTCACCTTTCAGTGATTGCACCCATCGCTACCTTTATCACCCCGGCCCCCAAATCAATTCGCCGGTATTTCTTTTCCTCCATGGTTTGGTTTTTGATTCCCGAAATTTCCTTAACCTACACAAACTCTCCCAGACCTGGCAGCTTATCGCCTACGATTTCCCCCAATCCACTTCCATCTACCGGGGCGATATGAATGATTTCCAATTTCTGATCGATGACTTCCTGGACACTCTGAATATCGATACACTTTATCTTTGCGGAGTCTCATTCGGTGGCGGTATCGCAACCCGCTTTACAGCCGCTCACCCCCGAAGAATCAAATCCCTGGTACTGGCTTCCAGTTTTATCATAAATTCCAGTCCTAAAGACAGAATAAAAAGCAGGGAACTGGCACGATTTCTATTAAAACAACCCGATCATAAACTACACTGGATCATCCAGAAAATCCTTAACCTGGCACTTAGTGGCAAAAACAATCCCCTTTCAACCCTGAAAGAAATGATTCAGGTTAAAGATATCGACTGGTATCGCCAGGTAGTCAAATCAATCACCACATGCGAAGGCACCGAAGATGCTGCGCGGATAAGCTGCCCTGTGCTCGCTCTCAACGGAGATAAAGATCGTTTGGTCACATTAAACCATGCCCGATCCATCCCTAAATATATCGCTCATTCCCAATTTGATATAATAAGCGGCGCAAATCATGCAATGATGTACCTTCAGGGAGAACTGCTGAGTCAAAAAATCTACTCTTTCTGCTCAAAATACCTTTAATCCTCCACTACCAATAAACAAAATAGCCACCATTCACTACCCCGCCAATCCCAGCTCCCCTAAAGCTGACCAGACACCTTGAACCAGCTCCCTCTTTTGCTTTATTTTATCTGTGGGTGATTGTACCTTAATAATAAAAATCCTAACTTCCCGTAATCTTACTATGAAATTTGCTCTTAAATCTAACTACCAACCCGCAGGCGATCAACCTGAGGCTATCGCCCAACTGGTCGATGGCATCAAACATCAGATTAAAAACCAGGTACTTCTAGGAGTAACCGGTTCCGGAAAAACATTCACTATGGCCAACGTGATCCAGCAGGTGCAACTACCCACCCTGATCATCTCTCATAATAAAACTCTGGCCGCCCAATTGTATCAGGAGTTTAAAGAGTTCTTTCCGGATAACGCAGTGGAATACTTCGTAAGCTTTTATGACTATTATCAACCAGAAGCCTATATCCCCTCCACCGATACATTCATCGCCAAAACCTCCCAGATAAACGACGAAATCGACCGGCTGCGCCTCAAAGCCACCAGCTCCCTGCTCTCCCGCCAGGATGTAATAATCGTAGCCAGCGTCTCCTGCATCTACGGCATCGGCTCCCCCGAAGCCTATCTGGCTTCAAGCATGAGCCTGAAAACCGGCTACTCTATCGATAGACGCAAACTGCTCCTCAACCTCACCGAGATGCAGTATACCAGAAATGACATTTCTCTGCAAAGAGCAATGTTCAGAGTAAAAGGAGACATTATCGAAATCCAACCCGCTTACGATGAACTGGCTCTAAGAATCGAAACTTTCGGAGATCAGATCGAAGCTATACGCAAAATCAACCCACTCACCGGCAAAGTCCTGGGCACCCTGGAGGAAATCACCATTTTCCCCGCAAAACACTACATGACCACCGGCGTCACCATGGATCAGGCTTTACAACAAATCAACCGGGAACTCAATGACCAATTGGAAAAATTCAGATCTGAAAATCGGCTACTCGAAGCCCAGCGACTTGAACAGCGAACCCTGTATGATATGGAAATGCTCAGAGAAGTAGGATACGTCAATGGTATCGAAAATTACTCACGTATCCTGGATGGAAGACCGGCCGGAAGCAGACCCTATACACTTATTGATTTCTTTAAAAAACCCTACCTGCTTATAATCGATGAATCACACGTCTCCATTCCACAAATCCAGGGCATGTACAACGGCGACCTCGCCAGAAAAAAAACCCTGGTTGAACATGGCTTCCGCTTACCATGCGCTCTGGATAACCGCCCCCTCAGATTCAATGAATTTGAAAACCTCCTGGACTCCACTATTTATGTCTCTGCTACCCCCGGAGATTATGAACTGCGCAAAAGCGAAGGCCTGTTTGTAGAACAAATCATCCGACCAACTCACCTGGTGGACCCCCCCATCGAAATCAAACCTGCCCTGAATCAAGTAGATGACCTCATCGAACAGCTCAGATCCACCGTCGAACAAAACCAAAGAGCCCTGGTGACCACTCTAACCAAAAAAATGGCCGAAGACCTTACCGAGTATCTCCAATCTCTGGATTTCAAAGTCCGCTATCTGCACTCAGAAATCGATACACTGGAAAGAACCAATATCCTCAGAGACCTCCGACTAGGCTCCTTTGACATTCTTATTGGAATAAACCTGCTCAGAGAAGGTCTGGACCTGCCCGAAGTTGCCCTGGTTACCATCCTGGACGCAGATAAAGAAGGTTTCCTCCGCTCTGTCCGCTCTATCGTTCAGATCGCCGGAAGAGCCGCCCGTAATATTAACGGAAGAATAATCCTCTATGCCGATAATATCACCGATTCAATCAGAAAAGCAATCGATGAAAGTAACCGCAGAAGAAATAAACAACTCGCTTATAACCAAATTCATGGTACCACCCCCAGAAGTGTACAAAGAAAAATCGATGAAAAACTCACCTCCTACCCGGAAAGTACCCAGGCTCAAACTCTGCTAGCCGCAGAACCAGCCCCCTCCTACTCCCCTGCAAAAACTACCCGCAAATCAAAAAAATCAGTCGAATCGGATCTGAAACAATTGGAAAAAGAAATGATGATCGCTGCTAAAAACCTTGATTTCGAAAAAGCCGCCCGCTTAAGAGATATAATCACCAGTAAAAAAAAGAATAGCTGAGCCAAACCTTACCCAGGTAAATTAAAACCTGCTCACCTGCGGTTTATTAGCCTTATAAACACATCCTCCAGCGTCTCTCCTTCGTATAACAAACTTGAAATCTGATCCTTCACTAAAACCACTCCTTTATCCATTATAGCAACAGTGTTACAGATCCGCTCTACTTCTGAGAGTATGTGGGAATTAAGAAAAAGAGTAATCCCCTGACCCTTTAAATTCTCCAGTATCAGCCTGAACTCGCGAATTCCTATTGGATCAAGTCCGTTTGTGGGTTCATCCAGAATCAATAACCGGGGTGACCCTAACAGTGAAGCCGCCAGTCCCATCCTCTGCATCATACCTTTGGAATACGTACCACAACGGCTCCGCTGACGCTCCTTCATCCCGACAGTCTCCAATACCCTATCTACAGCTACCTGCGCATCCTTTCCCCCCAAATCGCAAAGCCTGGCATGTCTGATCAAATATTCCCTGCCGGAAAGATATGCCGGCAAACTGATATTCTCAGGAAGATACCCTACCCCCCTGCGCGCTTCCGGCAATCTGCTGGAAACCCCATTAATAAAAATCTCTCCAGAATCTGCACGGGTAAAATCAAGTAAGATCCGGATAATCGTAGTCTTTCCTGCTCCATTTGGCCCCAGGAGCGCAAAAAAATCTCCAGCGGAAATTTCAAAAGTAACATTGTCTAATACAGTCAATGCACCATATCGTTTTTTCAAGGATTGAAGTCGAATCAAATTGTCACTCCTAAGTCCAGAGTTCATCTCTACTGACCACCATCTCAGTCAATACATAAATCCCTCATATCATTCAGATAATAAGTAGGCGCAACCTTCAGCGTACCTCGATCGTTAAGACTCCAATTGACAAAGGCAGTAGCAGTTCCGGCCGAATGCCCGCACTCTATATCAAAAGTGGAATCACCAATAAAAAGTGAGTCTTCAGCTGAACAACGTAGCAATTCCAACGCCCTTTGAGCCGGTTGGGGATCAGGTTTATGTCTCCTTGTCTCCTCTGGAGTGATAAAATACTGGAAAAAGCTGAAAATACCGGTATCCTTAAGGTAGGTTTCCAGTGACGGTCTCATTCGCGATGTCACCACTACACAACGGCCACCCCTCTCGGTTATTCTCTTCAAGGCTTCAAATACACCATTGCAAAGTTTAAGATACTTCTTGTATATGGATAACTGATAATCCATATGAACCCCCCGCAGATACTCAAACTGCTCCTGAGTGAGTGGACCAAAATGAACATCCATCTGATCACGTAAAGTTAAACCAATGGTCCTTAATATACTTTCTCTGGTAAGACCTGCCTTTCCAGCCACTTTTGCTGTGTTCAAATAACATTGACAGATGAGTTCTGTTGTATCAAACAGTGTACCATCAGCATCAAAAAGATAACAGGAATATAACTTCAAAAAAAACCCCATTTCCCAAAGATTCACAACCAGAATAAAATCTGTTTGTTAAAAAAACAACTCAAAAATAATTTAATTCTCTGAAAAATTCTATTATCCGGAGCTACCTGAAGGTCGGCTCAGGATATATTTTTATAAGGTGCAAAAGAGTCGGAAAACCGCAATTTTAACCCCGGTTGCCCTCTTTTTCTATCCCCAGGTTTTACAATAGGATACAATGAAGATGATCACCATAGTTGACTACGAAGCAGGCAATATAACTTCGGTTAAACGCGCATTGGACTATCTGAATATCCCATCAAGAATTTCTCCCGATCCTGACGACCTAATTAATGCAGAACGTATTATCTTCCCGGGAGTGGGCCATGCAGCTTCTGCAATGAAAATATTGCAGCAAAGAGGACTGGATAAAGCTTTGAACCTGGCGTTTTCCAGGGGGACTCCAATTTTAGGTATCTGCCTGGGAACCCAGATTATTCTCTCTTTTTCCCAGGAGGGCAATACCAACTGCCTGGGGTTAATTGAAGGTGAATGCTTAAAATTCTCCTTTAATGATAATTCATTAAAAATACCCCACATGGGATGGAACTCTATCCATATTCAAAAAGCTCACCCTGTACTTAATAGCATAAAACCAGATGATGAATTTTATTTTGTGCATTCATTCTATCCCAAACCATCTGATCCGGATTCAGTAATTGCAATCTGTGAATACGGAATCACCTTCGGCGCAGTTATCGCCAGAGCAAATCTGATTGCTACACAGTTCCACCCTGAAAAAAGTGGACCTGCAGGCTTGAAATTATTAACCGGCTTTTCTCAATGGAACGGCTCTTATGCTAAGTAAAAGAATTATCTCCTGCCTCGACGTTCGCAACGGCAGACTGGCTAAAAGTGTTAAATTTGTAGACACCAAGGATATAGGCGACCCCGTTACCACCGCTAAGAAATACTATGAGGATGGAATAGATGAACTAGTTTTCTATGATATAACCGCCTCCAGTGACAACCGTAATATCATGATCGATGTGGTAAGCGAAGTAGCCTCCAGAATCTTTATCCCATTCTCAGTGGGAGGAGGCCTGCGTACAGTTGAGGACTGCACTCAAGTACGACTGGCTGGTGCAGAAAAAATAAACCTCAATACCGCGGCTGTAAAAAACCCCTCCCTGATCACTGATGCATCCGAAGCTTTAGGTGCTCAGGCTGTGGTCCTGGCTATGGATGTACTCGCTGTTCCTGTTTCAGAGAACATCCCCTCCGGTTACGAAATCATCACTCACGGAGGGCGAACAAAAACCGGCATCGATGCTATAGAATGGGCCAGAAAAGGCGAATTGTTAGGTGCCGGTGAACTGGTTGTAAACTCTATCGATGCAGATGGAACCAAAGATGGTTACGATATCAAACTGACCCGTATGATCGCAGACACAGTTTCCATTCCAGTCATTGCATCCGGCGGAGGTGGCAAACCCGAGCACTTATACGAAGTACTCACCCAGGGACATGCAGATGCCGCACTGGTTGCATCTATGCTTCATTATGGCGAATTTACAGTCAAACAAATTAAAGATTACCTTAAAAGCCGGGGAATCAAAATCCGATCATTATAAACAATCCTCTTTTTTCATAACAGGTGAACCTTTTCGGTCCGCCTGCACCCATTTCTGACATCATTGCTCAGTATAATTATATACCCCTAAAACACACCATTTTTACGTTGCACCACATCTCCTTAAACTGTAAAATTTATTCTAAACTCTTTATCTCGTTAATTACTAAAAACATGCATATAGCCATCGTCAATTCAGAATACCCATCCCCATCCGGTTCCGATCAGGGCGGAATTGCCACCTATTGCTACACCCTGGCCAATACTCTGGCCGGCCAGGGCCATAAAATAGAACTGCTGCTCAGAGAACAAACCTCTCCTGAAAAACTTCAGGACTCTGTGCTGATCCACTACTATAAATTCAAACGACCCACCAGGAAAAACCGTCTATGGAGATTTTTCAACCGTGGTATCTCAGATTGGGAAATGGGACATTCCCAATTCATTTGTGATCTGCTGACAAAGATCCATAACGAACACAAAATTGACATAGTCGAATTCCCTGATTATGGCGGACTTGCGGCAGCCTGCCACTCCTCACTACCTTTTCCTGTAGTAATCAATTTCCATACACCTTTGGAGATAGTTGACAAATTCAATTCAGTTGAACTCACCAGATGTCGTAAATCTCTTCATGCCTTTGAACGTAAAGCTATCCGCAGAAGTCAGGGGTTGCGCTGCCCCAGCAATGCACTTAAATCTGAAATATGTAAATTATATGCAATACCACCATCGGATGTCCTTGTCATCCGTAATCCAGTATCCACATCACATTTTGATTCCATCAGCAAAAATCCAGTTCAAAACCGCTTTGATATACTTTTTGCAGGTAGACTGGAACGCAGAAAAGGTGCTGAAATACTGATAAACGCACTTCCGTCAATTTTGTCTCTTAACGACAGTATCTATTTTACTCTGGCGGGGAATGCCGAACCGGGTGGAGATCATTGTTACCGTGAAAATCTGGAACGGGCTCTTAGCAGAGAACAAAGAAACAGAATTTTTTTCTCCGGCCCGCTTAACCGCGAACGCCTCTCTGTTCTGTATTGCCGCTCCTCACTATTACTCTTTCCATCCCTGTTTGAAAATGCTCCTTATTCCCTCTTTGAAGCAATGGCTGCTCGTTTACCGGTCCTGGCCAGCAATTGCAACGCAATCAAGGAAATAATAAAACATGGTGAAAACGGTCTGCTTTTTGACCTGCAGGATGAAAATAGCCTCACCCAAATGGTCAAATACGCACTGTCCAATTATCAGCACTGCTGCCTTATGGCAGAAAAAGCCTATGAGGATCTCAGACAGCATTACAATCCTCAAAGAATCGCCGATCAAACTTTACAGTTTTACCACAAAATTATCTCAAGTCAAAGCAGATAAATCACACATGGAGATCTGATTGGAAAATGTCCCTGGAAAACAGCTAATCAAAAATTCGGCACTGATCCTATTCAACACCGGGTTCATGACGATTCTTTCATGGGGCATCTCCATCTGGATAGCCCGCCAACTAGGCCCTTCTGATTATGGCATCTTCAACCTGGTGTTGTGGCTTTCTGGGACAGTCTCCTGGGCTCTTGGTATGGGTCTGATCCATGCTGTCACCAGATTTATAGCAGAATTTAAAGGTAAAAATGACAATGATGTGCTTAAACCTATCATCTTCTATGTACTTAAAATCGAACTCCTGATAACAGGCATTACTGCTATTCTTCTTATTTTCCTCAGATCAGAAGTTGCAGATTACTTCTTCTCTCCTGATGAATCATTCTATTTTTTCCTCACCGCCCTGGGATTAATCCCAGGAATAATAACCGCTGTCCTCTCTGCTGCAATTGAAGGCATTCAGAAATTCGAATATTTCACCTATGCAAATCTGATAATCACCCCTGTCTCATTTGCTTCAAAAATCATTGTCCTGCTTTTGGATAAAGGCATTTCCGGACTTCTGCTGGTTATGCTGATCTTCTCTTGTGTCAATACAATCTTCTATGGATACATTCTGTACCGTGAAGGTGTAATCACCCGGACTAATAAGAGTCTGCCTCCTGATATCCGCAAAAGGATAACCTCTTATAATAAAAGCATACTGGCTATAATCTTATGTGACAAAATAGTGTGGGATAAGAGTGAAAATTTCTTTTTAGGAAGATTCTGTAATGCTGTTGAGATTGGATATTATAACCTGGGTTACAATCTGACTCAAAGATTCATGTCAGTCCTCCCTACCGCCTTCTGGAAAGTTCTTTTTCCCAAAATGTCCTCGTATTGCGGCTCAGGTGATAAAGAAAAAATGAGACGGCTGTATTACGTTTCCACCCGTTATCTGGCCTTTTTCTCCTTTCCTGTTGGTGCTGCCGGAATCATCCTCTCTCATCAAATAATTCTATTACTTTATGGAGCTGAATTCACCGGAGCACAACAGGTGCTTCAAATCATTTTCTTCTCATCCATGATCTCCAGTCTGGCCAATCCCGGATCTGCTATTCTCTATGGTTTCGATAAACAATCATTTATTTACAAATTTGGCATGATTCTAGCCATCATCAATATTATCATGGATATTATACTGATAAAGCCTTATGGTGCACTCGGTGCTTCCATCTGCCACAGTATCACTACCATAATAGGCTCGGTAGGGGGTATTGTTTATACCTGCAGAATCATGAGACTGACATTCCCCATTCTCTCAATCCTGAAAATCCTCTGCTCTACCATCGTCATGGGTCTAACCATGAAAATTCTTATCCTCCAAAACGATTCATTACTCGGCCTTACTGTCTCTCTGATGGCCGGCCTTCTGGTTTATACTTCTTTCTGTGTCATACTTGGTAGTTTAGAAATCGAGGATTCTGCTTTAGTACACAATATCAAGTCAATCTCTCCCGGTCCCTTTAAATTTCTGATCTCCTCTTTTGAAAACCTGGTATTAGGTTTAAAAAATAACTCTCTCCTCAGAAAGAGCTCTTGAATTCAGAATAACCAGGCATTGCTGATTAACATATTAGTGGTCAAATTTCGCTTAAAAAAACCTTTTTCTTCGGTTTTCAATAATACCTGTTCATAACTGATGGTGTAAAACGTATTTTTCATAAGATTATGAAACCCAAGCTTTCAAAAATAATTTTAAAGATCATCAGAACCATTGCAGTCATTCTCCCTTTTATCTGGATCTTATCCAAAGTCCAACCTTCTAAACTGATTATCGCATTTAAAGAAGTTCAATGGTGGGCAATTCTTCTGTCCTTATCCATTATTCTGTTAACCATGTTTCTGCAGGGATTGCGATGGTGGATACTGCTTCGTGCTTTCAATAAAGAATTATCATTCACCCAATCAGTATCATATCACTTCAAATCCATCTTTTATTCTCTATTCCTGCCCAGCGCTGCACAAGATGTTGTCAGAACATTATTCGTGGTGAAAAAAGTAGGTGCATCTGTAAGCTGGAGCACCACTTGGGTATGTAAAATCACCGGGCTGATTGTCTCATTTGCTTCGTCTATTTATGGTTTATCTCTTTTATCCAACTCTTCAATTTCAGGGACACTTTTTAAAGCCGCTCTGGTTATCATTTTTTTAATCTCTGTTCTTGTAGCCTTATCCTTTTCCAAAAAACTTACTGCGCCCCTGAGAAGTGTGCTCATAAAAATCATACCCAGGCAGTATTTATCCAAAGCAGAGAACCTTCGGGAAGGTATCTATCAGTTCAAGTATAAGAAGAAAAATATAATCCTTACCATCCTCATAACCGCCACCATACAAATTTTACTGGTAACAAGTGCAATACTGCAGATTAAAGGAATTACAGGCGTCCTCTTTACTAAAGAATGTTTTGCCTATATCCCGCTTATAGAAATAATAAGTGTGGCGCAACCTTTAACCCCTAATGGCATGGGCGTGAGAGAGGCACTGTCTGCCATGATGTTCACTCATCTGCAGATTTCTTCAGAACAATTGGGGGTTTATATCCTGATCGGTAATCTGGTAATTATGATGAAACTGATAGGAGCTATCCCGATACTTTACGAAATGATAGGTAAATCTGCAGATAGAATAAGATTACTCAAAGGTTAATCTTTAATCTCCCTGTTCGTACTATTTGACTTTTAATTCTGAATTCGATAGTTTGTATTTACCAATCAATCTCAGAGTGTCCATTGTACTCAAAACCGTTCCGCTCCATATCTGCCGCCTTTTTTTCCATTCCCGCCCTAAACCAATCAAAGCTGCAAACCAGGCTTTGATAAGAACAGCAATCACAGCAGATTTACGAACTGAATTTCCCTTTCCATCAGCTCCGGGTATCCCTCTTTTAGCCATCAGAAAAAAACGAAGCAGAGAAATTGGAAAAGTCAAAGGAAAATACCACAAAGGCATATACTTAAAAGCAGTCCAGACACGGTTTCTCTCTGAATAGTATAGCTTGAGAGGAGAATACTTGATAGTAGATACTGATCTGTGATGAAATACCCGGGCTTGTGGATTAAAAATAGTTTTCAGCTTATTTATGTTCATCCGCCAGTAAAACTCTGTTTCCTCAAAAAACAGAAAATAGTCATTGTCAAACATCCCGATTTTCTCAAAAACCTCTCTTCTGAATGCCATTACTGCTCCATATGATCCGAAAACCTCGTAACAATCCTCAGTTGCAGGTTTGTTATTTGAGCACAAAGGATATAAATCCCAATAAAAGAAAACGCCCGAAGAGTAGATTGTGCCACTTTGCTTGTCAATTACCATAGATCCTGCCGAACTCGCCTCTGGATGATGGTCAAAACACTCCAGCGTTCTCAGAGCCCAATCAGCTGCAAACTCCAGATCCATATTGCACAAAACTACAACATCAGATTTGAGATGCGATAATAACCGGTTGCACCCTCCCGCATAACCCAGATTTTTTTCTGAATAAATTACATTACAGTCAGGAAATAATTTTTCTACTCTTAAAGCGGAACCATCTGAGGATGCATTATCCAGAATGAAAATTCTGCAAAACACCCCCTCCATTTTCTTAATGGAGCGAATACACTTCTCAAGATACTCCCCACCATTAAAATTAACTATTCCAAAATCAATTACTTCTTCCATTAAGAACTTTATCCGGATGTATAATTGTATTCATATCAGTATTCAATTGTAATACCACTGTTTCCGCTTACTGCAATCCCGCCGCCGGAAGACCTCTTCACTTTGCCAACAGCTATCAGATAAACCCAGTATATCGAAAGTAGAATTAAAATTCCTCCTGACACAGCCGCAGCCTTACTTAAAAACAATGAATGAGGAATCATCTCCACCATATGCTCCCCACCATCAACCGGTACTGCCATCCAACAATAATCAGCCTGATAAACAGTGGTTCTTTTTCCATCAATCCGGATTTCCCACCCAGAATAATAAGTCTCCGAAATCCGAAGAAAACCATTGCCAGGAGCTTTTATTTTTGCCTTACGGTAATTAGGTGAATACTCCTCCCAGGTAACTGACAGGTCCCCCCGTACTGAATCATTACTTAGCTGCACCCCCTTAGGCTCAGAACTCAAAGCTACAGTATTTCGGTAGTCATAACTTTCATTGCTCAGCGCCTCCAGTATCTGTGATGAGTCCATCACCACATAGCGGGAAGCAAAAGAAATTCTACCCAATGCATGCTCGTTTCTAATCGCCATAAGCCTTCCCTGAGAACGCAAAAGATAATATTGAACATTGGCTAAATTAAGGTAGGCATTACCCATCTGAAGCTTTTCAGTCTTCAGATATGCCTGACCCTCTTCGGAAAACCCTACCAGCGAGGAAATGTAATTTCGATCCTGTTGATCCCCTCTGAAATCTCTATACCATCTTAGTTCATTATCATGAAACCCGCTTACACTCTCCAGTCCATAAATCCCTTCGCTATTCTGAAGCGACATTGCTCCTGGAAATGAGAAGCAACGAAATGGAGCTACCTTCATTTCATTACTCAGATCATTTAACACCTTTTCGTTTCTTAAGAACCGCGCCGGATCCACCAGCTGTATAAACCCGATTTTCTGTCCTGATGACTGAAGCGACTGCTTTTTACCAATATCGATTCGCAGTATATCTACAAGCCCCAAAAGAAATACCACTGCAATGAAAATCTGAGGCTTAATACTTTTCTTTACGACACCGTATAATAAGAGTAAAGTACTTACCGCAAAAAACAGCCACAACCACAGATGGGGCACAAATTGTTGAGAAAAATTTATTTCAAATATTCTTTGTTTCTGCTGGTCCATAAGTGCATTTGCAAATAAGCCCTGAACAAATCCCTTACTGGAGAACACAAGAGTTATCACAAAACAACCACCAATTGCCATCAGTATCCCTTTAATCCATTTTTTCTGGGATATCTCATTCAGCGAGGAAAGCTTACCTTCCGCAACATCCTTGAGAAATAGCCCTGCCAGTAATATCACCCCGAAAGAAAACCAGAAGGTAATCATAGAGGCTGCCCTGAACTTACTAACCCCTGGAACGATGTAATATGCCAGCTTAAATATTAAAGAGTGTGCACCTAAGGAAAACAAAAGTACAAAGATCGAAAAACCAGCCCAGAAATAACGATACACCCCGGGTCTTCTGACAACCGCAAGTACTCCCAGCAACAATACTATGGCTCCGGCATATTCAGTATTAAGCTTAAAGGGATTCTGCCCCCAGTAATAATCCAGATAATTTACAAACTCAGGAACCCACAACGAAAATACTTCCGGCCAGTGCATTGACCAGGAGGCGGCATGTTCAAACCCCCGGTCTACTCCCCTCACTGAAAACGCATTCTTGACATACATGTAAGAGGGAAGAAGCTGTATAAGACCTATCCCCAGACCAATAAATATTGCCAACCAGAAATATAAAGTAAGGGAAACAGCTCTTCCTTTGGACTCCTTTCTTACCAATACCATCACCGTTGAAACAAGCCAGTAAAAAAACAATCCCCAAAGTACAAAATATGTCATCTGTATATGAGAGGTTAAAAGCATCATACCCACACCTAAGCCCAGAAATGATGCATTACGTATACCAGGTCTCTCAATTATCGCCTTTAACCGCCAGATTACAAAAGGCAGTAGTGCAATAACATACATCTTTCCATCATGCCCCCCATAAATAAGGGAAATAAACTGAGGATTGAGCATGTAAAAGGTTCCACAGACAAAAGATAGTACCGGACCACACCCGAAACCCCTCCTCATCAATACAAAAAAGAAAACTCCCGCAAGAAAAACATGAAATAACATCTTCATTCCAATTGACCTGGGAATGGAAAAAAGAATATGCATCACCATTGATGGAGGATAAAGAGCATCTCCGAATATGGCATCGATTGAAGGCATTCCTGATAATCTGGTATTAAACCACATGGGAAACTGTTTAAATTTCTGAATAGAATTTTTCAGAAAAAACTTAGAATCCATACCACCTAGCTGATCGGAGCTGTAAAACATCATGTCAGAAAAGATAAACTGACTGAATATTATCAGTAATAGCACTGCAAAACCCAGATAATAAACCCAAGACCTGTTAAATAACATCTTTAAAGAATTACTACTCTTCTCAGGGGTTTTGTTAACCACAAACTCCTCCTGTCGTTATGTATGAATATGAAAAGGAAATTGAACATTCTGATTTCATGAGTTTTATTAACCCCCCATCAAACCGAACAAAATGCCGGAAATACTGATAATAGCTCCCGGGATAAAACTTCTGCATTAAGCTACTTTTCGATTCTCAGCGGAGTTTATTGCAGTATTTTACAATAATCTCTCAACTTCTGAGAGACTGACCACATCATAGTTTTCGGCTGTGTACCTACTTCTGACTATAACTGATTTAAGCCCTGGAAGTGAAATCCTGTCAGAACCCTTGTCCCCTACCATAAGCGACTCGGTTATGTCTATGTTAAAATCCTTCACCGCCTGAAGTATCATCCCCGGCTCTGGTTTGCGCCAGTCTGATTCCTTCCTGTACTTTTCAACTGTAGCCTTCGGATGAAACGGACAATAATAAAAAGCATGTATGTCTATACCTCTCTCATTAAACTGCTGCCGCATCCATTCATGAAGCTTCTTTACATCTTCCTCAGTAAAATACCCCTTTGCCACTCCTGCCTGATTTGTAACTACAATGAGCAGATAACCCCTGGAAAGAGCTGCTTTACATAAATCAAAAATTCCTTCGGTAAAAATTATCTGCTCTGGTTTGTGAGGGTATGCACAATCTATGTTAATAATCCCATCTCTGTCAAGAAACAAAGCTTTTCTCATTAGCGCCACTCTCGCATTCACCGGCTCATTTCAAGAATAACACTACATCTGCAGGATCAAGTGTAAAAGCAGCAGGGAGTGCTTCCTCAGTGATTTTTTCGGAAAGTAAACCCACAGCTTTACTGCAAGCCTTAATCTCCCCGGGAATCATCCATTCCTCAACATCTGTTTCTGCAGTCAATCGCTTGTTAATGCATACGTAAACAGGTTGATTTCCGGATTCAGAGCACTTCTGCAGAAATAGAAAAGGCAGATGATATTCACACAACACACACCACTCACCCTCTTCACCCAAAACCGGTATACTCAATTTCAATGCATTAATCTGGTTTATCCATGAGGAAATATCCCATTGCGGCTCATCCACCTGAGAAGGAGTCCCCTTTACCACATCCATTCTGGTAGTAGCTCCGTACTCATACCCCATAGGCATTAGTAAACCTCTGGAAAATAATGCAGCCACCGCATACCTGGACTTTTGCACATCTACCGTTCCCGGCTTCACCGAAGCCAACCTCTCAGTGTCATGTGATTCCGGAAAAGAAATCGAAGGAGCTATTTTTTTGTTCAGATTGTGCTGCTCAATCGCCCATGGTTTATCAAAATTCCACCACTTGGAAGAATTAAACAAATAATCAAACCCCACTGAGGCAAGTGCCTCAATCTCTGACATCTGACATCCCAGTGTCTCAGCATAAAACCTGGTCTGGGGATAACGCTTTTTAGAAGATGAAATCAACATCTCCCACAACGAAGCCGGCACCTGGTAAGCAGCATCACAGCGAAACCCCAAAATTCCCATCTCCTGGTAGAACCCTATGAGTTCATCCCAATATTTCCACAACCCCTCAATATCCTTACTCTTTTCATTATCAATCACTGCCAAATCACCCCACACGGTTATATTAGAAGCATCTGCAGGGTCTACCGCATAAGGACACATCAGCTTTCCACTTGCATCACGTTTATACCACAGCGGATGTGTCTGTGTAAGTACTGAATCAAAAGCCGTGTGGTTTATCACCAGATCCATAATCAGATCAAGTCCGTTTTCCTTGCATTTATTGATGAAACCTCTTAATGGTGAAAAATCGGAGGGATCATCATTAGCATTGAGAAAATTAGGGTTTAACCGGTAATAGTCCTTAACTGCATATAAGCTTCCGGAAAAACCGGTTTCATGAAAAGGATTCACATAAATAGCATTAAAACCCATGTTTTTCACATGAGGAATCAGCTCCGCCCATTCGTGTATGGTTTTAAAGTGCCTTGGAAAAAGATTGAATATCAAAGGAATATCTTTATTATTTATCACAATGAGCCTCCTAAAACAATGTTATCAATCAGGCGAGTACCACTCTGCTGGGTCCGGCAGGCAATAGCAACAAGTGTGGTTGTTTTTAATATTTCCACAGGTTTTATCTCGACAGTGTCAACCAGATCAATATATTCAGGTTTGAGAAGAGATGATTGCCCTAATTCTTCAGAAATGCTCTCATGTATAACCGCAGCATTCCTCTCTCCACTGTTATACAACAGCTCCGCTTTTTTTAAACTCTGATAGATTCGGGGAACTTCCATCTTCTCTTCTGCTGTAAGGTAAGCATTTCTTGAGCTCATAGCTAATCCGCTTTCTTCACGAAAGATCGGTGCTGAATCAATTTTTACCGACAGGTTCAGATCACGAACCATTCTTTGGATAACCAGCAGCTGCTGTGCGTCCTTCTGCCCGAAAATAGCAATCTGCGGATTTACTATATTAAATAGCTTTAATACGACCGTGGCCACTCCCCTGAAAAGATTTGGCCGGTTTACCCCGCAAAGATTTTCAGTTATGTTTTCAACTGATACATAGGTGTTGTAATGTGGCGGATACATGTCCTGTACAGAGGGTGCAAAAACGATATCACATCCGGCATCCTGAGCCAGCATGCAATCCTGCTCAAACACTCTGGGATATTTCTGATAATCCTCATGCGGACCAAACTGGGTTGGATTTACAAAAATACTCATCACCGAAATGTCTGAATTCTCCCTGGCAATCTCAAGTAACGACAGATGGCCTTTGTGCAATGCTCCCATTGTGGGAACCAGTGAAACCGTTCGCCCGCTCATCTGATAGGTAAGAGAGAGATTTTTCATTTCAGCCGATGATTTTACAATTTTCATATAATAGTTTTTCCTTTTAATCAATTTATGAGCAAATGCAAAAAGCCTTTTACTTAAAGTGCATCATTTCTTTTCCTGCCTGCTCTGCGCTCCTCGATCAGGGTCTTGTCTCTGGAACCCATCGGCTGGTAATAAGAAGTACCATTTTTGGCTCTGAGTATCTGCTCAACCAGCTCCTCGAAATCATCGGGATTATTTACAAAATCAATATCGTTGGTATTTATTATAAGCAAAGGCGTGCTGCTGTAGTGGAAAAAAAAGTGGTTATAGGCCTGATTTAGCAAATCTATATAATCACGATCCATATTGTACTCATAGGTACGCCCCCTCTTCTCGATTCTTTTAAGCAGGACATCTGTGGAGGTCTGCAGATACACCACCAGGTCTGGCTGGGCAATAGAGGATTCCATAACCCTGGTGAGATGGTTGTAAAGAATAAGCTCGTCCTCATCCAGATTAATGTTGGCAAATATACGGTCTTTGGCAAACATATAATCACAGATGGTTACCTGATGAAACAAATCCTGCTGTGCAACCATCATCGATAACTGCTTATAACGGGACACCAGAAACCATAGCTGGGTCTGAAAAGCAAACATCCGCCGGTCAGCATAAAACTTGGAAAGAAAAGGATTCTCCTCTGCCTCCTCAAGAATAGTTCTGGCATTAAACCGCTCCGCAAGCAAATAACTCAATGAAGTCTTGCCTGCCCCTATCACTCCTTCAATACAAAGGTAATTGAAATGTAATAAACTTCGACTTTCATGGTCTGCCATCGCTGCAATCTGATCCTTTTTCATGAGAAATAAAAATCCTTTGAGCTCTGAGCTGTGGACTCATCTGCTTAAAATGCTGTGAAACTGACATCTCTGTACCTGGAACACGCCATTGCGGAACGATCTGATTCATCCCTTCAATACAAAATCTCCTCCATAACATCCGAGGGTGAGGAACTATCAGATCCGCATCATTAATGATCTGTTCACCAAAAAGCAAAATATCAATATCCGCTGTTCTGGATGCCATCTGGCCCTTTTTCTCACGCCCCAGACTTTCTTCTATATGCCTGGTAGATTCCAGCAATTGCCGTGCTGTTCCATCAAAGCTCCCACTAATAATTCGGTTTAGAAACCATAACTGGTCCTTCACCCCCACCGGCTCAGTTTTCATCAGATCTGATCTGGCCAGCGTCCCTTTCAATATAGTGCGAAGTGCCTTCTCCATTTGGCAGATATAGAAATACTGATCACCAAGATTACTGCCAAGGCTTAATACCACAGATACCATAATACTGAAATATAGTTTATGAATGTTTCATGCCAGAAAATTTGAAAACACCCTAAAACCTGTCCCGATAATGATAACTGGTCAGAGGCCCCAACTCTTTGAGCTGCTTAGAAATCTGAGCCTTGCGACCTACAACCACTACAATAAGATTTTCAGGAAAAAAACAGGTCCGTATCGTCTCATTCACAGCTTCAAGACTGATACTATTAATCATCTCATCAAATTTCTCAATATAGGAGTTGGCTCTGTCATAAAAACGAAGCCATAAAAGCTTCTCCGCAATATTACCGATCCCCTCCAACTGAAAAGCCATATTGCCAATAGCAAACTGCTTGGCATTCTCCAGTTCCTTCTGCTCCACTCCATTCTCACAGAATTCTTTCAAGGCATCCATAATCGATCGGATTACTGTCACCACCTGGCTGTTCTGAGTCGATGTCTGAATCAGAAATGCCCCGAAATACCGCTCTGAAGCAATCTGAGAGCTGACTCCATATGTCCTGCCATCAGAGCTGCGAATCCGGCTCATAAGCCTGGAGGAAAAATTCCCCCCGCCTAAAATGTAATTAGCCAGGGCTAATTCAGCTTTGCGCGTAAACAACTCTCCTGGAGCATTATGACCTATGATTATTGATGACTGGGTAAGGACTGGTTTATCAATCAAACGCACCGACCTGCGGGGCAACCCCACCGACGATGCTATAACCGATGATGCATTATTAACATTTTTAAACTCCAGTAAAAGTGATAAATAATGCTCTTTAAATTTACCTGGATCAAAATTTCCCGCTATAACCAGCACCGCATTCGAGGGAGAGAAATGATCTCTATAAAACTTCTTTACCCCCTCCAACGTAATATTTTTTATAGCTCCTATAGAATAAAACCTCCCGGCCGGATGTTCCCTGCTGGCAAGTTCCCTGTAAAAATGACGGTTAGCCAGTACTGCGGGTTCTGAAATTTCAGCTCTCAACCCGGTAATCATCTCACGCTGTAAACGGCTGAACTCATGCTGTTCCATTACAGGTTCAGAAATCATTTTCCAGAATAACGGAAAAACCTCCTGCTCCTTAGAAGCAAGCATACGTACCCCCAGCGCCACATGCTCTTCTCCTATATCAGAGAAAAGCGATGCTCCCGCATATTCCATCTTCTCATTGAACTGCTCGGCACTATACTGCCCGCACCCCTTCTGAAGAAGACCGGTACATAACTCCACTGTCCCTTCAAAACCAGGCGGATCAGAAAATGTCCCGGTGGAAAACTGAATAATACCGATAAAGCCATCCTGTTCATTATCCGCAACCAGGATCAGACGTAATCCATTTGAAAGCACAACTTCATCTGCTTCTGGAAATTTATAAATACCTGCCATCAGTTTGCCCGCCTCAGTTTACTGAATATTCTGCGAAAAATGCCACCGGCAAAAAGAAGTGGGTTCACCTTTGATGGCTGCAGATGAAGCAAGTGACATTTTGAATCGTCCCAGTACGCTTGCGCCACATCCATTAGCCTGCTGCCATCCAGTGATTTCAACGCGTCCAGCCGTCTGACCCACAACCGGTAATCACCCTCGATACATTCACTGTACCCGATTTTCTGACAAATATTATCTACATTGTATAGCTCAAAAATACGATTGGTAAGCGTGCTGTTTTTTATTTTCTCCATCTCTGCAATGGTAATACCCTCAGTCTTAATCCTCTTTATCTGCTCTAGTACCGCTTTTTCCACACGGGAAACAGCAATATCAGGAGTAAATGCCGCAAAAAACAGTGACATCCCGGCCAGCTTCAACATATGATTAATTCCACCAGCCATCACCGCTACCGATTGTTTTCTCACAATCTCCCGGTGCAGTCTGCTGCTCTCTCCTCCTGAAAGCACCTGCTGCATTATCTCCATGGGAACTGCATCTTCATGCGATGAAGGCGGCGCAGGATACCCCACTATCAGTATCGGCACATCAAACTCCACTCTCCGACTCATCCGGCTTGCCATATTCATGCTGACTGTATGCGTCAAATCCACTCTGCCCGCACCACCTGATTGCCTTTTATTCCCAAAATACTCCTGTATCATCGAAAACACATTGTCTTCCTCAAAATCACCCACTATCACTAAAATGACATTTTCAGGAGAGTACCATTGCTGATAGTAATTTCTGCATTGCTCAACAGTCAAAGCCTGCAGATCCTGCAGTTTACCCAATGGACTTACCTCATAAGGATGATTTCTGAAAAATTCCTGTCTGAATTCCAGAAATGACTTAGTCAACGGATTATTCATATAGGTATGGTATTCTTCAATAATCACCTTCTGCTCAGTCTCAAAGAGATTTCTTTCCAATCGTAAACCATCCATACGATCAGCTTCCATTTCAAGAACCATTTCCAGTGATTTACATGGAACACTGTTCATATATACTGTCATATCCTCAGCAGTAAAGGCATTCGAATGTCCACCCACCGCATTGATCCGGTTAGCATGTTCCTCCGGCTTGTATTTAGCCGATCCCCTGAACATCATGTGCTCAAGAACATGACTGATACCCCTTATCCCCTCATGCTCATGAATACTACCGGTTTTATACCAGAGCTGTATGGAAACAATCGGGGCTCCATCTTTTTTCAAACAGATAGCCTTAAGCCCATTGTCAAGCTGTAACTCTTTTATATTATTAAGCAGCATTTTGCGGTACATTCAAAAAAGGTGTAAATTCATCTTCCAGTGTCTTTATAATAAAATCGAACAATTCTCTTCCAATCTCAATATCCACCCCTGCAATTAACTCAGATGTAGACCCCAGCGGAAACATCTTTCTGAAAAGTTGAGGGTCTTTCCCTCTTTTTTTCCAGTTCTGAAACTGTTTCACATCGGGCAGACTATGCCCCCTGTCATGATGCCCATCTCTAAGCATATCAGAAAACAAATATTTAGCCAGTGAAAGAATCAGATATTCCGACCTCCCCAGCTCCTTAATAGCCCTGTAATGGGTTAGCCGGTCTGTTATCCTGAGATCTGACTGTAATGAGAAAAACTTTACTTTTTCAGCACCGCTGTTAAGCCTTTTCACAGCACTGCCCAAAGCGTCATCATTCTCTGATGAAACGTTTATTAAAAGTATATTCCTGAATCCCTGAAATATCCAGTCACGGCATGTCTCTGTAAGCAGATTGATAAGAGTCCTTTCCCGTATCCCTGCACAACCCTCAAATGACTTGAACGCTGTAGTGCAACTGTAATGAATTACCGGGGCCATAAGCACCTTAAGCTTTGATGATAAAGCTTCCGCCAACACCTCTGCACAACAGCTAAGTAATCCTATCCCACCATAAAGGCCCACCGGTTCCAGAGAACCTACCGGTACTATAAGCGAAGGACAACGTTGTATATGTCGAGATATCTCTCCAAAATTCATATCGAATAAATGTAAAGGATATTGGTATAAACTGGAAAGCTGATTCACTGATATCTCGCAATGCAAAGGGTAAATTATAATAGATGAATCGGAGTGAGAGGATTTGAACCTCCGACTCCTTGGTCCCGAACCAAGTGCGCTACCAGGCTGCGCTACACTCCGAAAAAAACTTGCGGATTTGACAGGCCGAAGGATTATTGCCTATCAAACGTTTCAAAATATCTTATAATTCCTGAATTGGCAAGATATTTTTCTCTATCAGAAGCCACCAATATTACTTCCGCTTATATTCAATCCTTATCCTGCCAAAAAGCTTTGATAACTGAAGATATCTCTCCCCGGTATCATCAATCATCAATGGTATCCTGTCACGATCTGCAGGAAACAGACCATGTGAGGGATCAGCAAAAACCCACTGCCCCGTATATGCACTGACCCAGGCATGATAATAATAACCCCTCCCGGATTTCATATAAACCAACCCCATCACCACTCTCGCTGGTATTCCTGCTGCCCGTAACAAAGCTGCCAGCAAAACCGCGTGCTCTCCACAATCTCCAAAACCAGACTTCAGGGTCTCAACTGCGCTGGAAAAGGTAGCCGTATTCCGTTTTTTTAACATCCGGTAAACTGTGTCGTTAAACATGCGCACCAATACACACAACGAATCGGAATTCTTTTGTATGCTCTTTGAAAGCCTTATAATATCGGGATGATCCGACTGCATTGTTGAAGTTGGCAAAGTATGGATCAGCAGAGAATCTGCAAGCTTGTCACCTGTTTGTAAACTACCGCACTCCTGTTTCTCAGCCTTCTGCATATAGCCGTTTCCACTCTTCTGATAATAACAAAACACAGAAGAATCAAGCTGAAATGTAGAATCGAAAGTTAATAATATTCTCTCTGATGTTAAAGCTCTTCTTTTTACCCAGATCTTGAACGCCTCAACCAGGTTCGCTTGTTCAATCGCTGCTCCCTCTGAACCAATATTGCTCACTCTGGCAGTAAAAGGGTATATCTCCCGGTACACAGTTTTCCCATTTCTGTCCAGCTTCCAGATCTCATCCCTGCCAGTAACACTATTTTTGCTCACCAATATCCAGTTATAACCGTTTTCTTTGACCGGTTTCTCTCTACATACCGTATTAGTTATAACATATTCTGCTGAAATAAGCTCAAATGTGGTATCATTCCAGCTCTTCCCGACTTCCAGAGAAGAATTAATGATACCGTCGTAGATTTCGTAAAGAGAACCGATCGACTCTCTGACTGGTGATACTTTCTTCTGCCGCTCAACTCCGCCGGTTAAAGACAAAAGAGTCCACTCACCCGATTCACAGAAAAGCTTCCAGCTGTTCCTTCCTGACGAACTGATCATCACCTGCTCTGCAGAAACAAGCATACCCTCAAAGTTATAATTTCTCTTTTCATGCAATGAAGTCCCCATATCCAGATTAACAATTAACTCCACCACCGAGTCTGCTGTTATTAAACTGCTGTTGAGAACTCCGGCATGTTGACCATTGTGTAACACTTCCAGGGAGTCATTAAATTTAATCGCTTCCCATTTCTCTTTTTCGATTCCGGCAAATAAAAAACTGCTTAAAACCGCCATAACCAAAAACACTTTACTCATCACTGAAACCTGCTGTTTAATGTGGGAAAAATAACTAGGAGAACTGGAAAAAAGAGTTTAAAAATATTGACTGCTGTCATGCCCCAGCTTGTTACGGTAAGTCTCAAGATCCACACCGCAGATATGCTGAAACTTTACTAAACACTGTTTTTCATCTGAAAACCCGGTGGCTGCGGCTATTTCTGATAATGACAGAAGCGGATCCTTGTTAATCAGAATCTTTACTCTGTTTATTCGCACCTGATCGATGAAATCGCCTACCTTCATCCCCAGTTCTTTTTTGAAAAGAGCTTCCACATAAGCTCTCCCGGTTACCAGGTCATTGCACATCTGCTCGACAGTCAAATCCGCTTTTGCATGATTTTTTTCAATGTACCTGCAAGCCTGCTGTACCACACTGTTCATTACCGATAATCTGGTGGTGGTCATGAACCGGTTAATTTTTCCACTTCTGCGAAATTGGTGAATGAGAATAAGAATGCTTATGAGGCAGACAAATAAGATTAGGATATTAGCGCGCTTTTCCTTTACCCGCAACCAACAGGGTTTCAAGCTATTCCCTGTGGCATCCTTTATTTTCTGCACAAGCTCTTTGGAAACAGTCTTCTTACCGTTTCCGGAGAAAAATTTGCCGCTCTTAAATCTACCGGTTTGCTTGCTTTTATGCAGACTCTCATCAGGTACAGTACCATTTGTAGGCGAAGTCACAACCAAAATCTTGGAAACCGGATTATTATCTGAGAATACCGGTTTTGGTTTCTCTGCAATTACTGTACTCTGAAATATCAGAATTGCAACTAAATAGATCCTGACACTCAGTTTTCCGTGCACCGCTTCATCTGTTCCTGCAACATAATGGTATAATTTAAACCAAGCATCTCAATCTTAGCGCGAAGCCGGTTGCTGAACCGGTCAACCTCATCGATATCCCGGTTTTTTACATCCTGCCACAATTTCTTGAGTGTCTTCGTGTTCAATATCTCGTTTGTTGAGACCTCATAATGAAGTTTGTCACTCTCTGAGATTCTATTATGAGCATCCTCAATCATCTTCTGAATCTCTGAATAAATATTCTGATCAAATCTTTGTTTCAATAGCTTGATATTCATCGAAAGCTGTTCATTAAAAAATCTGCTGTTAAAAATATAATGACGTTTATTCTTGTAAACACCGCCGTCATAATAATACTCCCCTATGACTCTTCCCCTGGTAGTCTTAACAACCGATTTAGGGAAAGGAGGAACTTGAGCTATTACTTCCTGAATAACAGGCACTGAGCCAGTCGAACTTTCAGCTTCATTAACCGGAAGTGCTGCCAGAGCCTGCTCAAGCGCTGGTGCTTGCTCTGAGCATTTCACCGATTCCTGCTTCTCAATCTCGTCCTGCACAGATTGAATCTGCTCAATGGTGTTCTGATTATTTTGAATCTCTTTTGAATAAGCTTCCTCTTCAACGATTTCCTGAGCCTTTCCTTGTTGAGAAAGGATTATCTCGTAGAGTCCGTTAACAATCTCATTTTCATTGGAATTGAGCTCCTTTTTCAGCTGCTGTTCGATAAGCGACAACTCCTGCTCTTTTGTCTTGAGTTTCTCAAGTTTGGAATTCAATTCTCTCAATTCATTGTTGCAATCCAATATCTGCTGTTTAATAGAAGCAAATTCCTCATCTCTTTTTCGTTTCTCTTCCAGCAGATTTCTGGAATCACGACTGACCTTCTTGATATGTTCCTCTTTAGTACGGAGGATATCCATTTTATCCTGGTAGAAATTGATGAGCAGATCTATAGTAGAGTTGGTCTCAGTTACCAGATTTTTCTTCAGACTCCAAAGTTGTTCAAGCGCAATTTTAGCGTTCTCCTTCTCACCAGTAAGCAACTTCTCTGCAATATCACACATGTTCTCAGAAACATTGGCCGCTTTGGCATCTAGAAGAATTGTGTAAAAACGGTTTGCATCTACTGAGCTGTTCTCCATACCAAAAATGGATTCAGGTATCCGTTCAATTCTTCTCATCTTGAATTCCTTTCAAAACAGAAATACTATACTCGGTTAGCTGCCCTGTACAATACCCGCTCAAATTAAAATAAATAAACCGCGCACATCAATAGTAATCTTTTTTTCTGATTTTGTCAACAACAATAATTATTAGACATTTATTGGGGACTCAGTGATTCAAAAATCTGCTTCAGATAACCATATTGATTAAGCTCCTCGATGTTGGTAAAACCATTTTCCAGGGCTTTTATCAGAAAACGCTCAGCACGGACCCGGTTCCCTCTGGACGCCTCAATAGCTGCCAATATGAACCAGCTGTCAAAATAATCCGGGTCTTCCTTTATATGCTGCTGAATAAGCTGCTTTACTCTTCTTTCTTCCTTTCTGGCAAGCAGCGCACGCCATAAAATGCTGCTTGAAGCACTGTCTGGTTTTGTCATCTTCTCTACATGACTGATTGCTGTCTCAAACTCATGATTATTCAAAGCAAAACGGGCTAAGCCCTTTCGGAGCTGATCTGTAAGAACCTCCTGCTCAGATAGTCGCTTATAAATGGCGGCAACTTTTCCGGGATAAACATTTTTCCTCTGATAAATCAGTAGCCTCTGAAGATCCAAAGCATCACCTTTACGACCCAACCGGTCTGCCTGAGCAAGTATCTCCTCTGCTTTTTCAATCTGATTCAACCCGTAAAGAATCTCAATACTCTGAGCCAGAGTCTCTTCATCTAACCTTGGAAGTATCGCCAGAGTCGCCCGGATAAAAGTATTCAGATCCCCTTTGGCCAATGACAAATGGCGCAACCCCATCCATCCAGCAAGCATATGTGGAGCCAATTTGACTGCCTTAAGAAAACACTTCTTGGCATCATCATATTTTCTCTGCTTTAAGTAAAGATTGCCCAGATTTACTCTGAGAGAAAAATCGGCCTTGTTCAATTCTATCGCCCGAAGATAACATTGCTCTGCATTTTCAATATTGTCACTCTTCTCCCAGGCATATCCCATATTTTTCAAAGCAGATGAGAAATTCTCCTGATATTTCAAAGCTTTTTCAAAAGCAGCTCTGGCACCCTGGAAATCGTTCTGTGCAAGAAGCACGTTCCCCAGATTAAACCAGGCATCGGTAAAATCAGGCCGCACCTTAACAGCGTGTTCGAAATATTCTCTGGCCTTTACCAGATCACCTTTATTGGAATAATGATTGCCCATATTCATCAGAGCTCCCGGATTTTCCGGCTCAATAGAAAGTACTTTTGCAAATGCCTCACCCGCCTTTTCCAGTTCCGACATCTGTAATTGTACAATCCCCAGGTTATTCCATCCCTCAATCCTGCCAGGCTTCATCTTCGTAAGCCTCAGAAAAGCTTGCTCCGCTTCCTTCAAATCATTTTTCCTGCAACAGGTGTTTCCATACTCCAGAACCAAGACATAGTTCTGCCCATCTTTCTCCATTGCTTCCCTGGCAATATCTAAAGCTTCATTATACCATCCCTGATCCGATAAATACTGAATTAACCTGATGGTATTCTCAACATTCCCGGGATCTGCTTTGTGAGCCAGACGAAGCCTGTCCAATACCGGATCTGAATTTTCATTTAACTCCATAATTAAATTAAAACTATTTTCTGCCACAACCATTTAAAAAACTTTCCCCTGTACTGAAAACCAGCGCTCTCTGGAAATTATTCAACTGCTGAGGTTTTTTAACTCTGAAGTTCAGCATGCAATTTACAATCTATTAAAGCATAAACTATGATTGAAAAATGTGCAAGAGACTTTTATAAAAAATAAACAACCTCTGGGAGGTATTCTGATAGCTGTAATGTAAACCCAGCTATATTTAGGCGGCAACATATGCAGAAAATAAAAAAGGAGACCCCGATTTGGGACCTCCTTCCCTCTTTTTATTACCCTGTAGTCAACTGTCAGCTGATAAAAAGCATTTCTCTGTATTTAGGTAATATCCACATGGAATCAGGCATTACACTCTCCAGAGCATCCACATGCTTGCGGATATGAAGCATATGCGGCTTAAGATCCGAGAAAAACATTGCAGTTCTAGCCTCCAGATCAAGCGAATGTGCTTTATGCAGCAAATCTTCCATCTCCTTTAAATTTTTCCTGATGTAATAAATATCAGCGGTAAGTCCAGACAGAAGCTGCTTGCGGTCTTCAATAGCACCTTCTACTACCTCGATGGTTTTGGAATCTGTAAGATCTTTAAGAATCTCCAAACCACTTGCTATTTCAGTCTGATATTCAATTGCAGCAGGTATAACCTGGGTTTTTACCATCTCCGCCAGCGCTCGGGCTTCAATATCGATCATCTTTTCATAGATTTCCAGCCAGATGGTGTAGCGAGCCTGAAGTTCAACTTTAGAGAACACGCCATGACGCTCAAACAGATCGATCGCCTTTGGTTTAACAAAAGCTTTCAAAGCCTCCGCAGTAGATGCCACATTGGGTAGCCCGCGTTTTGCAGCCTCCTTCACCCACTCTTCAGAGTAATTGTTTCCCTCAAAAAGGATTGCTTTGGATTCTTTAATCATACCTGAAAGCACTTTTAAAACCGCATCTTTGAAGTCAGGTGTTTTAGCTGACTCAGCTTTTATTCTCTCAGTCACAACCGCCAGGGAATCGGCAACCACGGTGTTGACAACTGCAATAGAGGTGGAAATGTTCATCGAACTACCGACAGCTCTAAACTCAAACTTTGCACCAGTAAATGCAAACGGAGAAGTACGGTTGCGATCGGTTGTATCTTTGGTGAATCTGGGAAGCAACTTTACACCCAGGTCAATGAGATCCTGACGCTGCCCTTTCTCTATTTTACCGCTCTCCAGCATATTTACAATCTTAGTCAGCTGCTCACCCAGAAAAATACTCACTATAGCTGGAGGTGCCTCATTGGCCCCCAGACGGTGCTCATTGCCTGCAGAGGCAACTGAAGCGCGAAGCAGATCTGCATGATTATAAACCGCATGGATCACTGCAGTAAGCACCGCCAGAAACTGAAGATTCTCCTCAGGTGTATCTCCAGGGTTAAGCAGGTTGTTTCCTTTATCATCTGACATCGACCAGTTCAGATGTTTTCCGCTACCGTTTACACCTGCGAATGGTTTTTCATGAAGCAGACATACCAGCTTGTGACGGTGTGCAACTCTTTTCATGATATCCATAAGGAGCTGGTTGTGATCAGCAGCCAGGTTTGCTCTTTCAAAAATCGGTGCAAATTCAAACTGATGTGGAGCAACCTCGTTATGACGGGTTGTTACCGGTATGCCAAGCCTGTATGCTTCCTCTGCCACTTCATGCATATAATTGAGGACACGATCCTTAATCGATCCGAAATACTGATCTTCAAGCTGCTGTCCCTTTGGCGATCCGGCTCCAATTAGTGTCCGGTTGGCTAAAAGAAGATCGGTTCTCATCCGATAATAAGCTTCATCTATAAGAAAATATTCCTGCTCCGGCCCGCAGGTTGAATATACCTGTTTGACATCTGTATGCCCGAAAAGCTTAAGCAGCTCAAGAGCTGATTTGCAGATAGCTGCATCGCTTCGTAAAAGCGGAAGTTTCTTGTCAAGAGCTTCACCGGTGTAAGAAATGAAAATGGTTGGTATGCAAAGAGTTTTGCCTTTATCCACCTCTGTTATAAAAGCTGGAGAAGACGGATCCCATGCAGTATATCCTCTGGCTTCAAACGTTGCCCGAATACCTCCGGATGGAAATGATGATGCGTCCGGTTCACCCTGAATCAGTTTACTACCAGTAAATTTCTCCATCACTATTCCGGAGCTGCTTATGGAAATAAAGGAATCGTGCTTCTCTGCAGTCAAGCCGGTCATGGGCTGAAACCAGTGAGTATAGGAGCTGACACCTTTAGAAATCGCCCACTCTTTCATAGAGTGCGCTATCTCATCTGCCTGGGCCATGCTTATCACAACCCCTTCCTCCTGCCATTTCTTAAAAGCTTTGAAAGTCTTCTCTGAAACCATCTTCTGCATAATTATCTCACTGAAAGTGTTCTCACCAAAATAGCTGGACACTTTAAGCGGTAATTCTACTCTCTCAACCTCAATCGGTTCGATCATTTGAGTTACTTCACTTCGACTGCTCATAGAAACCTTTCTCTAAAAAAACCGGTGACATTTAATTCATTATATGTATCCATACTAATTCTCTGACTCTGTTTAAAACAGCTAAATTAACATTACGATCAAATACCAAAAAATAATCTCTTTTCCTTTTGCTGCCAGTACTGTGCAATATTTATGCCATAGTTGAAACCCTATCTTCCTGAATTCTGGATATGCCTATTCATCAGCATCCGTTTTTCGCCGATACATTTTTGTGTCAAAATCAGTTCTGTTTAGTACAGAATTGTATCAGCAGAATGATTTTTTTTTGTTTCCAAAAAGATAATGTAAAATTTATAATAATAAGCTAAAAATTCGATTATACTATGGTAGATTAAATTCGGAAAAATTGAAAGCTAAAAACTATTTTAGACTGGAACAAAAATAGCTAAAGATTTATATTTTCAACTTTGTTTTTAAAACTAGGAAAAGACCTGATCCTGTAGTTCCGTAAAAAACAGGGGCAGAAAAAAATAAAAGGCATTTAATTACATATGGTAGTTTACTCCCAAAGAATTTTCAGCAGCTTTACTATACGTATCAAATTCTTTTTTCTGGCATTCCACTTCCAAATTTAATCCATTTCCACTAAAAAATTCTGATTACCCCCAGACCAGATTGGGATAAATTTTCTGGTACTTATAAACAGTTAATTAACTTATCACATTTATATTTACTGAGGTTTAAGGAGCATGAAAAAACAGGGGCTCTATGATCCGTTATACGAACATGACAGTTGCGGTGTCGGTTTCGTAGTCAATATTGATGGTCAGCGTACTCATCAGATCGTCACTGATGGAATCACTATTTTAAAAAATCTCGCACACCGGGGAGCCTTGGGTGGTGATTCAAAAACAGGTGATGGAGCTGGTATGCTGGTTCAGATTCCGCACACCTTTTTCATGAAAGAATGTTCCAGACTGGAAATAAACCTGCCCAAAGAAGGCTTTTACGGCGTAGCTATGCTTTATCTGCCGCAAAACAGCACCAAACGCGAGGCTGCCATAAAGCTTATAAACGAAACGACTTGTGCTGAGGGTGGAACTGTTCTGGGTTGGCGGGATGTTCCGGTCTGCCCCGAATGCCTGGGAGATATGGCTGCATCATCAATGCCTTTTATCAGCCAGGTCTTTGTCTCCTTCGGCTCTCTGAGCGGTCCCGCATTAGAACGGAAACTCTATATTGTTCGTAAATGTATGGAACAACAGGCACATGCCTCACAGCTGAGCATCGAAGAATTCTATATCTGCTCTTTCAGCTGTAAAACAATCGTTTATAAGGGAATGTTTGTTGCCCCTCAGTTTGAGTACTTCTATCCTGATCTCACCGATCCTGATATGCAAAGTGCTATAGCACTGGTTCATCAACGCTACAGTACTAATACATTTCCATCATGGCCGCTGTCCCAGCCATTCCGCTACGTCGCCCATAATGGGGAGATTAACACCCTCAGGGGGAATCTCAACAAAATGATTGCCAGAGAAAAAACACTCTCCTCACCACTTTTTGCAGATGAGATCTCCAAGCTGTTTCCTATTGTCAGCTTGGAAATGAGCGACTCGGGAATCTTTGATAATGTCTTCGAACTGATCACTGCCAGTGGACGCACCATAGAACATACTATGGCAATGATGGTTCCGGAAGCATTCGGTGCCAAATATTACATAAGTGAAGACAAACGCGCTTTCTATGAATACCATGCGTCAATAATGGAACCTTGGGATGGGCCTGCAGCATTAGCATTCACCGATGGAGTGAAAATCGGTGCCACTCTTGACCGTAACGGCCTGCGCCCCGCACGTTATACCATTACCAAAAGTGGCAAAGTTGTCATGGCCTCAGAAACCGGGGTCCTGGAAATAGCCCCCGAAGATGTACTTCAAAAAGGACGGCTGGCTCCGGGAAAAATGTTTCTGGTCGATACTGCAACCAAACGCATTATGTTTGACAATGAAATAAAAGCATCAATCTCCAGACGTAAACCTTACCGCCGCTGGCTTCAAAACAATCGTATCGAACTTAAAGGTCTTTTCCAGGTCCCAGGACCGGTGGAGATTGACCATGAGTCTCTGACTCGCCGCACCTGGATTTTTGGTTATACCCTGGAAGATATCAAAACTTCACTTACCTCCATGGCTGAAAATGCCCAGGAACCAGTTAGCTCCATGGGTAACGATACAGCACTTGCTGTACTTTCCGAAAAACCACAGCTTCTTTTCAATTATTTCAAGCAACTTTTTGCTCAGGTAACCAATCCTCCTATAGATCCTTATCGTGAAAACCTGGTCATGTCTCTTATGAGTTTTATCGGAAGAGAGGGTAACCTGCTCAATGAAACTCCGGAACATTGTCACCAACTTAAACTTCCCCATCCGGTCCTCTCCAATGACGATATGCTCAAATTGAGAAATCTGGATATCGAAGGATATCGGGCCTGTGTTCTTCCTATCACTTTCAATGCTTCCGGAGGGGAAAACGCTCTGGAACCTGCTATAGAAGAGCTTTGCAAAACAGCAGAACAGAAAGTGGATGAAGGATACTCTTTAATCATCCTTTCCGATCGTAATGTCAATGAAACCATGGCTCCGATTCCTTCTCTTCTGGCAACCTCTGCAGTTCACAATCATCTGGTCAGAGTTCAAAAACGACAGCTCACCGGGCTTGTCGTCGAAACCGGTGAAGCTCGCGATGTGATGCATTTTGCCACTCTGATCAGTTTCGGTGCCAGTGCAGTTAACCCCTACCTGGCATTTGAGATCCTGGCAGACCTCAAAGAACAGGGTAAATTAAATATCCGACTGGAACAGATTATTGAGCATTACATTACCGCCATTAAGAAAGGTCTGCTAAAAGTAATGTCCAAAATGGGCGTATCTACCATACGCAGTTACCGTGGAGCCCAGATTATGGAAGCTGTTGGCTTAAATGAAGAATTTATAAATAAATACTTCCCTGGCACATCCTCCCGCATCGGTGGTATAGGTATCGAGGTCGTTGCCAGAGAAACTCTTCAGCGCCACCAGAATGCATTCAATAAAAACATCTCAGAACTTCAAACTCTGGATTCGGGCGGGAATATTCATTTCCGTAAAAATTCCGAAAAACACCTTTACAGCCCCGAAGCAATTACCCTGATTCACAGGGCAATTCGCGAAAGCAATTACAACATTTACAAGCAATATGCTGCAAAAATCAATGATATAAGCACCAATCTCTGTACTTTACGGGGACTTTTCGGTTTCAAACCCCAGACTGCGATTCCACTGGAGGAAGTGGAACCGGTGGAAAATATCCTCAAAAGATTTGTTAGTTCAGCCATGTCCTTTGGCTCTATAAGTAAAGAAGCCCATGAAACCATAGCCATCGCAATGAATCGGCTGGGTGCATCTAGTAATTCAGGAGAAGGTGGCGAAGATGAAGAGCGGTATATCCCCTTGCCCAATGGTGATTCCAGAAAAAGCATGATTAAGCAGGTTGCCTCCGGGCGATTCGGAGTAACCAGCAATTATCTGGTTAACTCCAGAGAACTTCAGATAAAAATGGCTCAGGGTGCAAAACCGGGTGAAGGAGGTCAGCTCGCCGGGCTCAAGGTCGATAGCATCATAGCTAAAGTCCGTCACAGCACCCCTGGAGTAACTCTTATCTCGCCTCCTCCACATCATGATATCTATTCCATTGAAGATCTGGCACAGCTAATCTTCGATCTGAAAAATGCCAATCCTCAAGCCAGAATTTCTGTCAAGTTGGTTGCAGAAGTGGGAGTAGGTACCGTTGCTGCGGGAGTCGCCAAAGGAAAAGCAGATATGGTGCTTATCAGCGGCCATGATGGAGGTACCGGTAATTCACCCATCTCCTCAATTAAACACGCTGGTATTCCCTGGGAAATCGGTCTGGCTGAAACCCAGCAGACACTGGTTATGAATCGTCTCAGGGACCGAATCAGGGTACAGACCGATGGTCAAATGAGAACCGGGCGTGATGTCGTAATCGCTGCTTTACTTGGTGCAGAAGAGTACGGTTTCGGAACCGCTTCACTGGTGGCATTAGGATGTATTATGATGCGTAAGTGTCATGTCAATACCTGCCCCATGGGAGTGGCTACCCAGGACCCTCGCCTCCGGGAAAAGTTTGTCGGGAAACCTGAGCATCTGATGAACTTCATGACCTATGTAGCACAGGACGTGCGGGAAATCATGTCCTCATTGGGATTCCGTACCATGGATGAAATGATCGGAAGAGTGGATATTCTTGAAGTCAACAAAGCTGTTCAACATTTCAAAACAAAAGGTCTGGATTTCTCCAGGTTATTAATGAAACCGCAGCCCCACCCTGGTTGCAACCTGCGCTGCACTTCCACACAGCAGCATGACTTTTCTCTAAGCATCGATGATACACTTATTAAAAATGCCAAAGATGCATTAGAAAATCAGATTCCGGTCCAATTAAACATGGCAATTAAAAACTATAACCGCACAATCGGTACAACCCTCTCCTCTGAGGTATCCAAACGTTATGGCGGAAAAGGGCTCCCTGCTGACACCATTTCAGTCAAATTTAGTGGTTCTGCAGGTCAGAGTTATGGCGCATTTCTGGCCCCGGGCATTACCTTTGAACTTGAAGGGGATGCCAATGATTACTTCGGAAAAGGTCTCTCGGGAGGTAAACTGATAATCTATCCCCCCAAAAATGCCACCTACCGCGCTGAAAACAACATCATTACCGGTAATGTCAACCTTTTCGGAGCCACAAAAGGGAAAGCTTTCATTAACGGTATGGCCGGTGAACGGTTTGCTGTTCGTAACAGCGGAGCTATAGCAGTTGTGGAAGGTGTCGGAGATCACGGTTGTGAATACATGACTGGAGGAGTTGTTGTATGTCTTGGACGCACCGGAGTGAATTTTGCCGCAGGAATGAGCGGTGGTATCGCTTTTATTCTTGATGAGGATCAACTCTTTGATACTAAATGTAATCTGGAAATGGTTGACATCGAACCGGTTTCCGACCCTGATGACATAAACCTCCTTCACAGCCTGATAGAGGAACATGTTAAATATACCGGAAGCGAACACGCAACCAGAATTTTGCGGGACTGGACCGAGATGCTCCCCTTGTTTGTCAAAGTGATGCCAATCGATTATCGATATGCTCTGGAGCGGATAAGAAAAGAAGAATCAAAAGAAACTGAAAGTGTAGCACTGACTGAGGAGGTTTTCAGATAATGGGAAAGGTAACTGGTTTTCTCGAATATAACCGTGTCACCTCAAAGTACAAACCTGTTGAGGAGCGGCTTGGAAATTATAAAGAATTTCTGATTGCATTATCAGAAAGCGAACTTAAAAATCAGGGTGCACGTTGCATGGACTGTGGTATTCCCTATTGCCATGCAATGGGTTGTCCGGTGCTTAATCTTATTCCGGAATGGAATGATTGCGTTTACAGGGGCGACTGGTACGAAGCTCTGCTAAGATTGGAAGCAACAAACAATCTGCCCGAAATCACCGGTAGAATCTGCCCTGCACCATGCGAAGCCTCCTGTACATTATCCATTAACAACGCTCCTGTTACCATTAAACAGATCGAGCTGGCTATAATTGAACACGGTTTCAAACAGGGATGGATCGTACCGCATCCTCCTGAAAAAGAAAGTGGTAGATCAGTAGCTATCATCGGAAGCGGACCAGCCGGACTGGCCGCCGCTCAACAGCTTCGCAGAGCTGGTCACAAGGTGACAGTCTTCGAAAAAGCTTCCAGAGCTGGTGGTTTGCTCCGTTATGGAATACCTGATTACAAACTGGAAAAGTGGGTCATTGACCGAAGAATTCAACAGATGCAGGCTGAAGGTGTCACATTCGAAACCAATGTGTACATCGGTGATGATATCAGTGTCCGTTACCTTAAAAGAGCATTCGATGTAATTCTTCTGACAATGGGTGCCGGACAACCCCGTGACCTGAACATCCCGGGCCGTAATCTTGATGGGGTACATTTCGCTCTGGACTTTCTCACAGAATCCAACAAAACAGTATCTGGTGAAATTCCGGAGAGTAAAAGAACCATATGCGCCAAAGATAAAGTTGTTCTGGTTATTGGCGGGGGTGACACCGGAGCAGACTGTGTGGGTACCGCTAACCGTCAGGGTGCAAAAAAAGTTTACCAATTTGAAATCATGCCAAAACCTATGGTATGGGACAGTTCTACTAATCCAAACTGGCCTTACTGGCCTAATATCCTCAGGACATCATCCTCTCACGAAGAGGGATGTGAAAGAGACTGGTCAATTCAAACCAGGGACTTTATTGGGAAAGATGGCATTCTGCAACAAGGCACTTTCTCCAGAGTAGCCTGGCAGAAAACAGATGATCCTTCAGCTCCTCCCAAAATGGTAGAAGTTCCAGGAAGTGAATTCAATCTGAAAGTGGATCTGGTGTTTCTGGCTATGGGGTTTGTACATGTCCATCATGGCAGATTACTTGAAGATCTGGGAGTAGATTTCGATCAGAGAGGCAATATCAAATACAACCAGAATTATCAAAGCTCGGTTAACGGAGTGTTTGTCGCTGGTGATGCAGGAACTGGGGCATCATTGGTGGTTAGAAGCATTTATCATGGCCGTGAAGCAGCTAAAGCAATTAATCAGTATTTAAGATAGAGTCTGAAAATAGCCGGGAATTCTTTTTCCGGCTATTTCTAATATCGTATTAAAATGGTTTTTTTCTGAATTTATTCTACTGTTTCTTCAGAACTAACATTATGGTATCTCCGTCAGAATTTTGATCAAGGTATTCAACCTTCTTATATAGCATTAAAGAATAAAGCAATCTATACCACAGTCTGACTAATCGATGATATTTATCAGAACTGAAAAGTGGAATTTTCTTTTCATATAACTTCTTACCCCAGAATTGAAATGATGTTGATTCTCGATAAGTTGTCTCAATTGAAAAGCCACATGCTTCAGCCAATAATCCTACACTTTTAACAGAATGAAGAAACAGATGTCTGGGAACATCCAGATTAGGCCAGAATTCTTTAAACGTCCTCCAGGCATAGGAATCCACTGTAGGTATAGTTATAACCACTTTTCCAGATTTGCCAAGGATTTTGCTACAATGAGAAAGTATTTCCTTTTGATTGTTCATATGTTCGAAAGAATGATTGAATACTATCAGGTCGAATTCACCGGAGATTTCTGTCAGGACTTTTTTATATACGTGAGCAGTACCAAACTGCAGATGATCTGAACTGATATAAGGGTCAATTCCCACTAAATTCTGATATCCTATTGATGAAAGATATTGCAACATCAAAGCGTCATTTCCACAACCAACGTCAAGAATTTTCGATCCAATTAATGGTTTTACTTTATGAATCATCGAAATGCTGCCACATGGAAGTATTCTACTTATTAATTTTCCCAATACGCCTTTCCCTGATCTGTAGTACTCATTTCGAATGTTTCTGATCAACCATTTGGCTTTTGAACGCAAAGTAGTCTGATCGTCCAGGGAAAAACTATAATAGTCCACAGGATAGTAGTTACTGTTATCCTCTTCTGGATCGCTCTTCTGAAGACAGCCACATGAAGAACATTGAAAATAACTGAACCTTTGAGAACTTCCCATGTTATAGTCAGTGAATGAAAATGGGATATTACCAGAGCTATTACCACATATACTGCACTTTTGTACCGACATTCTTTAAAACCTTTCGCTCATTGACAACAGTAGATTCATTCAATTATTTCTTTATTATCACTTCATTACCATGTAGTACGGCTATAACACTTTTTAATTAATAAGTTTAATGATAAACAGGATTAAAATAAACTCAGACTTCGCGATGAACATTAAAAAATGTTTAATATCACTTGAATAGTACCTGCAGGTTTATTTTTTCCAGACATTTTCTTATCAATGATGCAACTAAAAACCCTCAACTATGGTTTAATCCTCTGAATTTATTTTTATAATAGAGTCAATGCAAAGTAATTAAAAAGACAATTAAAAAAGCCGCTTATTACCATTGGATAATAAACGGCTTTGAATTTTAGATTCTTCAAAAATATGTCAATAGCGCTCTATGTCCGAAAACCGCAACTCATCAATCGCTCCATCAAAATAAAAATTATCAACACTATCGGGGATGCCAATCCCGCCAAGACAACACCAAGATTTATAACCGATATTAAAGGTAAAATATTCCACCGGGTACAGGTTAAGTGAAGTCTGATAATCAGATGTATCAGAACTATTGGCTATAAGTTGGCCGTCTAAAAATAAACGCATACCCTTATCACCCCATGTAGCAGCTATATGATACCACTGATTAGCTGTGAATGAAACCAAAGAATTTACATATATCCAAACATTATGATGCCCCTTTATAAAAAACAATTCATGATCCTTGAATATAAAACTGGCACGTGAACCTTTGTTGCCTACTAAGAAGTAAACTGAATCTGGGTTGAATGATGGATTGACTTTAAAGTAAAACTCTATTGTTCCAGCATTGGTATGGTTAGGAATAATCGTATCCATCGACACATATTGAAGAGCTTGAAGAGAAACTGCACTGGAAAATTTCCCGGGAACAATGCTTCCACCATTGTTAATAGCAGTCCATTTTCCGGTTTCTTCAGGAAACTGATTATATACACTTAATGAATCAAAATGATACAAGGCAAGAGTATGTGAGTCTACAGCCCAAGGACCAGAGGGTACAAATTTCTGTGGTTCGTCTTCAATTATTGTATTAATTCTAATTTTACCAATTCGCTCTATATCTACAGTGACTGACAAACCTTGCCCTATTCTTTTCAGAACTAATGTCATATTCTCATCCTTACCAGGGATCACCACTGGAATGGTTGTATCTCCAGCATACAATATGGCACTACTGTCTTTTAATCGAACCTTAATATTATGACTATCAGAAGTGGTCAGATAATCAAAAGAAAGTTCTAAAGCACCGGAATCATTCTTGGAAACTAAATCAACTGTATTCCCATCAACAACAAGTTCTGCCTGGGATACACCCATCGGCGGATTATTCAAATACACACGTACCATCGAATAACTGGATCTTAATTGCAGGCTAATATCCGTTTTTGAATTTTCGAGTATTGAAAAATCCTTGATACCTGAATGGGTAACCATATTGGACTGGTCTGTTGCAAACGCCTCCATCTTCCAATTTGAAGAGGACGTCAGGTTCGGGTAATCTTTTAAAATTGTGATACCTTCATAACCCGAAATTGAAATCGTATCCACAATAACCAGACTGTCGTTTTCCAATAATTTGATTACCAGTTTGGATAGGCTGATATCATTAATTTTATTTGCTTTTTGTAAGGAACCGATTTTTTCTATATCAATGGCTACCCTAAGATCTCCATGTGAAGCACTTTTTTCTTCTCGCACAGAATTGGTTTCAGAACACATGGAAAACAAAATAATTCCCATAGAAAATGTCGCCATCACAATTTTTTTCATTGCAGCTCCTTATTTAATTTGGGTAAAAATGTAATTAGGTCATCTAAATAATATAGTTTACCAAGTAAATAAAAGCCAAATATCATTATAAAATAATTATTTCTGTTGACCATTTTCAAGAATTAGGTCTACAGTTGAGTAACCACTATTTTTTTATACTAAAGGAACTATCAGATAAATCCATAAATTTTGGATTTCCATAATCAATAAGCTGCAACCAGCATTTATCTGATACAGTCGAAATCCTTTTACCCCGACTGACCACTACCGAATCCGGTATGGTAAAGATTATTAAACTGTCGATTACCGGATTAATTGATCTGTTGAGACCTGGCAACAGATCCCAGTTTAACCCATTATTATAGCTAATATTTAGCATTGCGTTACCATTTTTATTTGCAGTCACCTTAACAGTACACTGTTGACCAACTATAAACGTTTCTCCTCCGTTTGGGTAGACTATACTGTAGTTAGGATTAAACAGATCTTTGGCCGGATCATAAGGAAGTGGCTTTTCTGTTGTATCCTCTTCACATTGTTCAGCTGTTATAGGTACCTGACCCTCATTATAAAAATATACTGCCGGTTGAAGGGTTAGAATATTTCTCTCCAAAGGGGTAAGTCGATACCAGGAGTTATTTTTCCAGTTGACCATCCAGATTCCATTCTCGTTAAGATATCCCATCTGACGGCCTACTACATAATCATTATTATTTCCAAAATACCACCCCCAGAAATCAACATCCGCTCTTGATTTGTCATGATATTTAGAAGGACACCAGTTAATACTGATTCCAAATCTATCCACATGCTCAGAAAAAAAGTTAATCGGCGGATCTGTAACTCTGCGAAATTCAGTGATATAAAAGCCTTTATGCCTGTGAGGCACACATGTAGGATTCCCAATACCCCCGGGATTTGAAAGGCTCAATAAACCATCATGGGATTGGGTGTGCCCGCAACCTTCAATAATTACCTGAATATCATCTTTCCATTTATATACATCTGGAGGTCCACCAACACCTCTCCCCTGATCAGGTATCGTCAAATACCCGGTCCGGTAAAATATCAGTGTATCTACTATGGGGTTTATCTCTGCAAAAATCTGGTCCTTCACCACAGACATCTGCATAAAATCAGCATTTCTGAAACAGTAACTGTCCTGCAGATCTGCAAGAATTCTGTCATTGGAAAAAACCGGATTGTCCCCGGAAAGATTAACTTTGACACTCCTTAATATTCTTGAACTGGCCAGATAAAATATTTCGGTGCCATAGGGGCTATTCCGGTAAAAACCAGCCATCGCAGGATATCCGGAATCAGTGTCAATAACCGGAACAATTGTTTTCTTGCAGCCGTTTATGGTCAATAAACAGATCCTGCTTCTTGACTTATCAACATAACAGATCCAGTTTCCATCATCAGAAATGGAAAGATTTCCAGGAAGATCTGCACGGGTATTAGGGATAAGATGAGGCTCGAAATGCTGAATCTCTGAACGGAAAATCCCGTTCTCTGCATATGAGCTGTAAATAAAATAACCTGCAGGTAAGCTCGAGGCATCCAGAACAGTTGCATCATCCTTATGAGTGTACGGAGCACAGTTTTCAGGCCAGTAAATCACAAGGATATTCCAGGATATTGTATCCTTAACCCTGCCATTAACACGCAATTCACACTGAACTGTTGTCAACCCGGTATCTGCTAATCGTGGAGTCCAGGAGAAGATGCTGTCTGTGAGCTGCATACCACCATCAGCATCATCCAACAACAAGATCTCAACCGGCTCAGAAGATGAACAGCCTGAGAAACGAATTGTTTCCTGATACAACTGATTGACAACACATTGCCTGGTCATCGAATAAGGGTTGAAATCAATGCAAATCCGCTCCTCATTTATCAGGATGTGCTTACGATCGCATCGTAAAGTCAAAAACAGAAAACACAGAGGCAGAACCAGCAAAAAAAGATTCTCCCTAGCAAAAACCATAAAGCGACTCCGCAAACTCATTTCAGTAATATAACCCATCTTTAGCCTGAAAACACCTGCTTGTAGCTGAATACCGTTTATTCAGAATGATAGTCCTCCCCAGACTGAAAAGCTTGACTTAGTGGCATCTTCCTTCAGTTCTATCTCATATCTGGCTTTAATACCGAAAATTCCAAACGGGTTAAAATTCCAGCTCACCGCCGGACGAAACAACCATTGCGTACCCGGACCTAAAAACCTCTTCTCTGCGCTATCGAAAAACTGACCTTCTTCAACCCGGTTTTTATCCTGAAACACATCTGTCACTTTTCCACCCCTGGCAGCTGCATTTTTTGCCAGACTGCTTAAACTTATGCCTATCTCATTATATTTGTTTATCTGTGTCTGGATAGCCAGCACTATCGCCTGTGAGTTAGGGCCTAACGGTGAACCTAAACACCTGTCAAAATGAGTGTAACGATGACTCCCGCCATAAAAATGGGTATAGACCCAGGGTTCTACATGGGAATATTCTGCATTAATGGAAAAATCATACCCCCTTAGTATTCCAAAATATTGCACTCCAAATGTAGCTGCCCATTTGTTTCCCCAATCGCTGCTGAATATTTTAACCGGTGAAAGGATGTCATCCAGATAAAACTCCAGGTACCAACGGAAGTTGATTGGATATATCAAATTCACATCAAATGAAAGTGAGGCATTGTCACGATCACCTACATAATGCTCCACAAACTTAAATGGCACAAGCGGAATAAGATATGCCCATTCCCATTGACGTTCCTGTTTGTCTATGACCCTGTTGCTATCGCTTTCTTGCGGCTCTGAAATGCTACTCCCTGTTACTATCACCTCATTAAGGCCAAAATTCAGACGTGAATTAAAAAAACCCGTATTAATACGGTGTGCATAAATAAATTTTAAACGGTCTTTCTGCGCTTTTAACAATCCTGCCATATGAGTATAATCGAATATCCCGAAATCGATGTTGCCTCTGAAATAATTTACCGGAGGGGCTGTTCCGGAAAGGGTAACCGGAAAATAGACGGCAGGACCAGTTCTCAGATAATCGATTGCAGTTTCTAAAAGAAACCTGCCATCATTATAAATGAGACCGCCAAAAGGGATATCCGATGATCGCACATGAGACTCTTCCGTGTCTCTGCCATACAGGTTATAGGGAATACCATCATAGGGCTGATAACTGCTTATTTTGAAAAGTGTGTCAGATTGATACTCTGTCCATACATCAATTCCAGAATAAAATGAAATTTTACCGGTATTGGCATATAACGAGGGAGATATTATTCCCCGAAGTCCGATTGATGAACTGTTTTTAATTGCAGTCTGAATATCACCTAACAGTTTTAGATGAAGTTTCACATTTATATCACGGGAACTGCTTGACCACCGCATTCGTCCCCGCCCCGGATCAGTTCTGTTGGTATATTTTTCAATCAGAGCTTTTTCATTTAATGAAAGTTCTTCCCCATACTTCAGACTCACAGTGTCTAGAAAATCCCGTACCACCGCATAGCTGACCGGCTGAAAAAACAGATTCTTTGGTATTTTCAGCTGATATCGTGATGCTAAGCGGTAAATGAGCTGATTCAGATCCTGATTGGGAGCAATATTAGGAGCGTATTCGCTGTAAATAGAATGACAACCAAGAATTACTGTTATGCAAATTATCTTTAAATACATGGTTACTACCAGAATTCGTTATTGCTTGTTCTTTTGAGCTTCTGCTATAAGTTTGATATTCTTTTTGATGTGTGGCAAATCAGCAAATTCCTGAGGAAATTGCCTGGAAAAGAACTCCTCAGCTGCAAGATGTGCTTCCTGTTTTTTTTTCTGCTCTAATAGACTGCTGACCAGAATTGCATATGCAGTCGCCACATTTGACCAGTTAACCGGTTCACGTATCTCAGATGACTTTATTATACGTAATGCATAATTTCTGGCTGCATCATATTTGCCGCTCCATAATGATATGTAAGCACTGATCCTGAGATATATGGTATTATCCGGTAATTCCTCCAAAACAGACCTGGCCAGAGAATCTGCTCTTCTGAAATCCTGCTGTTCTATCAATATCCAACAAAGAGAACTTTTTGCTGCGTAATTATAAGGAACTTTCGAATTCAATGCTTTTTCAACTAAACGGATTCCCTCCTTCTCTTTACCATTAAAGAAAGGCAGCCACTTAAAACTATTGCTCAAATAATAATTGAAAACTCCTATTCCCAGATTAGCCTCATAACAGTCAGGATCCATCTTCTTTACCTTCTTCAGAATTGCAACCGAACTGACCGCATTTCTCGCCGCTTCAAGCCAGTTGCCGGTCTTAGAAAGAATAATGCTGACTCCCCCGATTATATTTGCAATATACAACAGACATTCAACTGAATCCTTCCCATGCAAATTAACTAACCGTTTCTCAAAAACAGTTTTAAGACTCTCTGCCGCAGAGACAAAAGCCTGAGCTTCGTTATAAAAGGATTCGTAATCGAGAATGCGAGTCTGATCTATTACAAATGATAAATAAAGTGCCTCATTGTCAGTTGGATTTTTGGTTGAATGCTTCTCCAGAAAACTGTAAGCTTCTTTGTAATTCTGATGCACCAGAAAATAAAGTGCAGAATCAAGATCCTCCTGATCAGAACCTCCCTGTGCACAAAGAACTCCCTGAAAACCAGAAAAAAATAAAACCAGAAATTTTATAATGTATCCCCTCATCAACCACCCTTAATTATCCCAAATTTGTGACAGGCGAGCACTCAGGCGTTTAAATATTTAATTCCTATGATAAGACTCTCTTTTTAACTGCCTGTATTTCATAATAGGATCAGATACCCACCCTTACGCTTTTCCGGTTCAGAAAACTGAGTTCATTCAAAATATTAGCACCCACTCAAAAAATGCAAATAAAAATTATCTGGCTATTCTTTCAAACTTTCTCAATACCCGACACCCCACTTTTTAAACAATATCTTGGGTACACCTAATAATAATGGTGGTTATTCGAACTTGAAGGAAGTATTTTATAAGGTTTTGTAGTAATATGGAGAGATCAGGACGTGAGCGAACCCCAATTCAAAGTTTCGACTCCTCCCAAAACGCAGATTGCAAAAGCATTTGGGTTAAAAGCACACAGCTATGATGCAAATGCTGTTATTCAAAAAGAGTTAATATCCAGACTTGATTTTGAACTTATTAATAATTCATCCGAACAAATCTGGGCAGATCTGGGTAGTGGTACAGGTATACTGGAGCAGATCCTCAGAACGAAAGGATTTCACACCCGCCTTCTGGGAATAGATATCGCATTCGAATCTCTTCGAGTACTTAAATCCAGAAAACTGCAAAATACCTTCTCCTTACTAGCTGATATAGAAAATCCTCCGTTTAAACACAACATTCTTGATGGAGCCATAATAGCTTCGGTGCTTCAGTGGTTCAATGATCCTTATTCTGTTTTAAACAGCATTGCACATGTTCTTAAAAACAACGGAATACTGCTCTTTACCACCTTCATAAAAGGTTCTTTCAGGGAACTTAACACCATTAAAAAAGAGTTGAACCTTAAAGTTCCGGTTCTACTACCTGATGAAAAACAGCTTTGTAGTTCGCTGGAAAAGGCCGGTTTTTCTATTCTGAAGACTAATACCTTTACTAGCACAATTTATTTCCCTACCGCATTTAAACTTCTGAAAAGTCTCAGTGCAATAGGCGGTACCGCGGTTACCGGAGATCGATTATCACGAAATGCCCTTTTTAATCTCTGTGAAAAATTCGAACTGAATTTCCGATCTGACAATGGCGTTCCCCTGACTTACAAAGCCTTAATTGGAAGCGCCAGAAAAGGATAATCTGTATGGACCAACAAAAAATCAGAGGCTTTTTCATCACAGGTACCGATACTGATATTGGAAAAACCTATATAGCAAGGAAACTGGTGGATAGCCTTGCCAGCAACCATAAAGTCACCTATATGAAACCGGTGCAGACTGGTTGCTTTATGGATGATAACGGATTGCTGACAGCTCCTGACTTTCAGTATGTTATGGAAGGCAAAGCCGTTATGACCGGTGAAATAAATCAGCATGTTCCTTACCGGTTTCAGCCTGCCTGTTCACCTCATCTGGCAGCCCAATTGGAAAAACGGCCAATCAGCTTTAATCATGTTTCAGAATGCCTGTTGCAGATTTCAACAGATGATACAATAGTGGTCATCGAAGGTGCCGGAGGGGTACTCGCCCCCCTGAGTGAAACCTCCTTTATGATCGATCTGATTTTACATTTGCAGATTCCTGTCATCCTGGTCACTTCACCCCATCTGGGTACTTTGAATCATACTTTTCTTTCCATAAAAGAACTTCATCATGCCGGTGCGACGCTTGCCGGAATAGTTTTCAATAACTGCCGTAATGTTCCTCAAGATTTCATATATTTTGAAAATATCCGCATTATTCAGGAGCATACCCGGCCTGTCCCATTTCTGGAGGTACTACATGGTAACCCGTGCCAAGAACGAATCAGCATCTTTTGCAGAGAACTCAACAAATACATTTGACCGACTCTGGATGCCCTTCACCTATTACCGGGATACTCTTGACTACCCGCCACTTATCATTGAACGTGGTTCTGGTATCTATATTTATGACAAAAACGGCAGATCATACATAGATTGCATCGGCTCCTGGTGGGTAAGCATCTTCGGACATAACCATCCGCAGATAACCGGAGCATTACGCTGTCAATTAGACAAACTCGAGCATGTAATGATGGCAGGGGTGGTTTCTGAACCAGCTTTAAAACTTTCTCATCTGCTGGCCGGGATACTGCCTGCACAATTAAGCAGGATTTTCTATTCTGACAACGGTTCAACAGCTGTGGAAATCGCTCTCAAAATTGCCCTTCAATACCATGCTCTTCGTGGAAATAACCGTACTGAATTTGTTTCCTTTGAAGGTGGATATCATGGAGATACACTGGGAGCCATGTCAGTAGGAATGATTCCCCAATACCATGCCCTTTTCCATGACCGTTTCAAGAAACATCACTTCGCGCACTCACCTTACTGCTATCGTTGCCCTGCTTGCCAGACCCCCTCAACCTGTAATGCTGATTGCATGGATTCACTGGAAAAAATCCTGGAAATCCGTCATGAACACATTGCCGCATGCATTTTTGAACCAATGGTCCAGGGTGCAGCAGGTATGCGAATCTATCCGGCTAAAGTGCTCTCCAGAATTTTTTCTATTTGTAAGAAGTATGGCATCTTAACGATTGCTGATGAGGTGGCCATGGGGTTTGGAAGGACAGGAAACATGTTTGCCTGCGATCATGCTGCTGAAGTTCCCGATATCATGTGCCTGTCAAAAGGACTGACCGGTGGTTTTCTGCCAATGGCTGCAACGGTTGTCAAAGAAAATATTTTTAATGAATTCTGCGGCGATTATACATCCGATAGAATACTGAATCATGGACATACCTTTACTGGAAATCCGCTTGCCTCCAGCGCAGCCTGTGCTACACTGACTTTACTCAAACAGTATGAGATTCCTTCATCTCTGCAGAAAATCAGCAATATAATGAAACAAGGGCTGGAAAAATTCAAAGAATTTGAAATTGTGGGAGATGTCCGTTCATTAGGCATGGTCGCAGCCATTGAACTGGTAAAGGACGTTAAAACAAAGGAAAAACTTCCTGCTGAACTGCGAATACCATTTAAAATTGCTCAAAAAGCACTCGATTTCGGCCTTTTGATCCGTCCTCTGGGCAACATAATCTACTTTATGCCCCCATATATAATTACTGAGGAACAGATGCAGAATATGTTGTTTCTTACTCACTGCGTTTTCAAAGAAGTGATTCATGGTGAACTCTCCAATTTACGATAGAATTTACAAAGCAATCGAAAAACGGAAAGCATCAATGCAATTCCGCTCGATACCGCAGTTTACTGCTGACCAAGTTATCGATCTGTCCACTAACAGCTATCTGTCACTCCATTGCAATGCAACTGTATTGGAAAACGCTAAAGCATTGACCATGGAGCAATTCCATGGAAATCTTGCCTCACGACTGGTCAGTGAGAAATCACCACATTTCTCAGTTCTGGAAAATGAAATAGCAGAATGGAAGCAGACCTCATGTGCCCTGCTTTTTAACTCGGGGTATGCAGCCAATGTGGGAATTCTGCAGGCACTTTGCACCAGAGATACCGAAGTGTTCTGTGACCGGCTCAACCATGCATCAATTTACGATGGGATATCTCTTTCTGGTGCCAAACTGAACCGCTATCGCCATAATGATATGAAAGACCTGGAAACCCGTCTTAAGTCTTCCTGTTCCAGAGAGAAACTTATTGTTACAGATACAGTGTTCAGTATGGATGGAGACCGGGCACCGCTGGCTGATATCTGCAGCCTGGCTGCAAAGTATGACTGCCTCACCATGGTAGATGAGGCTCACGCCAGCGGTATATTCGGAAACAATGCCAGTGGACTCTCAGAAGAAGATGGAGTTCATGAATCAATTGATATCAGAATGGGGACTCTGAGTAAATCAATAGCCGGCATGGGTGGTTACTGCGCAGTCTCATCTGAATTCAGAGATTTCTTTGTTAACTTCTGCAGAAGTTTTATCTACTCGACAGCCCTGCCCCAGCCGGTTTTGGCTCACAATATTTCAGCAATTCGCTTTATCCGGGCCAATCCATCTTTAGGAAAGCAACTTCTTTCCACAGCCGGTTTATTCAGAGATGGATTGCACGAACTTGGTTTTTCCACCCTGAATTCCACAACACAGATTGTCCCCTGTCTGATGGATAACGAGGAAAATGCACTGAATCTCAGCACCTTTCTTAGAACTAAGGGGATTATTGCACCTGCAATCCGCCCACCTACGGTTCCCAATGGAACTGCACGTCTGAGATTTTCTATTTTTCTTGGTCTGACCACCGATCAACAGCATTATATTCTTGAGCAGATTAAAAACTGGAAATCCGGAATATGAAAAATACACTATTGGTTATTGGTGGATGGGCAGTTGACGCTTCAGTACTTGAACCGGTTTTCGGCAAGAAGGCTACCTACGTTGATATAAACCGGTTAATGCCTTTCTTGATAAGTGATGGCCGGCTCATTTCTGACTGGCAGGCCAAGTTGAAGAATCTGCTTTCTCTGAATGAATCACAAAGGATAACTCTTGCCGGATGGTCAACAGGAGCAATAGCCGCAGCTGCTATTGCATCGCTAATTAACTGTTCAAAATTAATTCTGTTGTCATCCACTCCCTCTTTCTGTCGTAGAGATAATTTCCGTTATGCAACACCACCACTGATCGTAAAGAACATGATCAAATCCATAAAAGAGAACAAAATCCAGGTGTTACAGCAGTTTTACAGCCAGTGTGGATTTACTGATTTAACTATTGATTACAACCGTTACTCCGATGAGGAACTGGTTTGCGGCCTTCAATTCCTGGAACAGGTTAACCTGATCCCGATGTTAACTCTACCGCTACCATCCTTTCCAGTGTACTGTCTTCACGGAAGCGAGGATAGAATAATTCCGGCAGCAGCCGGGAAATATTTATGCCAGAAGATTGGAGGTAAATGGATTCAGTCTGATGGATCTCATGTTTTTTTTACCGAAAAATCCTGTAAAATCGAGAATATAATTGCCAGTATCTTTCCCGAAAGGAACAATTCAGATGTCACTGTTTAACAAGGCTCAGATGCTCTATGAGAAGTCTATAAATGATAAAATTGATGAAGCAGATATGGATATGATTATTTCCTGGCCGCAGCATGAGCTCTCAGTGCTGTTTGCCTGTGCAGACCAGGTAAGGCGAAACTTCTTTGATAACTCGGTTGACCCTTGCTCATTGATGAATATTAAATCAGGTAATTGCAGTGAAGATTGTGCATTCTGCTCACAATCAGCACACAATAACTCCTCTGTTCAGGTTCGCGAACTGGCCACAGCCGAAGAAATTAAAATTCAGGCACACAAAGCCTTCGAAAACCATCTTCCATTCTGCGTAGTCTCCAGTGGGCGTAGACTTTCCACAGATGAAATCCGCAAAATTTGCGCAACACTCAAAGAGTGCCCAGGTGAAAAACATGCATCTCTGGGTATTCTCGATGAAAATGAGCTCCAGATGCTTAAAGATGCCGGAGTGGTATGCTATAATCACAACATCGAAACCAGTAAATCCTTTTTCCCCAGAATCGTAACCACCCACAGTTGGGATGAGAGAGTGGAAACGGTCAGGAGAGCCAAAAAGGTTGGTTTACATGTCTGCTGCGGCGGGATACTGGGTCTGGGTGAGGGTTGGAAAGAGAGAAAAGAGTTCTGCATGCAAATCAGGGAAATCGATGTAGATACAGTACCGTTGAATTTTCTAAATGCCATTCCAGGAACACGTCTCAGTGCACCGGATGACTCACCACTTGATTTCCTCAAAGTGGTTTCACTTTTCCGTCTTAGCATGCCCAGGCGAACCATAAAGATCTGTGGAGGACGTGAACTTCATTTGGGGCCACTTCAGGCACTTCTCTTTTTTGCGGGTGCCAATGGCTATGTATCAGGCGGGTATCTTACCACTCCCGGAGCAGGTGTTGACAAGGATGATACGCTGATAAAATCCCTGGGTCTTGATAAAAGAATCCACTGATAATAAATAGCGACCATTTTGCTCATGCAGGTTCTCATTCCATAATTTTTTCCGGACACTCCAGTCCGGAAAAAACACTTTCTGCAAATGGCTGTACAGATCCGGAAGACTGAACTTTTATGCCATAAGGCAGCATTACCATGTTTTGAATATTCCTTTCCCACCTGGCTATCAGAGTGGTATTGTTCTGAACATTGATATTTGCAGCCCCTAACAGCCTTAACAAGGCCCATTCCCCATAAAATGATAATTCATCAGTAAAATTCTGATTAATGAATATTTTCAGGGTAACTTCGTGCCCACGTCCAGGATCTGGCCATTTCAGCCATGTGTGAAAATAATCTGCAATAATTTTATACTCCTGTTTATCTATTAGCAAAGATCCGGTAACCTTATTTCCCGGTAGTGGCATGAAGTGCACAGTCTGAGCTCTCAGGGAACCATCATGGTTAAATAAAATGCTGCTTAATTCATCTGCTTTGTCCAGCAATTCAAAAAAATCTTTATTAAAGGACATTTTTATGCATCCAACTGCAGCAGATCTCCACCGGTTATCATCTTTAACCAGGTACGAAGAGAGATAATTGGAGATAAATCCATAAAGGTTCCCTGTGACAGGCCGTAAAAACTCCAATGCCGCATCTAATGAAGCATCTGATCTTGATTTGTAAAAGGGGTACTTTCCGTATATCTGTTCATTGTAAATTTTTAACACAGTCCTTTTCCAAAGCTCATCAATCTCATCTGAAATCAATTTCATAACAGTCTCTGCCGACTTTTCCAAAGGCTTCATTAATACATAACTCATAGGTAACTGTAAATATTCTGGTAACGATAATATCAGTTTTTCTGCTGTTTTCCAGGCATTAAACATCGGATCTTTATCTGTTCCGTTAAATACTGTGGAAAAATCATTCCCTCTTGCACAACTTACCAGTGCATCGGAAATAGAAGCTAGCTTTTCCTTATATGCTGGTATTCCACCATACCTTCCCTGAGAATCCAGAAGGTCCGTAAGCGGACCGAAATATTGATCTATCCTTTCAGAATAATTATTATTCACATTTCTGTTTTCAGTTGCAGATGCGATTTGTTTTCCATGAGGTATTTTTCTTTCTGTCAGATTTTTTAAGACAGCTAAGGAGACATTTTCTTCCGGTAATATTTTTACTTTTGCTGATTTTAATACGCTTTCCAACAGCACAGAGATGCCCCGATTTTCACCGGAAAGCATTGCTAAATACTGTGCTGTACGATCTTTACCCGTCGTTTTTTCATAATTAATGGATTGTAAAAAGATTAACCATTCTCTGCAGAGATCATCTACATACATATCGATCAGATCCGATCTCATTTTGTCCTCATCTATTACCACAGATTCCGTACTGTTACCTCCTGACACCCAGTCAATTTTAACAGGATTCTTTATAGAAACCAAAATCTCATTTTTTACATACTGGTCCCACCCATCCTGTGTATAAATCATATTTATCTTCCGGTTACTTGAAATCAAACATTTGTTTTTTTCTCCAGTAATGCTTTCTATCGTAAGAGATGGTACTCTTGTCAGTAATCTATTTACAATAGATTCATAGATCTGCCTCGAATCCGGTATGTGCCCCAGACGGTCTCTTGTCTGTTTTACGATATACTGATTTTGCGGTATCAGTGGCATTTCTCCGGTTTTGAGAAAATATAAGTATAGATCAATATTTCTTTTCAGAACAGTTTCCAGATTCGCCGGGAGCCTGTTGATTTTTTTAACTTGACATATTAATGGGTAAAGGTCCTGGTCAAGTGTCTTCCGGATTAGCGTAGTGTCAATTCTTTCAGGGTGAAGAGCAACTGCCTCTGAGATAGATAAGTAAGTTTTAAGAAGCCGGTACAGTTTCGCATGGTCATCAAAAGTGAGATCATGCTTTTCAGAATAAATATTTTTAATACACAGCTCAAGATACTCTGCCAAAGGAACAGCAATCAGACGATAGACCTGCTGAAAATAAATCTTCTTGAGCATCTCATAGATCTTTTGGGTTTTTACAAATCCCAATCCATAAAACAAGGGTACACCTCTTTTACTGAATTCCCTGAATCTCGCTACCATCTCTGAGAGATTCTGCAACTGACTATAAGCTTCTATCGGCCCGGCTTCTTTCTGGAGAGTATATGAAACATTCACCCGGATCACATCATATAAATCAGATGCATTTTTAAATGAATAAAAAAGGTACACTGTGAGAAAAATGGAAAACAGTGCAAAAAGCCAGCTCAACAACCAGTAGTTTAAAACTTCTTTATGAGTCGTGCTTCTGGTTTTTAATAACATCTGTGTCCCATTGGGAACAACTTCATCAAAAAAATTCTGAGTGAATAACGAACGGATCTTTCCGGCAGTCTTTTGTTCTGAAAACTGATTGTTTATCTCATTCCGGTGGGGGTTTAACGGGTGATAAATTACCGTCCTGGGTATAACCGAAGATTGTACCTTCAGTTTTGAACTCTCCTGCCCGATCTTATCTACCGGCTTACAACTGGCAAAATAGAAACCTTTGAAAACCGGCTTTTCCTCATCGATGATACTTTTAAACAATTCTGAAAGAAATTCACCAGTCTTTACCTTTATACCCTCAAATTCAATAAGGAAGCGGCAGATAATCCGACGATTCGAATTATCGTTTTCTTTTGCCAGTCGTTTGTAAAGAGTTGTTTTTAGTGAAGAACAAAGCAGATCAAACTCTTTATTAAATACTTCACAGGTTGTATCGTTCTTTTGCTCTTTTGAAAACAATGCTCCAAGCAATTGATCAGACCATTTCACAGAAGTGTCATAAAAAATTTCAGTAAAACCTGGAATTACATCCATTTTACTGAAAACACACAACACAGGCAGTTCAATACCCCAGTATCTAATCAGTTCATTGAGTTTGCGTCTTATATTAGAAGCTGATTTTTTAACACTTTCCACAGAATAACTGGTGACAGATTCTATATCAATTATACAAATAATGCCATCAGCTGGTCTGCCTGGACGTACTTTTGCCTGGCAACGATAAAATGATTCGAATAATTCACCGCATTCGGAACCAAAAAACTTCCCCGGCAAGTCGATCCCGACAATCTCACGCCCAAAAAACCAGTTTATTCCAGAAATAGTTTCTACATCTTTATCCTGTGGATATCTGAAGGGAAAACTGGAATTGCACGATGTCAGCATGGTAGTCTTACCACTACCTGGCAGTCCTGCTATTATAAACCAGGGGGTGTCATATAAGACTCTCCTCCGGAGAAATCCACTCAATTTGAAAGATTCACGATAACTGGAAATAGCATTTTTAAATTCTCTGAAAACCCTATGTGCCATTTGCGTGTTATTTGAGAATACTGCCGATCCCATACTCTTTAGCTTTTTATTTTTGAATTTCATCTGTTCTGTTTATTCTATCTGATCAATTTATTTACATTCAACAGAATTCAATTGGGTTATCCTGCAAGAGTAGTAACTGTTATGATTTATGTCCAGGGATTATCAAACAGTACTCTGTATGATCACCCTGAAGAATTCCGCAAATACTATCAATTCCCAATGCTGCATTTCCGCTCCCCAGAATCACAGAATCCATGTTTTCCGATGTAAATTTTACTTTCACATCATAATCGGGAAATTGTGGCAGATAGACCTGCAATACTTTAAAAATACTGGAAATGATTGTAGTACCTGCATTGAATGATTTAATTGAATGTGAAGAATTGAGCTCGAGAACGACTGTAAATTTTCCTGAACAGTCCAAAATTCTTTCCCCCAATATGGCATTCTCGGAGAGAATAAGATCTACACCAAGCATTCTGGAATTATCCATATTAACCCATTGTGGATTCCACTGCTCTATATCGACTTTAACCCCCTCGCAACAATCACTGATTATATCTATCAGACTATTGATATTTGCCGATGTACCAGACAAAATGCTGGAACAAAAAGTTAATTCATTAACTTTAAATGTCGGTTCACCTGATTCTTCTTCAGCATATATCGAAGATTGGGTGTTTATGAATCGGAAAATGTCATTTTCCGGAATTGAGAATGGATAGCACTTTTTCCAGACCTTAAAAAACAAATAATAAAACCGGTTTTCAAAGATTTTAATCAAATCTATTAAAGCACATCGTTCATCTCCATGCATTGCCCCATATTCAATAAAATAATTGGGTAAAGGAGAACTTATCCCCATAAGCCCCAGGAATGAAACCAGAATATTAATCCGGCTATCATCTCCGTAAACTCTGACAATATCACTGCCTGGAAAAGCTATTTGCGGATCAGATGAAAAACAAATTGCTTTTTCCCATAAACCATAACCATCTGTATTGGTATTTTTGTAATACTCCTCCAACAAAACCAAAGCTTGAAAAACATTAAATTCATGCCCTCTGTTAAACAATTCCTTTAACAGTTCAGACACTTCCTATCCTCGCAGCTCCGGATTCCAGGTCATTATTTTATCCGATGGTCTAAGTATAAACCGGAGTTCACAAAAATTATTTATACTTACATACCCTTGTAAAAAATGGAAAAGCACATTCCCAAAAAGATGAATATCACCAGTATCACAAAAAGCTTTTTCTTCTATAGTCACAATAAATCGGACACCGAAAATAACACTGCCTTTATGGATCATACGTGAAGATTCCCTTTTGACATCGACAATTGACTCTATGTTATTATTTTTTCCTTTAAAATCAGCCCAGTTGTATAGCTGAAGAATTTTCCTGAGAACTCCACAGTTGGCGATTCCTGTAATATTCGCCGCCAGGTTAGTGTGAAATGTCCAAATGTACTCATCATCCTGCGGTGGTAAATAGGGTGCTGTTGGACGAGTAAGATTGAAAAACTGGAGGTAATCTGGAAAACCTTTTCCTGGACTGCTAATATCACCCTCAGCTATAAGATCTCTGGGTAACATCCCGTTCGTACACCAGGCTTCTATTAATAACACCTCCTCCCTTATCTCTTTACCCCATAGATTTGGGCCTCCTAAGGAAATTTTCATCTCCCTTTTACCACTTGCATTTGTAACATATCTTGGTACATAGGTTTCTTCAGAATTTCTATTGATATTTCTGAAAGTATAATAAGGCTGGTATATCGTCTTTTCACCGGTAGCTTTATTGATTCCTGTTATGGTGTGAATACTATGGATATGAATATTCTCAGATGTCGAATCTGCCACTATTTGGTATTCTGGTTGTAAGCCGGTTCTATTGACTGGCTCTGCATTTTTAAGGAATATATTTGCAACAGGACAACAATATAATCTAAACATTGAAGAAGAGAATTCTCTTCCTTCAGGAAACTTCTCAGTGGTGGTTACTTTTACAATGATTGACTCAGGAGTAGATCGCGGTTTTAAAAGAGAGTCTATGTCCCGAAATTCAAAAAACAGAAATTTTTCTGGAAATGTAAAATATTCTCTCAATAAGTTGTGTCCTCCAAATGACCGCCTTGGAACAGGTATAATTGCTTCATCAGCCTCAAAACCCACTGGAAAAACCATTTTACCAGAGGCCATTGCATAAACAGGTCCATCAATTGCATATTGGATCTCGACTTTCTTAACTGCCGTGGTAAACAAACGATGTAAAATCATTGCAGTCGGAAGCTCCGCATGCAGAAATATTTTTATCTTTTTCAGATTGAATTTTTCCCATTTTACAGAAGAATCCAAACTGAAAACAAATGAAAAAACATCGTTATTCAGATGGTCACATCCTCTGCCTACCTTCCTTAATGATAATGGATTGAATATCACTGGCTGAGTAGTTCGAAACTTGCAAACAGTAGAGTCCGGGCCAGGTTTACTGCTCATCACTTCTGAACCTTGAGGCAAAATCCTGCTTTCCTGCAAAAACCCAAATCTGGGTGTAAATTGGACAATTGTTAATGATGGAATTTCCTGTAAAAATTGAGGCCAAATAAGATTTATCAATCCTTGGGTCAATTGAGGCAGAGATTCATCCAGTTTTTGGCGAATCCTGCCTGCAATAAAAGCAAAACCTTCAAATAAACGCTCAATATAAGGATCACGATCTCCAATTGAATCGATGTTAAGATAACGGGCCCGCTGCGGATGTGCTCTGGCGAATTCCCGTCCGCACTCGTACAAATGCCGCAGCTCCTCTTCATAATACTTTTCTATCATCTTTTCCCTAAATTCCTATTCTGGAAATTTCAGGAGGTCTGTCGCTAAATAAAGTTGTTCGGAATTTAACTTCCGGACCATCAACAATCTCAGCAGAAACCAGGAAAAACAGACAAGTGTTACTCTCCACTGTTTCCATTACATCTACCCGGATATTTTTTAACCGTGGCTCATATTTTTCGACAGTTCGCTTTATGGCAATCTGCAATCGTCTGATTCCAACCGGGGTAGAATGATACAGTTCTGAAAATTCCGGAATACCATAATCTAACAAATGAGAAATAGATCCGGCCCTGGTATTCAAAAGACGACTCAGATGATCTATTATTGACCTGGTCTTAAGCTGACTCTCTGGAAGTGAATCTAAAGGCGTACCATCCGAAAATCTTCCAGTCAGACTTTCAAATAATCCAGCTTTCACCAATCCCCCAGTTCAGCTACACTGTTTTTCAAACCTGGACATCTACTACCTTCCTTCCAGCCACGAATCACTATGCACATACCCTCCCTCAGGATATTCCCATGTAATCTTACCATATCTGAAACTTACCTTTTCCATATGAACAAACCTTTCAAACTCTTTGGCTTTGACGTTATACATAACAGGCTCAACCGAACATACTTTTACAGTTTCCAGAAGATGGCTGAAATAAAGTACTTCCGCCCCCTGATCATCGATCCTGTACCAATCGAGCTTAATCTTATCGTATGTTATACCTTCACAAACCGCCTTATAAAGTAATGGTGAGGACTGGTCGAATGACTTTATTATCTGAAAAGCTTCATGCTTTCTGGTTCCGGTTAATGCACCAGTATCAGGATCAGTTGGAATCCTTACTTCATGGTGAAATTCAAGAACCTCTATACTGTTCTCTCTTCCGGAAACAGTACAACCACCTTTGATTTTTCCATCATTAATCCACATATAGGCTGGAATCGGCATGAAAATCTCCTTTATTGTTAAGGTGACGCGATTTTTTCAGTTGCTATTTGCCTTTTGGCATCTGACTAACCAGAAACAGGCTTACATCGATTCCTTCGATCTGGAAATGAGGGATGACCGATAACGAGACAGAAAAAAAACCAGGATTATCAGTGGATTCAGTGACACTAACTTCCGCAGCTTTCAGCGGATGAGTAGCAATAAGTTGCGGACCAGGTTCAGGCATTTCGGTAACCAGACCCTTTATCCATCTGTTTAACTCATCTTGAAGAACTGTTTTACTTTTGGTTGTTCCGATATTCTCCCGCTGAATTATTTTCAAGTAGTGAGCTATACGGGAAATCATAAAAATATAAGGCAACCTTGAATTGACTTTCAAATTTGCATTGGCCACAGGGTTATCTGTTTCTGTAAATTTCTGTGCTGAATTGGCTGAAAAGAAGCATGCAAAATTACTGTTTTTGTAAAATGATAAGGGTATAAAGCCCTCTTTAGCAAATTCAAATTCACGTGTCTCAGGTATGAGTATCTCGGTGGGGATTTTCATCTGAGTGCCTTTACCCGCATCAAAAAAATGAACCGGTAAATCCTCTATCTTCCCTCCAGATTCAGAACCACGAATCTGAACACACCATCCATTTTCAACAAAGGAGCGCACCATATTGGAAGCAAATGCAAAAGAACTGTTTCCCCAGAGATATTTCTGATGATCTTTGCCTGAAACCTTCTCCACATAATTAAACTCCTTTACTGCAACGGTGTCAGGTCCATATGGAAGCCTCAGTGCAAATCTGGGTAAAGTTAATCCCACATACCTTGCATCTTCGGTTTTACGAAAGTGATTCCATCTCATGAATTCTGAACGATCCATAAATGCATGCAGATCTTCGATTCTGCAAAGTTCTCGGATATCTTTCTTACCAAAAAATTGTGGAGATACTGCCCCGATAAATGGACAATGACATGCAGCAGCAACTTTGGAAATATTCTGCAAAAATCCGATATCTTCAGCAGTACTGCTGAATTCAAAATTAGAAATCATGACTCCATATGGCTCTCCACCAGGTGTGTCGTATTCATCTGTATACACCTGTTTATAGATCCCAGACTGAATAATCTCAGCTGAATCCTCAAAATCCTCATTTATCACCTCCTTCCCCACATCCAGCAAATCAATTTTTACATTTTTATGAAAATCTGTCCTATCAATGAGAAATTTCAAACTCCTCCAGGAAGATTCCATTTTTTGAAACTCCTGATGATGCAATATTTCATCCAGTTGCTCAGAAATTTTACTGTCGATATCAGCTATAATCATGTCAATAAGATTTTTATCCACTTTATCTATGGCTAAACCGCTCAGGATAATACTCTCCACAAAAAAACTCAATGCCGCTCCGATACGTTCATTAGTCCTGCTTTCTGCCAGTACTGTTTTTTCGGCAAACATCATTACATCTATCTCCTCCTGTGGGACAGCCAGATTCATTGATTCATATATATATTCCAGACTGCTTTTGCCCTCAACAGGACCGCTTTGCAGTTTCATCTGTTCATCTGACATGATTTGCTCCTTTTATGTATCCGGGATCAGTTTCTTTAATTCTCCTAATAAAGCATTAGACGCCTCAGTATCCTTTAATATCAACTCCAATCGCTTTCTGAATTCTCTATTATCTATAAGGTTGGATCTGAGATCCCTAAGCAAATTCCTGGCAGCGAGAAGTCTGCTTATAGCAGGTATACTCTTGGTCACCTGCTCAGGGCTGAAAGATCTCATATTTTTTATTTTCAGGCGCACTGCAAGCATTCTGTCCTTTTCCCGGGAGAGTTTATCTTCCACTGCATAATTTAAAGTCAATTCCATCCCTTCCATCACCTGTTCCATATTATTCTTGTTGATACTTATTTTTTCCAGCTCAGAAACCCTTTCACCATGCGCTTTTCCGGAGAAATCCCCGAGCACCAGAATTTTAAAAGGCAACTCTACTTTTTTTCGGGCATCCCCCTTACCCACATCCAGTTTCAAATTTACCCTGGCTGGCGGTATCTCATTTTGAAAACTCCCGGCCATAATATTACCTTTCATTAATGGGTTGGTAATTAAAGGCTGCAATTGGATCCAAATAACACATTTTCTTTAGCATATTATCTCTTTTCTGTATCAGTAAAGATTGCCTGATTCCAGATTTATCTTTCGCCATCTCATCATAGGTCCTTACCATAAGATTAAGAAGATCCATAACCAGAGATGGACTCCACCTGGCAAGATGATAAGATTCTGCGACTTCGTAAAGTGATTCCAACATAAACAGTGCAATATCCAACCTCTGGGTGGCAAGCATACACGATACGACAGATAATCTTCTTTTAAAATTATCCAACTCGTTACTACTCTGGTTAATTCCTTTTACCAGAAGTTCCAGATCCTCTTCTATATTGCTTGATGATATAATTGAATGTACTTCGCCGTTATCGGTGGAAACTTCTTTATTTACTTTAACGATCTCTCTATTTGTTTCAAACAAAGAAACTACCTGATTATCCAGCCATGCACTTGTTTCAAAACTACTGAAAGGAGTTTCATCAATGAATTTATAACCTCTTAAAACCGGAAACTTTTTCAGAAAGACAGCAGTCTCAAAAATTATCGCATCCCTGACTTCAACAAAAGCATTTCCGAGACACCCAGCTGCAGTTGCCGAAATCCTCTGCAAATCCAACCAATAAAGCGTATTTCCCGAGCTGAAGAATTTTTCGGCGTTGACTAAAGCAGTTTTAAAATCTCTCTTTTCTATCAGCGATACTAAAAATGCCCGTCGTTCCATTGCCGGTGGCTCGATTCGAGTAACATTTTCCCAAGAGTCCGGTAAAATCTCTATATTTCCCCATCTCGCAGTACGTATCAAACGGTAACCGACTGCGCTCTGCGGTTTTTGCTCTATTAAAAACATGGCCCATTTCCTGATTGAATCCAGTGCAGCTTTTATACTAATCTTTGTATCGATATTTGGTTCAATGCCCCTAATGTTCTGTGCAGTATCTGTAGAATTCACCTCTTTAATCTCTGATTTATCCGGCTGAGAAACCACCACCATATTACCTTCCGTTAACTTTTTCCACTTTTGTGCAAATGAATATAGGTTTGATGGAAAAGTTAATTTATCTGTAAATTTCTGTTTTAATTGTTCTTTCAAAATATCCAGTGCTGAAATCAACCTTTTCATCTGCTCATGAGCATCATCGGAAACTGTAGCAGCCTCTAGTTCACCAGAGAATCGACTTTCTTCCAACCACATGAAGGCTAACATTTTCCCATTTGATCGCAAAGGGAACAATAAATCAAACTTTTCTTTACTCAACTGCGCCAGCGCTTCAAAGACATTACAAAAATAGGACCATTTCTTTTTTTTCAAATAACAAAGTGCTAAATATGAAAAAACCCTTATATCTTTACTTTTGTTTTTCAGAATAGAATACGATTTCTCTTCAATAAATTCATAATCCATATTTTGCAACTTACTGATCTCCAATTTAACATCTTCGAAATCAGGGTCGTAATTCAGGTCACCACCACACCCTGTTTCACCAATTAGAGCCAGTAATGAGTTTAGATGATCTTTAGTAATGAGTCCCTCCATGTTAATTTTTAATGACATTTTTTAACTGGCATTAAAATTGCAAGTAAAGTCTCACTTTTAACTGAAAGCATGGGATTGGAAAAGCTACTGTTTGTACCTTTAGAGATGAAGCATGTGGAAATGCTGATGCAGAAGTTACGTATCAGGATAGTTAAATATACGCCAGCAGGAAAGAAACTCTTTTCATGCTCAACAGTTCCACGCAAATCGCCAGGATCTGGTCGATACTTAGGATATAATATAATTCGGGATTAAATAAAAGAGTATTTTTGTCTTTTAACCAAAAGCTATTAACTAAATTCGCACCTCTATAAATTATAATTTTTTTTCAGTCCGGAAACTTCAAAAAAAGAATAACTTTTATGAATGGTTATTGTCTGAAAGTAATCCGGGGTATTGATATAGGGAAGAGGTATTCGCTATCCGAAGGTGCAATCACTATCGGACGCAGTGAGGATAATTCACTAAAATTCAATGAAAATGAATTACTGGTTTCAAATCACCATGCCATTTTTTACAATTATCCCGGAAATCTCTATATTCAGGATCTAAACAGTCGAAACGGACTGTTTCTTAATGGTGAACGTTCCACTTTCAATGAAGTTTTTTTAAATGATGTAATCGGATTTGGGGCAAAAGGGCCCCAGTTAAAACTTGCTTTTCTGAATAATGAAGAAATTCCCGATTTGACTGTAAAGAATAACTATATAATCCCTGAATCAAAATCCGCTGAATCGATTACCTCCTCCCCATCTTACACTGAGGAAAATGAAAATTCTTCCAAAGTTCTGCCCAAAAAAAATAACCGTAAAAAACAGTCGAATCTGTTAATCAATTTTTATGCTGCTTTTCTAAGAAGCAGATACCAGCTTGCTCTGATATCTTCAATTATTCTTTTCATTTTCTGCATTTCCGCATTTTTTGAGGCACGTTTTATCCAGTTAAAAATCAAACCTGATTCTTCAATAATTAGTAAAAATCATTTTAATACACATGATTTCCGGCTTAACCAGTCTGGACCCAACAATCACAATAAACTCGATTCCATAATTGGAATGTTCACTCAACAATCTGATCCATCTCAAAGCTATAGTACACCTCCTCTGAAACCCGTTAAAGACACAATAGAAAACTATCTCAATAAGATCTTATCAGATTTGGGGCAGGTAGACTATCAGATACCATCTCAGATGATCTCATCAGTCAAAAACCACCTGGAAATATTCTCAAAATCCAGAAAAATTGCGATTAGCAACATCTTAAGAAGAAAATCGCTCTACTTCCCAATGATTCAGAAAATTTTTTCGGAAAAAAACATTCCCCCCCAGTTAGCCTACATCTCAATGCTGGAAAGTGGCTTAAATCCTAAAGCATTAAGCCATGCTGGAGCCATGGGGCTCTGGCAATTTATGCCACATACTGCCCGCAGATACGGATTAAAAATCGATACCCTTAGAGATGAACGCATAGAGCCGGAGGCTGCGACTTTAGCCGCAGCAGAATATCTTCAGGATTTAATTGGAATTTTTGGAGGCAATAGTTCCATTATGCTGGTTATGGCCGCTTATAATGCTGGAGAAAGAAGAGTTATGGATGCATTACGGAAAATTGAAGACCCCATCCGCAATCGTGATTTCTGGTATATCTACCGAATGGGCTTTCTGTCAGAAGAAACAAATGAGTATATACCGAGAATACTTGCTTTAATGATAATAGATGAAAACCGGGAAGATTTCGGATTTTCTACTCCGCAGCCACAGAAAGCTCAAATGCAAATTAAGAAATTAAATTATGCTCCTGATTAAAGAAGTATCCATAGGGCTCAGCTCAATGGCATTTAATATTATCTGGTTACCTCAGATCACTACTGGTTCAGTTAATCATGACAATTCCACCTTGCACTTTTGTCATTCCCCCACCATTTACTTCTACCATTGCATCTCCTTTTATCTTAACCACAGCATCAGCTCTCATCTCCATCATCGCCCCCTGAAGACTGGTAGAAGCAGATCCTTTAGCCTCCACTTTTATTGCTTCTATTTTTATGCCGGCAGCTCCCTTCTGCTCAATATTCATTCCGGTCATCACTACATCAGCAGCTGCCTTAATATCAAGATTCCCCTGTGTAGCATCGAGTTTTATCTCACTTCCCGATAAGATTATCTCCTTTCTGGCGTTTAAAGTTATTTTCCCTGAAGAATTAAAAACCAATCCATCATTTTCGTCAAGAGTAACTGAATTTTTACCAACACCATCTTCAATTATAATTTTCTTCCCTTCATCATCCAATTCAATCTTATTTCCACCATTAGTTATAACAGAGATTTTTTTATTCTGATCATCGATACTTATCATATGTCCATCAGCGGATGTCACTTTTACAAAGTTTTTATCCCCAGCATAACTCATGGCTAATGTATTTTTTTTACATTGAATAACAACTTCACAGTTCTTGTCATCCAACACAAGCTGATTTATATCAGCTGAGCTAATAACAACTCTTTCTGTTTCATCGTTTAATTCCAGACTATTAAGACCCTTGGATTGCAGCCTGATTTTCTGCTTCTCTTCGGTATCATCCATCAGTATTATATTACCACCTGCAGTTTTGATAATATTTTCCTGTTTATTAGCTGCTACCACCGGACTTATGGTGTTGGAATTAGGTACCGTACCAATTCCGATAGGTTTATCTGGATCTCCATCTATGCAGGCAAGTACCATCTCGGTGCCCTGATGAGATGGAAAATGAATTCCATATTGTGGACCGCAATAAGGTTGTGCAAGTCTGATATTTTTTGAGCCATTACAATCACCCTGCTTTGAATTCAGATCAAATGGGAGCCGGATTTTATATCGCCCTTTGTCATCAATTGAAGCATAGGCTGAATCATTGGATTCAATAGGAGCGGTAAGCACACCATTTACTTTTGGCATTTCAGCTGATTTTTCCGGTGCAAAATTTGCAGCTGTATCACCTGGTATCGCCCTGAATTCGTTCCGGTATGTATTACCAGCAACGCCGCCAGTATGTATCACTTCAGTTATCACATAAGACATACACAGTTTCTGAATATGATGTTTCTGTAATTCGAAACATTGACCAGCCCTGAATCCCCGGCAATTTCCTCTCCCGGTAATTCTATATCGTCGGGTATGTATTCGTCTGCAAAGCAGTTGCGCCATTATAACGGCATCCTCAACATTCTTAAATCTGCCACCATATTCGTAAATAGTGCCGTAATTACCCTTGCTTACTGATTGTTTTCCGGTCAGAGTTACTTCCGGACATCTGTAATTATAATTTTTTACAATGATTTCCGAAGGAATGACACACGTTGAGTAATGAATAGCATTAATCGATTCGATATAATCCTGCTTACATATCTGCGCCATTCCATCTATAGGCCTGTATATTACCTGTGATGGTTCTGCAATTTTATTGAATTTGGGACTATCAGTAATTACTAGCTGTTCATGAGAGACACCGGATTCAAACTGTTCCTCGCTCACTACCGGTTCCCAATAGTAATACCAAATCCCTGCACTTTCCATGAGTCTGGAGATGAAATTCAAATCAGTTTCCTGATATTGAACGATGTATTCATGCCTTGTGTTTACAGATATGTTTATTTTATAATTATTTATATTAGCTTCGTTTAGTATACATCGAACAATTTCTTCTATGGTAACATTCTGGAATATTCTGCTGCGGAAGTTCAGACTGGTAATCCATAAATTAGCCACCATTTTGGCTCTATAGTAACTTTTTTCAGTATCACATTCTCTCAACTCAAATTCAATAACGATTCCGGAATATGGATAATATTGCCCGGTTCGGAAAATAAATAAAGTTGATTTTTGACCCAGAACTTTATCAGCATCGATCTCTTTACCTGCAGAAACAAGAGAAATGTTAAATTCATAAGGAAACGATATTGCCTCTTTTCCGGAGAATTCAACTACCTGAAAAGTAACATCAGGTAAATTTCCGATAAAAAAATGGAATTGAACCTCATTTGCCACAACATCAGCTGACATACAATCCTCCATAAATTTACATACACATTTACTTTGATACTAAGGTGCTTCCCTCAACCTGGAAAGTTTTCGTTCTGCCAGTTTATATCTTTCCTGATTTGGCTCATGGATACGTTTCAGGTTTTTCCAGGAAATCATGGCAAACTGACGGTTATCCGGACTGGGATTGATCATAAACCAATTATCATAAATCATTGCCGCGTAGTATAAAGCCTCACTGCGTACATAATGATCAGAGCGAATTCGACTTGATCTGGTAAGAGCTAAATGGAAAATTTCCAAAGCCTGAATTTCGTTCTTCCTGGCTAGTGCAATCCTTCCCATGACTACACAGAAAAAAGCATCTAAACTGTTAATCATTCGAGAAATCTTCTCAGCTTTTTCCACACTATCGATTTCAAGATATGCATATGTGAGTAGTATCAGGTCACCCTCTTTAGCACTCTGAGCATAAGGTGTGCTCTCAAGTACAAAAATGGCATCCTCAAAACGGGACGCTTTACATGCAGAATCCGCAATTTCATACAGATCATTCTTCCGATACTCAACTTTTAATTTATCAATTCTGGATTTTCTTTGCGGTCTCACAGGATAAGCCTTTTTCTTTGATGCAAGCACTTCCCTGAAAGCAGTATCTACGTCGACAGAATTCTTCATTTTTTGATTCATTGGAATCGAATCCGTTCCAGCTCCTACAGGTTCAATCAAAGAATCACCGGTATTTTGCAGCCCGGATAATCCAGATTCTTTTCCGGATAAATTTTCCAAAAACGCAATCGTAAAGATCCCGATACTCAGAATTGTGCATAGCCCAATCAAAAATGGTTTCCGATTTGAATGCTTTACCTTATCTGTTGTATAGCTGCATGTATCTGGGTCAGCCAAAAATTTCTCCACTATAAATGACGGTTGATTAGGAATCTTCTTATAAAAAATGGACAGCGTTTTTTTAAGCTCCGATGCCGAATTAAAACGTTTGTCCTTATCCTCATAGAGACATTTTTCCACCATTCTTTCCAGTTTCAGCGGAACATTGCAAGAAAAAGTATTGAATTTTCGGTATTGCCCTGTAGATTTCATCTTCATGAGAGCTGTTACAGTTTCCTGGGGAAAAGTCTTTTCACCTGTTAATGCTTCATACAGTACGGTTCCTAATGAATAAATATCACTTCTCTGATCAATCTCTTTATTATCAATCTGCTCCGGTGAGAGATATGGAAGCGTTCCCACTATATTTCCAGAAATCGTGTGTAGCCCGGCTTGAACAGGCCTGGCTATTCCAAAATCGAGCAGTTTGACTACTCCGCTATCACTTATCATAATATTGGCAGGCTTAAGATCGCGATGAATTATTCCTTTATAGGTATCCCCGTAAAGTAATATGTTTTTTTGATGGGCATAACAAAGCGCTTCGACAATCTGAATTCCAATACCAGCAACTACATCAACCGGTATTTTCCCATGTTTCTGTATCAGATCTTCAAGCGATACCCCTTCCACCAATTCCATTTCAATATAAGGAAAACCATTCCACTCACCTGTAGAATGTATCTGGACAATATTTGGGTGGTTAAGTTTGGCAGAAATCTTAATCTCAGTTTCAAAACGTTTTTTATGCTCAAGTTTACTAATCAGATGATAAACCTTAACCGCCCGGTATACCTCCATGCTCTCATTCCAGATCCGGTATACCCTTGCCATTCCTCCTTCACCAATCACCCCCTTTATAATCCCACTACCTAATACAACAGGCTGATTACCATCAGGGAGCGACAAATAGAACTGTTGATTTAGTTTTGAATCAGCATCTTTACACAATTCAGTTTCAGAACCATCCCCGGTCGAGTAGACCTGGACAGATTCGTTCACTATTTTTTCGTCCAGTGTTCGAATTACTTTTTTTCCCGTTGAATGCTGGAATTTTTCCGTATCCTTGCTCATAGCAATCAATCAATTCCCCTAAAAAAAGGCAACTATTTCAAATGCCACGACACAAACAGCTCCCCCAATTAATCCAATATTACGTCGTATTCCTGCTGCCTGTGCCTTATCTGGTAAACCTTCTGCTTCATAAAAATTATTATCACCGTTTTCTATGACAGCCCAGATAAAACCGGCTACAGCTCCCACACCCAACCCAATGCGAACAAATGCTTTTTTATTCAATTCAAACTTTTTATTAACTTTGCTTAAGGTATCGGAAAGTTCTGAAGTTTCACCTTCAAATACAACAACCTGCCTTTCTGAAACCTTATACAACCTGTCAGTACTTCTAATTTCTAATTGATATTTACCCGGGATAATAAATTCACTCTTTAATGGTGTTTTGCCAAGTGGAACGGTCAAATAAACTTCTGCCATATCCGGCACACTTTCCACTTTTAATGTCCCATATTTGGGTTTGATCTTTTTTTCAATAATCACCTCTTTACCATCCTCAACCATGACCTCTTCTGTAACACTGATTTTTTGAAACGGATCAATCAGTTTGAGTTCATGTTTCCCGGATGGAATCAATTTTTCCCTGACAGGAGAGTTTCCTATATACCTGCCACCCAACCACACCTCCACACCAGAAGGTTCTGTTATGATGGTAATCTGCCCGAAAGCAGCCGCCATTATAGTAGAGTTCCCAAAAAAAAGAATGCCAAAACAACTTATTACTATTCGAAACCTTTTCATATCCGCCTCAATAGAAGATTTCTACCAAGCAATTACCATTCTCAAAAACTCTTAAAGACAACTCTCTTTCAGCCGGTTTTTTTCACAATTTATTTTAGGTTATAGCTTATTTCGGGTGCAAACAATATATTTGATATTGTTAATCCATAACACTCTTAAAAACGGGGAGAGGACAGTTCTTATCTTCTGTTCTTTTTACTTTTTGCTTCCTATTACACTACAAAAGTCCTTCAAATCCCCATAAAGCTGTCACGTTCTCATTTCCTGAACTCTTCGATCACAGTTTATACAATCAGCTTTTGAATTTTTTTTAAATCGATGAAAACAGGAGAAATCAGAATGTTCTCAAATGATAAAGTAATCTGGAAAGAAGGCCTTTTTCTGCAACCACAACACTTTCAGCAAGTAGAGCGTTTTTTCTTCAGTTCAATGCAGGCGCACTTTTCTGCTTACAACAGGAATTATTTCGGTTTGTTAAAATGTAAAATAATTCCGGATTCTCTGGCAAATAAAACAATATCCCTTCAATATGCCCAGGGCATTCTTCCCGATGGTACCAGTTTCTCCATTCCAGGGACAGGTGATATACCTGCAGTACGTAACTTTTCCGACTTTCTTTCTTACAAGCAACAATCCCTGACTGTATATCTTGCCCTCCCTCTGGTATTACCAGGGTGCGCTTCTGTAACTAACTCCGGCGAATTCACAATTACTGCACGCTATAAAAGTAATAGCCAGGATATTACTGATGAGGTGAACGGTGAACAAATCCGAAACATAGAATTAGCAAAAGTTAATTTTTCCATTCTGTTTGAAGGTGAAACACTGGATAATTACACCACGCTTCCGATTGTCAGGTTGGTTCGCACCATTAGCGGTCAGATCATCCCTGACAATAACTTTATTCCACCGTTATTAAATATAGGTGCCTCGCAGAGTCTGCATGACCAACTCAAATCATTACTTGAGTTACTTATCGCTAAAAGCAGCAATCTTTCCCAAAATCGGAAACATCTTCAGTGTGGTCTCGCAGAATTTCCACCCTCCGAGTTAACCTCATTTGCACTTCTGAAGATAATCAATACTTCAATTCCTGTTATTAATAACATTTTCGTTTCTAATCATGCTCACCCTTATGAACTCTATCATGTCTTAATCCAGCTTGCCGGTGCGCTCACCACTTTTTCTTCTAAAGTCAATGTTACCGGATTGCCAGCATATGATCATTGCTCACTGGAAACTGTCTTTCCCCAAATCTTCCAGTGTATTCGAGATATTCTGGAGACCGATATTTCCGCCGGATGTGTTCAGGTGCCCTTCTCCGAGATCAGCCCTGCAACCTATCTTTTTTCTGTCAATAACAGCAAACTCTTTGAAACCGCTTCCTTTTTCATCGGTATTTGCGCGGATATACCGGAAAAGGAACTGATTGCACTTTCATTACCCAGAATGAAAATCGCATCCAGAAATCAACTTGACATTCTTATACAATCAGCTATGCCCGGTCTGCCGATCATGTACTCAAATAATCCTCCTGCAAAACTCTCCTCAAAACCGGGATACACCTATTTTGCCCTGAACCGGAATAACAAATACTGGGATATGATCAAAACAACAGGAACTATCGCCATGTACTTCCCCAATAAAATTCCAGGATTAAAGATGGAAATGTTGGCTCTAACCGAAACAGGTAAGTAAATGAGTAACTTTACTGAAACCATCCTCTCCCAGACACTGGACATTAACCTCTCAAAAGAGGAAATGCAAACCCAAAACCTTAGCACTCTCTGCACAGACCTGTTCCTCATAATCATAAAAATGCGTGAAGTCGATGATCTGGGAGAAACTGCAGCTCTCAGAAAATTAATCACCTATTACATTAATCAATTGGAGAATAACTGCCTGAGAGCCGGTCTCACACCGGAGACTATTACATTAGTTAAATATGCACTGATAGCCACCCTGGATGAAACAGTACTATCTGTACCCGGAGAAGCACGCGATTTCTGGATAACTAATCCAATGCAGCTGGAAATATTCCATGACAATATAGCCGGAGAGGAATTCTACAATAAATTAAACCAGTTAATACAAAATCCGGAAAAAAACAAAGAGATACTGGAAATTTACTATCTATGCCTCTCTTTAGGATTCCAGGGTAAATATTTACTGGAAAATCCACAACAAAGAGAAATAATAATATCCAAACTTGCAAAAACAATCATCAAAACTACAAAATCGTTCAACTCACTATCTCCACACGGCTTGCCTGACATCCCTGCCCAAAAAGCACTGGGAGTAAAAAGATATTCCCCGATACCTCTCTGGGTAACTGTCAGTCTTTTGGCTTTGCTTATTTCTGTTTTCTGGATTATTCTCAACTTTGTGTGCGGAATTAAAGCAGACTTCAAATTCTAAACTCCCCTGGTATACACAACCAGTATCTGTATACATGCAGGGCACCCTCACTATCACAAATTAATTATTTTTCGTCATTATTGCCTTTCGTACTGCTATTCTACTATTTTGTTTATTCGATAAATCCAAAAATATTGCGTATGCACCTGACTAATCAAAAGCAGATGTGCAATAATAAAAAGTAACATGCCTGTTTTTAGCTACTTAGCTGTTGCTTATTACACAAATTTCACCTGTAACTACAAAAAGAATTTTATGAATACCAAAAAAGTGTTACACTGGAAAAATATTCTTTTCACCCTGCTCACTGTTACCTCCGTATCAGTCTGCCTGTTTAAATGTGATAACAGTATCGACCCAGTACCCCCCCAGATATTGATATTATATCCGGAGGTGAAACCGACCTGGATACGATAACCGGAAGTGTCAATCAGAATATCGATATCGGGATTTCAATCCTTTTTCCTAAAGAACTGGATTCAGTAACATATCAGGCCGGAAACTGGTTTTCCGGAAGTTTTTCAAAAGATAATATATTGAAAAGTTTTGCCATAAAATTATCCTTTTCCACGCCGTGCACTACCATTTTAGTTGTAACCGGTTTAAAAAACAACACAACAGTCACTTCAGACAGTGCTGTTTTGTGTATTACAGAAAAAGATAACCTTCCACCTACTCTGATTATCAAACCCCTCAGACTATATGCTGCACCAAGTCTCCCCTGCTCTCTCAAGGTCTCGGTTACTAATCCGGAAGCATGGCAGCAGGTTAATCTGACTGCAGAAATTACAGCAGATTCATTTATGATTTTCACCCCGGCCCCCGATATTGTCGGCTCAACGGTAAATATAGTTCTGATTGCAACAGACAACGGAACTGTTCCGTCTTCATCACAAGACTCGGTGCTTATCACGGTAATAGCTGATAATCAATTACCGCCTCCACCGGTTAATGTGAAAATAACCAGACGGACAGATGCACTGGTGGAGATCTGCTGGGACAGCAATCCGCTTGCAGACAGTTACATACTTTACCGGAAAGATACAGACAAAGATAGTACCTGGGAAGCGATTGTTAAACCCGACACATTCCATATCGATTCAACCGGGAAAGCGTACATTTACTGGGTATCTGCGGTAAACTTTTTTGGTGCTTCCGATCCCTCTGAAATGATCTATGGAGTAGATACAGTAAATTATGCCCACAGAGTATTCTTTACCGATTCCTTTTCAACTGCCTTTGAATCTGCAGCTTCTCATATAATAAAATTAGGAGTCACTAAACCAGCTTCAGGTGAAATCACTGCCTGGTGTACTCTCAGGGGTGATTCTGCTTTATCTAATGACTTCAGAGATTCTGTTTATATAGTAAAGATTACTGCCGGTACATCTTTTGGTCTTTGCACTTTGAGTGTTATAAATGACAGCCTGACCGAAACTGCAGAATTATTTTCTGTGTTCCTGGACAGTGTGTCAGGCGGATTTATCAGCAGTCAGCAGATTCATAAAATATCGGTTATAGATGATGATACGTTATTCGCTGTGCTTTACAATAGAAATGGTGCGGAAAGCGGTAATGTCCCGGTTGACAACAATCGCTATATCAATAATGCAACTGCAATTGTTATGGGAAATACAGGTAACCTGGCAAAAACCGGATTTTCCTTTGCCGGATGGAGAAGCAGTACCGATACAACCGGCAAACTTTACAAACCAGGTGACACATTAACTGTCGCAGTTGCAGGCATGAGATTGTTTGCACAATGGTTAGTAAACAAATACTCACTCTCCTATGATGGAAACAGTAATACCGGAGGGAACCCACCTGCTAAACAGGATTATGAATACCAGAGTCAGATCATAATCGCAGCCAAACCAGCCGATTTGGAGAAAACCGGTTTCAGTTTTCTGGGATGGAACACTGCTAACGACGGAAGTGGTGATACTCTGCTTCCTGGTGATTCAATATTTATGGATACCAACCATATAGTACTGCACGCTTTGTGGAGAACTAATGCTTATACAATAAAATACAATGGAAATGGAAACAGCACCGGTTCGGTTCCGGATTCTGATATTGTTGCATTTAACACCAAAGTAGCTATCAGAGGACCGGGTGATCTGCAGAAAACCGGTTTTACTTTCACAGGCTGGAATACCAGAAATGATGGTACAGGAGACACTTTACAACCAGGTGATTCTTTATCAACAGGTGCTGCGGATGTCACCCTGTATGCAATGTGGAAAGTAAATCAATATACTGTAAAATACAGTGGAAATGGAAACAGCACCGGTTCAGTTCCAGATTCTGATATTGTTGCATTCGACACCGAAGTCATTATCAAGGGGTCAGGTGATCTGGAGAGAACTGGCTTTACATTCACAGGATGGAGTACCAGAAATGATGGAACAGGAGACACTCTGCTTCCAGGTGATACAATAACCATGGATACCAGCCATATAATCCTGCATGCTTTATGGAGATCAAATTATTATTTAATAAAATACCATGGAAATGGAAACAACACCGGTTCGGTTCCGGATTCTGAAATTGTTGCATATAACACAACAGTGACTGTCAGGAGTCCTGGTGATCTGGAAAAAACCGGTTTTACATTCACAGGATGGAATACCAGAAATAATGGAACAGGAGATACTTTACAACCAGGAGGTACCTTTATAACAGGTACTGCAGATGTCACCCTGTATGCAATGTGGAAAGTAAACCAATATTCTGTAAAATATAACGGAAATGGAAATGATGCAGGAAATACACCAGATTCGGCCAAATATGATTATGGTACCAATATCAAAATCAGAGAAAACACAGGGAACCTGAAGAAAGCAGGATATCAATTTAATGGATGGAATACCGCAGCGGATGGCAGTGGAGATTCTTTAGCTCCGGGAGATTCTTTCCAATTAGATGCAGCAGATATCATTCTCTATGCACAATGGAAATTATCACCTCCGGTAATTATATCTCATCCCAAAGATACATCTGTAAGGGCCGGGAACAGATTAACCCTGATGGTGCAGGCTTCCGGAATAAACCTCTCTTATCAGTGGCAGAAGAATGGAACCAATATAGACGGTGGCACCTCCTCCACCTACAGCGTCGATACGGTAACCAGATATGACAGCGCTGCAGCTTACCGCTGTATCATAAGTAATGCATCAGGAAGTGTCACAAGTAATTCAGCTGTTTTAAATGTAATCTCAATTGCATCGGTCAGTGCAGGCGATTATCATACAATGATACTTATGACAGATGGTACACTTTGGTCAACCGGTAATAATGCTAATGGACAGCTGGGTAATGGAGATCAATTAAACGACTCAATTCCTGGCCAGATAATGTCCAATGTATCATCGGTTTCTTGTGGTTATTATCATTCCATGATATTGAAAAATGATGGTACTCTTTTTGGGACTGGGAGCAACGCTTATGGGCAATTGGGTTTTAATAAAACAGCAGTCCCTAAATTAAACACCCCACAATTAGTAGCTTCAGGAGTTTCATCTGTATCTACAAAATATCTCTATACCATGATTTTAAAAAATGATGGTACACTCTGGGGCACAGGGTATAACGCTTCTGGCCAGCTTGGCATTGGAACTAAAAGAGATACATTCAATCTTACTTTGGCAACAACCGGGGTATCTTCAGTTTGCGCCGGAATGCAGCATACCCTGGCAATTAAAAATGGGAACCTCTGGGCAGCAGGACAGAATAGCAGTGGTCAATTTTGTAATGGAACAAAAAAAGATACATCATCTTTTATTCTGGTCGCCTCAGGTGTTTCATCTGTAGCAGCAGGTTTTACTTTCACTCTTATTCTAAAAAATGGCTATCTTTATGGTGCTGGAAATAATCCTTATGGACAATTAGGTATTGGTTCAACCCTGGATACCGTGCCTTTGACTCTTATCTACTCAGGAGTATCATCAGTCTCTACAGGCTATCACCATTCAATGATCATAAAAAATGATGGAACACTTTACGCAGCCGGACTAAATTCTAATGGTAGATTGGGTACTGGAGGTGTTAATGATGAACCTTCTTTTGTTCAGATCATGTCAGATGTGTCCAAAGTCTCAGCAGGATATGGACATACTATGATAATAAAGAAAGATGGTACACTCTGGGCTACAGGGTTGAATAGCTCTGGTCAGCTGGGCATTGGAACACTCCGCAATGTGTCGAAACCTGAACTGGTTAAGTTCTGAATCAATATTTCTGGAGAGTCTCAAATCTGAATTAGAGAACACCATCATAACAGTATGCTGGAAACGGAAAAAACCTTTAAGTGCATTATGGCAGAACGGGTGAGCTGGCTTTTAACGGTCATCTACGAACCAAAAGGTGAGTTGATTTCATCTGATTGTGTAGAAATCGGACCCGAACGCTAATATTGACGAAATTAGCTGAACCGCAATGAATACGAATGCAATTTCTGCTGGCGTTTTCATTAAAAAACCCTCATTATCTCCCAGTTACAAGCAGTCTGTTGCTCATTACCCGCCTTCCCTCCCGTTTTATACTGATGATTATGGTCTGAGATACAAGGGCAGGAAGCTTAATAACAGACTTGCCTGCGGTTTTATAGACAAGTCGTCCAGACAGGGAGTAAATTTCCACCTGATCCTTCTCGGTTATATTATCAGCAAACAGTGTCGCTCCCTTCAAACGGTATCTTACCGGTTTTTCCAGATTATTTTTTTCTGTAAATGGATTTATCGCGTTTGCAGAAGCAACATTAACTCTGGCAATGCCCGGCGAAAATTTTCCACCAGCAACCGTAAAGCTACCACCCACATATAGCATTGATCCGATAAGGGCAAGTGAGTTCACCTCTCCTGTTGTTCCTGACCCTATCCTGGTCCAGGATAAGCCATCCCATTTTGCCAGATTATTCACAATTGTCCCATTCGCAGACTCGAAAAGACCACCGGCATAAAGATTCCCGGCACGATCACAAATCATTGCATATACACCACCGGGATGACCTATTCCTTTGCCTAAAGATTCCCATCTTATTCCATCATAGCGAGCCACATTCTGTACCCTGAAACTGTCAATAACATTGAAAAAGCCAGCTGCGTAAACATTACCGATGTCGTCAGTAGTTAATGATGTTACCTCATCATTTGTACCGGACCCAACTGAATCCCACTGTACGCCGTTCCAAATGGCAATGTTTTTGGCAGGACAATAGCCCATACGTTGAAAAAATCCACCAACATATAGATTTCCTCTACTGTCGAATGCCATAGAATTAACTTTGGCACCCATAAGGCCCAAACTGTCTGAACCTAACGGTTGCCAGGTATTATTATCCCATACAGCAATGCTATTGGTTATTTGTGTGTCTACTGCTATGAATTCCCCTCCAACATAAAGTCTACCTGAAACATCCATAGTAAGGACATTTACACCGTTGCGATTTGCAGGAACCTCAGAGATACCTCTTCCAAGAGAATCCCAGTTCGTTCCGTTCCATCGGGCGATATATTTTATTGGAAGTCCACCAGCTCTCTGAAAACCACCACCAACATACACGTGACCCTTACCATCACAGATAATCGAAGTAACACATCTGCCAGCACGATTAGAACTGTAAAGTGAATCCACTCCCAGACCAAGAGCAGCCCACTCATTCCCATCCCATTTTGCAATATTATTGGCAGCAATGCCGCCAACAGAATTGAAATTTCCCCCAATATAAATATCACCATTTGAATCATAGGCAACGGCATATATGGTGCCAGTTATTCCATCACCCAAACTGTGCCATTGATTTCCTTTCCAGCAGGCAATACCGTTTACCCCAACTTCTCCGGCTCTGGTGAAATCTCCAATCGCATATACTGAACCGGAGGAATCGCTAACCAGAATTCTGACACTATCATTAAGGCCACTGCCCATTGAGCTCCATGCGCCATCTTTCCATTGAGCAATATTCATACAACTACTGGTATCGACACTGTCGAATTTACCACCATAATAAAGAGTTCCATCTGGAGTAAATGTTAAAGCCCGAACAGTTCCACCATTGACCTTTGTCAAAATTCGCGCCTCGTTTCCATCCCACACCGAAACTGAATTATAACTGGCGACATAAAGGTATCCATCATTGCCAAATATCAGATCATCCGTTTGAGAGGATAAATCATATGATACAAGACTCCAGTAATTATTTCTTAATGCATACGTTCCCGAAAACCCTCCCTTGTAAACGTTTCCACTATCATCGCAAACCATCGGTGCACTTCCGCCATCACCTTTAGGAACCGTATCCCAGGAAGTACCGTCCCAGGAAGCAAGACCGAGTGTCCTCAAGTTTCCAATATAGCCAAAAGAGCCGCTAATATATAATTTCCCCTGTTTATTGGATGTAATGTACCTGACACTTCCATTGGGACTTGTCTCCATTTTGTGCCATTCTACGCCATCCCACCAGGCTATATTACCTGCTTTATCTACACCAGCAGTATCGAATTCACCCCCCACATAGAGATTACCATCAGGGGAAAGACACATACATAACACGATTCCATTTATACCGGCTCCAAGTCGGCTCCACGTATGCCCGTTCCACATGGCGACATTGCGGGCGGAATCGTTACCTGCAACGGTAAATTTTCCTCCTACGTAAATAACATCTTTGCCACATACAGCTGCATTGATTGTACCGTTTGTTGATGCAATTCCGGCTGGATTTATCTGTTCCCAGTAAGCATCAGTAATCGCGGCAACATCTTTAGCAGAAAATAGTATGACAAACGCCAGTAAAACATTTGCTAATATTAATCTCTTTGATATTTCTATCTTCATATCTATCTCTTGAAAACTTTCGTGATGTACTGCGAATTCATGCCGGTTACCTGCAATAGATAGGTACCATTACTCAGCCTGCTGTCAAAACCGAACCGATTTACTCCACGTTTACAGTCTACTGTTTTATCAATAATAATCCGGCCCTGCATAGAAAACAACTGCATATGGTACACTCCATCACCAGGGACTGTAATTCTCAACCTGTTACTCATGAAGTCTGCCTGTAAATCCCTGTACAAACATCTGGAAGATATTGTTCCTTTTTTTGCAGACATGGGCCCAGAAAACTCATATGCTCCTCTGCCAGGAACTTCAGGGCGTATCACTCCACGCTGATCAGTAGTAACCTGAACGATTTGAATTGATGGGGGGAGAACAGAATCGTTTTCCGCAGCAAGCCAGTTTACACCATCAAAATAGGCGACCTTAATAATTTTACAGGAATCAAAATTAAAAGTGCTGTCTTTTTCATACATTCCGATTTTTATGCCAGATCCCCTTGCGATCGACAGTGAATCAATAGCCACTGTCTTTGTTGTGCCACCATTATCTCCCAGTTCAAAGGGCAAGCTGCCAAACAGCTCGAAATCTGATGTGTGTGCCAGACTATTTACCGAATGGTTTGGAAGCCCGGTTACCGTAAACACGTTTATCCCCCGGCAGGGGGCATTAGAAGCATTAACGTATTCTCTATAAATAATCGAATTTATAATTGTAGATCCGCTGTCATAAAAATCATCAGCATCAGAACTCCCTGTAAACGGATCGCCATTTGAGTGGGTAGAGCTATTTTTCCCAATAGTGGAAAAGGCTATTACAAACCGTAGCGACATGTTATAAATTCCTCCACCTGCAGAAGTGCCTCCGTATGAACCACCCCTGCGGCCCATTGATGAATTACCGTAGATTGTACAGTTTATTATAGTCAATATGGAACCGTTCTGATTATAAATACCACCTCCATATGACTGTCCACCATAGGAGTTTGAACCACTAGCTTCTGAAGAATTTCCTGATATAGTGCTACCGACAATTGTCATTACTGCTTTATTAAAAATACCACCTCCCGAAGAGGTACCACCGAATCCATTAGATTTACCACTAGCATACGATAAATTGGAATCAACTGTGCAGTTTTTAATCGCCATTTGTCCTTCATTGTAAATGCCACCACCAGAGCACTCCTCTCCCCATGATTTCGATTCCGCACTTCCCTTCACAGAATTATGGTGAATACGACTGTTTTCAATTGTCATAATTCCACTATTCCAAATTCCACCACCGTTTCCATCAGAAGCAGAATTACTATCAATGATACAATCAGAAATTCTCATAACTCCCGAGTTAACTATTCCTGCTCCAAATGAGAAAGCAGCATTATTGCTTATGAAAGTATTTGATAAGTACAGAGTGCAAAAACTGGTTAAACCGGCACCGAAATCCCTTGCATTGTCTCTGATAACACAATTGTCAATTTTACCGGCATAATCGTAAGCCTCTATGTATATGCCCCCACCCCTGTTTTCCCCGATTTCGCAACTCACTATCGTAAGATTTCCCTTATTATTACGCAACCCGACTCCCCCATTACCGGTAATTACACTTGCTCGGACAACCAGGCTGTCTGCCTGACTGGAAATGCCATTACCATTTGGCGCACTGTTATGAATAGAAACACTATCGACACTCAAAACAGATCCCTTTTGAGCAACAATTTCACCTTTGATCACAATACCTTTGATATGTACCCTACCTCTATTGATCAGAAAAACCGGGTAGCTTATACCAAGAGTTGAATCAATACCAACCACTATCCGATTGTTGGTTGCAGCATTCCTGGTGCCAGAAATGACAACACTCTTATCAACAACCAAGGTATCCCTGACCACGATCGTGTCCTGACCGGGTATGTCAAAAATGACTGTGTCCCCCTCAGAGATTGCTGATAAAACAAAACGCAGTGAACCGGAAACGCTGTCCCGGACATCAGTCACCACAGCTATATCAGCTGAAGAATGGGTCCAAAATAAGAAAATCACAGCAGCAAGGCAGAATATCACATACCGATTCTTTGGTGCTTTCATTGGCGATCCTTAGTTTCATCTTGACGCGATTTTAACGAGATTCCTTTTAGGTCAATCTGCTACCAGTTTTTTAAAATTTTTTTTGACTATAAATCAGATGATTACGACACTATTTCTAACCGTTTTCTCTATGTTTTATAAAGAGTGTACAAAATATTTCCTCTTAAATAATGTTTGGCATGTTTTAAGAATTTATTCTGAAAAAGCACAAAACTATAGTAAACTCCCGTTTTTTATTTTCTCCGAACTAATTTCGATATTGAATGAAGCCGGACACTATATAACCATATACCCTTTATTATACCATTCTTTTTAAGGTTTCGGCATAATGAAATATAACCGATGAGAAAGTGGGTAGAAAGGAATATCACTAAGAATGCAGTTGCCAATGAGATATGCTCACCTCCTGGATCTACATAAATCAATAAGCATCTGACGGATTTCTTGTACCAGAGCATTTCCGGATAAAAAAATTAATGCAAGTTTTTCTTCTGCAAATGTGGAAAACAAACTGGGTCGACAAAGTGGCAGGATCGGTTGGCCTGGTCGAGAAGTCCAGGCATAGTCTGAAATACTGGAATCAGAAGTAACACTATTTTTCAAGTGCTAATAACATGCAAAAAGCGATATCTTCCAGGGAAATTGCTTTTTCAGGATCGGCTTTCAACATTCAACATTTTCATGACAGCCGATCCCAAAACACCATCAAAACAGTGTTTTGGGAACGGAAAAGCCTTTCAGTGCATTATGGCAGAACGGGTGAGCTGGATCCGATGATGAAACAGTCACACTGGCTGGCAGATTTATCTGTATTATAGAATTGTGCCAGGTTTTCAATTCCACTGTAAAACCAGGCTGAAAATTATTTCCAGACTGTCTGTATGAGCTGTTCATGAGACGCATGAGGCTCCATTTACCATGTATAACTTTTTTTCCGCTTCTATTAAGATTATCAATAAAATCCAATTGTAAACTCTGTTCATCCCCTTCTCCAGGCCAGCTCAAAGATTTTCCTGGCTCGGTCAGCATCGCTATCGACGCTCTTCCCAGAGTTATTGTCGCATTTTTCAATTTTCTGGGATTACCTGCCTGCTGAAACTGTGGCAGTATAGTCACTTTCCAGATTTTACGTTTACCATCTTTGTAAAAAATACGTGAAATCGTATCTGCTTTACTTAGACACCTGAGAAATGATGGAGAAAACCGGATAGGAATCATACCTTGCAGGTTACGTGATTCAAAAACCGAAGAACTTTTTTTTGTAACATATGGACTTATATAGTCATTATAGGTTTTCCACAATTTACCACCTGCAGGATCGAAAAATTCAACCACGCTGTTAAACGAAGCCTCTTTGTCATTGTCAGAAAAAGGATATAAACGGTTAAAGGACCCTTCGAACCATTCAAACACATCTTTCCACTTTGCATCCAGATTACTGGCAAGTTCCGGTTTCAGCAGATCGATGGTACGCTGGTATGGTAACATCAACACATGCTCCAGAAATCCTTTCTGATCCTTTGAGAGAGGTAATAGCACAGAGGTATTAACAAACTGATAACAGCTAAGTAACGGATCACCATCACGCCCTGTAAATACTCCCAGAATCGAACCTTCATCTGAAGATTTTGCCAACCCCTTTGCCACCTCTTCAAACTGTTTCTGGTATTGAGCAAGATTTGAAGCTGTAAACTGGCGCAGGAAAGTCATTTCATCGGTAAATTTAAGGAATGCCGGTTCCGCAGCATTTACGGAATCTGTCTTTATAAATTCTCCTGACCAGGCGGCCAATTTTAAAATTAGTTTTGCAATATCAGATTGTGCTCCACTTACCTGAAGCAGTCGTTCCTGACCGTTCTGAAGTGAAATGAATCGCTCCATGGAAATAGAGTTGACCAGGTTGCGCCATTGCATTTTTACATCTTCACTGTATCTCTGCACTAGCCCATTGTAAAGAAGCTGCGGATCATTAAAAATACCGGAAAATGCAACTTTATTTCCCCCAATAGCCCAATCCTCTATATTTTCACGTAGCCTGCTGGTTTCTTTGAATTTCTTACGAACTCTCCCATTCCACCCAAATGGTGTGTACACCTCATTAAGTGTCATCAATGAATGCAGGTTAAGAGGGATGTCGTAACCCACAATATCCACCAGTCCAAGGTTTTTTGATGTTGCAAGAAGATCGTTGCAGGCCATAGCATAGACTGCATTGACATCAAACATTGAAACCAGCTTTTTCTGCACCGATTCAACAAGCCTTTTATCTGCATGGATTCTGTGTTTTGAATCTTTGGTCTTTTGTAATTCAGTTACATATTCACCGATCACCCGGGTCAATATGGTGTCAAGACCACTTGTAATATATGGTGAACCGAAAATCGAAGTAAGAGCCATATTATGGAGTATCGGGACGGTTATATTCCTGTCAATTATTCCGGAGTAAGTCTGGTTTGAATCGGAAATAGCCAGATATGTCTGCAGCAAATGCTTCAATTTAAGAAAATCGTTTTCCGAACTGTTTTCAGAGAGATTTACCAACCTGGAGAGCCGGTTATTCATTTCCTCCGAACATGGCTGCACAATGTTTTTAAAAACCGATAAGAAAAATGCGTCCTTGACTTCTGAATACATTTTCTCAGCATCATACCTGGTGATGAACATTGAAAATGTCCTTTTTTTGGCATATTGCTGGAAGTTCAGGTAATGCTGTAATAAACCACCCAGTTGCTTTATGCCTTCGGTGGAATGTGCTACCGGAACTGAAAAATCGGTTCGCACCCTCTTATCGATTCCCCGTACATTGGCATACATTTTCCATACAGATATCGAAAACAATGCAATAAAAAGAATTGCAGCAGCCGATTTCCAGAACGATGAAACCATGTTCTGTCTTAATTTCTGTTCAGTAGTGGATATTGGTGCAGCATGCTTGGGAATGGCATTTGTAAAAAGAGGTACAACAAAATACGAAGTGTTCGCGGCAGAGGGCCCCTGGAGAGAATTGTGAGAATTTGATGATGCTTTCTTTTTGTTGGGATTAAGTGGATGTGAAATGATGGTTTTGCTGACATCAAAAATGCGATCATCACTATCCGGTAAGTTCATATCGCCATTTTGACAACTGGTAAAAAAGAAACCGCCAAACAGCGGTCTGCCGGAATGATCACTTCTTTTGAAAACAGTGCTGAACAATGAGGAAATTTTTTCCCTCATCGATTCAAACATTATGGTAAATTGGCAAATCGATCTGCGGTTTGACTGGTCCCTGTCCCGGGCAAGCATCTTGACCTGAATCTCTTTTATCCATTCAAGTACAGAAGAAAGCTCTTCCATAAACAGATCTTTTATATTTCTGTCAATGAGAGAATCATTCAAGGTTGCACCTAAGACCCGCTCATTCCATTTTCCCATCGGATCACTGAAAAGCTCATTAAAACCGGTTATTTTATCTACCTTTGAAAAGATATGGTAAACAGGCAACTCGATACCCCAGAGCTTTATTATCTGATCAATGCGCCTTCTCAGTGCTTCTCCTCTGAATTTAATGCTCAAAAGCTCAGCATCAAGTATCCCCCCACATTCCATGACCACTAGTATACCATCCAAAGGACGTCGTCTTCGAATCCAGGCCAGAGTCTCCAGGAAAACTTTGAACTCTTCAGAGGCTGAGTCTTCCATTAAACTTCCAGGTATGTCTATCCAAACCGCTTCATCAGAAAATCGGAACTGAATCTGCTCATCTGATTCATCCGGATAAGTTGCAATCCAGTTAAGGCCGGATTTATTAAGCAGGGTTGATTTTCCTGATCCGGCAGGACCACATACTAAAAACCAGGGACGAGAGTAAATCAGACTTCTTCTTTTTAATCTTCCAACCCCCACAGCATTCTGATATCTCTTAATAGCAGAGTTAAATTCCAGCCTTAATTGCTGGTTTTTTAAATTCCCATTCTTTTCATTCTTCAGATTTTTTACCGGGAGCTTCATAGGTTTGATTTTCATCATCGAAGGTCACCTGTGTATTGATATTTGTGTGCAGCCCTACCCCGGCAATTAATTAATGCCAAAGGTTGAAATGTGATTATCTCCTGCCAGAATCACTTCTCAGATACATTTTGAACTGATTAAGGATAAGCTTTTTTTCAGCTGATCTGCTTAAAACACCGATTATGACTGGTGGATGTTACTGAACAGATTTCTAAAATACGAAGTGGATTGTAGCGAATCAAGCAACAATCTCTTTTCTCAAGAATCCACCGAAGTTATTTTGTGAATATGAGTATAAATCAAAGCTTTTTTGTAGAAATCCTGTCGACTGATGGTATCAGCCGAAAAATTAAACTTGTCAACCAACAGACAGTCTTGGGCCGGCACTCTTCCTGTACCATCCAGATAGGTCTTAATAATTTAAGGGTCTCCAACAGGCATGCAGTAATACTAATTGACGACACCCGGGTAGTTATTGAAGATTTAGGCAGTACAAACCATCTTTTTGTCAATGGGAAACAAGTCACAAAAATCCAGCTTAATCATAATGATATTGTCCGTTTTGGCTCTCAAGGCCCTCAATTACGCTTCATTATTGAAAAGCAAGACGAAGTTCAGCAGTTATCTTCTCAAACCGGGGCTGATAGGACTCAAGAGAGCCTCCCAATTGATGTATCACCAAATACAGAAAGTTGCACTCTCCCCCTGCCGGGTCAAAATGAACAGGTTATCAAAGAAAAAATCAGTACCCATAATCCAGACATCGATTCAGACAGTAACCTTTTTGATGTATCTCCGGAAATGGAGGAGCATAACCTGCCACTACCAGGCAAACATGTCCAATTTACCCCAAAAAAGAGCTTTAACCCACTGAATAGTCAAAGACCAGAACAAAAATCCGGTAAAGCAGAAGACGACAATCTCTTTGATGTTTCTCCTGGCAAGGAAAGTATAGAGCTGAATGCCCCATTTCAAATAAGCAATACAATGGAAATATCCTCAAGGCTTCAAAAGCAGATTATGAATACTCAGGATATTGACATCCTGGTGAAAAATCCGAGCACCCGTGCCAAGATACTGAGAAATGAAAAAATCGGTGAACAGCAGAAACGTTTTATAACCACAGTTACCAATGCCTACCTCTCTATGCGGCGAAAATATTTCATAATTTCCGGTTTGATTATAGCATTACTGGTTACCGGCATTTTATGGTTTGCAAATGGCTATTTCAGTTATAAGAACCAGCTTTCAAAAGCCAGATCTCTGAAAAATCAAATAGCCTCATTCGATGATTTACTGGAAAAAGCCCGTACCCAGGACCAGACCGATAGCAACAGAACGATAACACTTTACAAAAAGCTCCAGAAAATTCAATCCCAATTCGACTCGGTAAAGGCTAAGCTGGAATTAAAAGATCAGCATAAAATCTATTCGGATACTGTAGAGATGTTTCTGGATGAGATCATGGCCGAATTGAATGAAAAAAATTATTCCATTCCACATCATATGCTCGAACGGGTGAAATATTATATAGATCTGTTTACTAACAATAAAAGGAAAGCTACTGAAATACTGATACGGAGAAAAAACATTTATTTCCCTGAAATCGAAAAAACATTTCAGAAAAGAAATATACCGCCGATTCTGGGATATGTTGCGATGCAGGAGAGCCTGCTGGACACTAATGCACAAAGTTCTGCAGGAGCAGTTGGCATGTGGCAATTCATGGAAAGCACAGGCCGTCGTTTCAATCTCCTGATAAACAATTCAGTTGACGAACGCAGAGACTGGAGAAAATCAACCGTCGCTGCAGCTGAATATTTCCGATCACTTTTAATATTGTTCGGAGATGGGCGTGGTGTACTTCTTGCGATTGCCGCCTATAACGCAGGTGAAGAAAAAATCAGGAGGGCGCTAGACAAAGTAGAAAATCCGGTACGAGACCGGGACTTCTGGTATTTATACAGGACAAGTACTATTCTGGCCATGGAAACCCGCGAATATGTTCCGCAAGTGTTAGCCCGGATTATTATTGACCGGCATCCTGAGTTGTACGGTTTTGGACCAAAGATTCAGTGAATTTCCGTTCTCTCCAATACAGAATCTCCGGCTGTTTCAGAAAACCCCTGAATGGAAAGTCATCTTAACGGCTTTATCTGCTGCAGCCATCTCTTTTTCTTCTGTTTACCGGAGGATTCTTCAACAGCATTATCATTTGAAAGTCGGGCCTTCAGGCTGTCCTTATCTGAACTGAAAATCTTATCTGTATGATAAAGCTGGTTCATTTTTATTACAGCCTGTTTATAATTGGGGTGTGTTTTATCTGAACTGTACCTTTTAAGGACTGATTCCCATGCATAATATGCTTTTTTACCTTTTACAGGTTCTTTTTTGTTTTCATAGGCCATTTGCGCCATCTCAGCACGCCAGTAAATGACCCTGGTGGAATCTTCCCAGGAGCGAAACAGTGTTTCTGTATTAACAGCTGAGTCCAGAAGACTCAGTGCGGTAGCATATTCTCCATTACTGACCAGAATCCTACTTTTCAAATAACAAACAAATATGTCTTGCAATGTCACTTGTGCCAGTAACGATTCTGCCTTTTCAGTATTGCCTTTTTGCAAATAACCATCAGCCAGTCTGACAAGCAGAGTATCTTTGCATTGTTCAGCCGGAGATATTTTATTTATCAACTTCTCAGCGCTTAACAATCTCCCCTTTCCCAGTGCTGAAGCAACTTCAGAACAGTAATTTCTCCTGTCTTTAAGCAAAAAAGCAGAGGTGGAAGACCATTCGTTTCCAGTTACCGTTTGCACACGCCAGAAGTAAGTTAATGAGGTATCATAGAAAATTGCTGTCAGGGAGGTGTCTCTGCATCCATTGCTGTCCAATATCAACTCTCTGAAACCGCTGTCACTGGCAACCGCAATATTATAGGCTTTGGCATTTAGCGCTTTAGTCCATTGAAAGGTTATTTCACGGTTTCTACATGTATCTTCATGGGAAGGCGAAAGTGTTCTGGGTATTTTGTACACAGGAGAATACTGGAAATAATTAGGAGCACTCCAGAAATATTTCCCATCTTCAGTGACAATTCCTACCCGGCAGTGATATGCACCGGGTTTTATATCTGTAATGATGCAAAATGTGTCCTTATGAACGGTTTCCCGCCAGGTGGTGTAGACAGTATCACCTGTATCGATTTGAACTGTGTAAGAATCAGCTGAAGCGATCTGATGCCAGATAACTGACAGTGTTTCAGACTGAACAATATCATTAAAAGCTGGATTTAGAATCTCAGGAATAAATATTTCTTTTTTATCTTTGTCATCCGCAACAGGAATCTTATAAGCGAAGATAATTGCTGAATCAGCAGAAGTTTTACTTGCCGTATGGATGGAACCTTTATCTCTGGTTTGAATTGCAATATATATTACCAAAGGAAATGACAGCAATAATCCGCCAGCAACCCCATAAACAACTTTTGGGATATGTTTAATAAACGAAATCAGTGAGGAAACAGCCGAACAGAACCGCTTTAGTATTTTTGCAAATAACCCTAACCAAAATGCCAGAAAGCCTTTAAGTGCTGATAGGAGCATTTGCGGCAAACCAGCAATCTTATTTATCAGAAATTTAAGTCCGGAGAATTTTGGAAAATGGATCTGCGGAAAACTGGGCATCTGGATTTTTGGTATTGGCGGCAGATGCCACTTTGGCAACCTCAGTTTAGGAAAACTCAGCCTCTTTTTTGCTGTTCTCTTTGGAGCCGGATTATAAGCGGGATTCTCCATAAAATTTTTAAGTGCCTCTTCAGGCTTCACACTGGAGAATTGTGCAAAAGCGACGTTAAGAGCAGCCAGGAGGCTTTTGGCGTCGGCATAACGTTCCTCTTTGTTTACGTAGAGGCACTTATCAACTATTTCTGTCAATTTTCTGGGAATAGAGAGAGGAAATTCACCAAAAGATTTGTAAATACCGCAAGCTTTTTTATTGACAAGGTCTGTTAGACCCTCGTCAGGAAATGCCTTTATTCCGCATAAAAGCTCGTAAAGAATAGCCCCTACTGCGTAAATGTCGGTTCTCTGATCAATGTTTCTGTGGTTTAACTGCTCCGGGGAAAGATATTGCAAAGTACCCACAATATTTTCGCCCATCGTATGTAGTCCGGTGGATATGGGCCTTGCGATACCAAAATCCATTAATTTTAACCTACCATCGCTGTGCAGCATTATATTGGCAGGTTTCAGATCACGGTGAATGACTCCTTTATAGTGTTTCTCAGAAAGAATGAAATCCAGGGTATGTGCATAATGCAGAGCCTGGGCAATAAAGATCCCCACTGCACATGCTGCATAAGGAGGGAAAGGACCCCTTTCGGTTAGAATTGATTCAAGTGACTTGCCGTCAATGAATTCCATTTCGATAAATGGACATCCACTCCATTCATCTACTCTGAAAACCTTTACAATATTAGGATGATCCAGACGAGCAGTAATTCTGGCTTCGGTTAAAAAACGTTCCGACACTTCTTTTTTTCCGGTCGGAAGCAACACCTTTACAGCACGGTCCAGGTCCAGTTTCCAATTATGGACCTTATAAACACGGGCAAACCCGCCCTCACCTATTACATCAACAATCGGACCGGAACCAGGTATCTCGCCTGCCCCGATATCCGGGGGCATTTCCGGGATGCTATCAGGAGCTTTAAAGACTGGACCTTTTTTACCCAGATCTGAAATAGGTAAATCTGAAATGGTTTTAAGCCATTCCTGCTCAGGAAATGATTTATGTTGATTTTTATCTTGATCCATTATCAGCAGAATTCCAGATTTAATCAGGTTACATCCAGTATCTGGAAAAACGGGTTTTTCCAGTGTAGTGAGTTTTTCACATTCCTCAGATATATTAATCAGATACACAGTATTGACAGGCAAACCGGTAAAACAGAAGAAACCGCAAATTTCATGTATAATATATATTAATGCGTGAGGTCTGCAGCTAAATGGTTCTATCTTTGTACATACAACCAATAAAACTGCGGCACAATACTGTTTCAGACAGCCTTACTCTTCGAAAAGCACTTTTCTTCTGAGTTCCTTCTTTCCCGATACTTTCTGTTTTTTCTCTATCCGTTTACGTTTTGCTCTCTCGGGCACATTTGTGGGTATTCGTGGAGGGATCTTTTTTAATTTCTTCTCAATTTTTCTTCTAAGGTTTGCCAGAGCTTCTGCTTTATTGAGAAATTGACTCCGCTCTTTACTACTAATAACAGTTATTCCTGTTGGCCGATGGAAAAGCCGCACTGCAGATTCGGTTTTATTGACATGCTGCCCACCTTTACCACTGGACCTGAATGTTTCCACATCACACTCTGACCACAGTTCCCTGTCTGTTGATGGCAGCTGATAGCCTGGGTTTATCATACTCTGGAACCACTGTATAATTCATATTCATAAAGCCTGCAATCCAGTTTCCCGCTTTGAAAAGAGATTTTGCGTCCGGATTTGAGACCTATTTCACCAGCCAGCTTTTTATTGGCAGTAAAAACATATCCCCTAAATCCCTGACAGCGGTTTTTAAGAAAGGTTCCGATTTCTCTATAGGTTTGCACCAGCTCAGCTTCATTACCTAGCCTGATCCCGTATTCAGGATTAAACACCACTACACCTTTTTGCTGAGGAACCGTTGTATTTTCGAAATCTACTGCTTTAAAATCAATGTGCGCTCCAACACCTGCATTACGGGCATGATTAACTGCAGCTTTGATTGCATCACTACTGATGTCGGTAGCTATTATCTTAGCAGTCTCACCTCTCTCCCTGCTTACTGAATCTCTTACCAGATCATCCCAAACCGCTTTCTTATAAAAAAGTGTATGCATAAAACCGAAGTTTTTACGGATAGATCCTGGTGCCCGATTGAGACCCAGTAATGCTGCCTCTATAGCCAGCGTGCCACTTCCGCACATGGGGTTAACAAAACTTTCAGATGGTTTCAACCCGGTTGCCATAACCACCGCGGCTGCCAGAGTTTCCTGCATAGGTGCATAAAGAGGATTGATGCGATAACCCCGCTTTGACAACGGTTCTCCTGAGGTGTCAATATAGATCTGACAGTTCTCATCTCTCCAATAAATATGAATCACCGCTCCATTTCGCTGCGGTCCGGAATCCGGACGTCTGCCTTTACGAGCAAGTATCCTGTCTACAATGGCGTCTTTGGCTTTCAGATTAGCGAATCTGGTATCTCTAATGCTTGGATGGACCACATTTGACACCACAGAAAGGTATCCATCGGCAGGAATCATCGTCTCCCAGGGCATGGCATTGAGCTGTTTGTACAATTCCTGGGGATTATTACATGAAAATTGATTAATCAGATAGAGTACATGGTGAGCAGTGAACAGATGTAGATTAAGACGCATTGCATCTGTATAATCACCCTCAATCTGTACTCCAGCAGCCCCGGCCCACTTCACAGAGTATTTTAATTTTTCCACTTCCTTGCGAAGAAATGTTGTGAGGCCATGTGGTGCAGTAATTAGAATAGGTGTAGTCATTAGTGTTTTCCGGATTAAAGTTCTGGGCAAAAATAGTTACTGCACGAAACAGAATGGAGGAAAAAAACGGATGAAAACAGGATGTTTATCTAAATAAGGAAGGCTGTGTGGATATCTGGCATTATTTGAAGGTCTCCTCTTCTTTCTTTTTCATCAGCAGTCGCCAGATCTTGTCAACCAGTTCCCTGGCACTGAACGGTTTCACAATAAAATCATCGGCTCCACAGGCAAAGCATTTCTGTATTTCATCATTCTGAGTACCGGCTGAGAAAAAAGCGACCGGTATATCACGAGTTTCCTCCTGAGAACGGAGAATCCGGCAAACCCGGTAACCATCCATTCCGGGAAGATAGGAATCCATAAGAATAAGAGAGGGGTGATGTTGAAATGCCAGAGATAAGCCCATCTCACCCGTTTCAGCCACAACAGTCTCAAATGCATTTTCAAGAACCATTCGGGCTATTTCAACGGCTTCACGATCACTGTCTATAAAGAGGATGGTCGGTTTTACTTCTGTCTGTAATGATGTTTCCGTTTCCTCCAGCTCATCATCGTTTTCCATTGAACTGAACTTGGTCTCATCATCATCCCAGCTTATTTCGGCTTTGAATGGCAGACTGATATGAAATTCACTTCCTGGAAAACAGTTTTCCTTTACTCCTTCACTCTCCACCCAGATTCTGCCACCATGGCGTTCGACGATTCCTTTGACAATAGAGAGACCCAGACCGGTTCCCCCACCCATAAATTTGGAAAAATCGGTGCTGTGACGGGTAGCACTGCCCACCTCATAGAAAGAATCAAAGATTTTTTTCTGCTCACTTTTATCTATTCCAATCCCATGATCCTTAACCACTATGCGGAAGCGCTGATTATCGTGCTTTCTTATTAAGACTTCCACCACCGACCCATCCGGAGAATACTTCAGTGCGTTGCTGAAAAGATTTGTGAAAACCTGCTGCATTCTCATCTTATCACCATAGAACTGCAGATCTGTTTCTTCAAAAAGACAACTGAATGTAATCCCGCGTTTGGCTGAGAACTGAGCAAGATCATCGATACAATCCCTTGCAATTCCCCCCAGATCTATCATTTCCGGTTTAAGCCTCAATCTTTTCTGCTCAATTCTGGTGACATCAAGAATGTTATTGACTACTTTATGAAGCCGGTCGGCTGCCCTGTTAATGCTCTCAATCATTCTGTAAACGCCACTGTCAATTTTCTCTTTCATATTATCAATTATGATATCGGAATACCCTTTAATTGACGTCAGAGGTGTTTTCAACTCGTGCGAAGCAATACTCAGAAAATTGGATTTCATCTCTGAAACCCTTTTCAGTTCTGCATTTGACCTTATCAGCTCTGAATTTATTTTTGCCATTTCAAGATTCTTTTTCTCGATCTGCTCATCGATACGTGTCTCCTGTGTAATATCCCTGAAAATCAGAGCTATAGAATCAGGATAGTCGGCATTACCCGAAACAAAAAAAGATGTCAATCTGCAGATAATATCACTTTTTTCAGATGGATGAATGTTTACAGAAGTCTCAAACAGGTCTTCTTTGAGCATTAGTGCAAAAAGCTCATCCCAGGACCTCTCTCCGCTTGTTTCCGAAACAAAACTGCCAATTGAACTCTGAACCATCTGTTCAGTTGATAAATTAAACATCTGGGAGGCACAAGCATTCATATAATGGACTTTGCCATCTGTGCGCATGACGACAATTCCTATAGGTGTCAGCTCAACAATTCTAGTAAGCAATAAAATATCAGGATGCATATAAAACTTTCAGAAATGTTATCGGTTACACTACCAATGATTGCAGTTCAGACCCTTTCATCTGGATTGTTCTGCAGATCATCAGATCTACGACTTCTGTCAAGCGGTGGTAAAGCCGGTTGTAATCCGGGGATTTCTTCCCATGGTAAACATCAGAGAAAACTGACACTCCCAAACCGAAAAGATCCTCCACCGATGAAATCAACTCAGAGGTAGCATGCGGTATTTTCCGTCCATATAATACCAGAAGCGCCTTAAACAACGGAAGAAGTCGGTTGACCGTCTCATTTAATAAACCAGATAAGACTTTTTTTCTGCAATCCGCCAGCAGATACTCAGCTCGCAGATGTACTGAAAGCTCCTTAAGTTCCCTCTCACATTGCGCCCTGAGATGCTCTTTCTGAATATCCAGAGTACTGAAAATATCCTCTCCGGAAAGTACCCGGTAATTGCTCTGAATATGAAGAAAGTCTACAGGATAAATATCCAGTGATGTCTCAAAAAATTCTCTGCTCATAATCAGAGGAGTCCCGACTCCCCTGCGAAGCCAGTATCTATGAACCGCCATGCATTTGTGGACAAACTCCAATGAGGCATCGGTAACTAAAAGGAAAATGTTTATGGGTGATGAGCCGGCGATATATTCATGAGTCACAGCACATCCATACATCACCACACTGATCAATTTTTCCCCGAAAACACCCCTATAATCAGATGTCAGTTTGTCAACTATGTCATTGGGATTTTTTATCACCGGTCGCTCTCAATGAAAATCTTAAGTATACTTATATCTGAAGCAGATCAAACATCTCAACTTTCAACTATATCCGCCCGATTCAGCTATAATTTTAATTACCAATCATTCATTGCGCAATGACTGAATTTCTTTAGAATATACTTCTGCCGCGCTGAAATCCTCTTTTTTTACTGCGGCAATTTTTTTGGCATACAACTCAAGCAGCCTGTAGTCCTGAGAGGTAAGCTGTTCTTTAGAACCAATTAATGTGGCAATCGCATCAATATCCTCTCTGAACCGATACCCTCTTAAAAAACTGCGGAACTGCTCTTCTGCCTCTTTGAATGTGTAAGGTTCCTTTCGACAATAAAGCATATTGGGAATAAACTCCTTAAGCAGTTTCTGTTCTATATCGGTATTCTCAGTCATCGCAGCGGGATTAACCGCACTTTCATTACGTTCTATCTGAGAAATAAGTAACTCAATTTCATTTCGGATTTTATGTACTTCCTGCTCCCTGAAACGAGCCTGGTATAAAATGGGCAAAGCATTCACCCCCAAAACGGCATTCCCTACATTTTTAAACGAACCTATATAAAAAACGTCCCCTTCCTGCATCAGAATCTCCTCTACAGAGTGAAAAGGAACAATTTTTGCGGGAGTAGGAATAAATTCTTCCCCCATATTTTCCAAATGTTCTTTTAATTTCTGAGGATCAAGAGCCGATTCCAAACCATTCATCTTCTCCAGTAATTGAGCCAACCCCTCATCAAGATCCTCATCAAGAGAAATCCCCATTTCCGATTTAAGAAAATCTTTTAAACTACTCTGCTCCTTAAAATTCCCCTGAGCCACAAGCAATCCGTTATGAACCATAGAAGCTATCGGATGCTTCATGTTTATTATGTCTGCTGCATCAGTCTCGATTACAGCATAGACAGTGATCCGTCCATCCAAATGAGACTGATCACCTTTTTTCTGCTCGATATTTAAGATCATATTGCCTCTTTAAAAGCGTCATCTACAAACAGCCAACCGACGCATTAGCTTAATTTTCATTTGTATCGTTAACCGGTTTTGTTGAAGCAATTATCGCCCGGAACATTACAATGGTGGAGATAAAAATAAGTATATGCCAAGTCCAGGCTAACTTTACTCCTGACAATCCGATCAGTATGGTTCCCACTGCGATAGGCGTAACCGCATAACAGGCAGTACGAATATAAAAGAAATATTTGAAATTTCCCTCAACTCTGAATATAAATGCTGCAGTACCCAGAAAAAAAACGCTGAAAACCAATAAAAAGAAATTGTTCACAAAACTCATGGTTAAACAAGAGGTTATCAGAAATTCCATATTATGATACAGAGTTTGCCGGATTTCCTCTGATGTAAACCTGAAATGTTTAATATTTTGTAGCAGATTCTTGTAGGGGACCTTAAACACTACATTATTGTATCTAAACTCGATCTCCTCTTTTTTTAATATGTAAGGTATGTTAACCGGCAAGCTACTATTTGCAGATGTATCGACAACCAGAATGGAATCGGTACTGCCATTTAAAACCTGCGCATTCCCAATAAACTGCTCCAAAACCGGGTTCATCAGATAAGATGGTGGAAAATAAGGAGTAGCACGATTGGGATACAGTACACCATCAATAATTTCCATACCTGAGAAGATGCCTTCGATTTTTGAAGAGATACCCCTTTGTGGATGAAGAAGATAATAGCTATGAGCTACCCCGGTAAGCAGAACTGTAAAAAGGAGCAGTTCTATAAAATACAAGACGACTATCTTTCTGGAGAAAGTCGATGCCTCTTTATAAAATGAAGGATCAAAGATACTTCGGTGAACAAAATTAAAAAATTTCAAAGCCTTAAAGGTTCCCGTCTGTTCTGATTCGAATACTGCTATTCGAAATAAATAATCTATGAAAAATATAAAAATACATGGTAATGGCCAAAGAAGTTTTTACCCGGTTTGTTCTCCTGTTAAATTCAGTCCAGATCCGATTCATCTCTTTTCATTACGGATAATGGAGATGAGTAACCCAAATCCCATACATGCAGCGGTTAAGTAACCTGCTATACCAATAAGCGGAACCCCATAAAGTTTAGGTGGAATATCGGAAAGAATAACCACCGATGAACTTATTATTAATGAGGCAAGCACTAATCCGAATACCAGTCTGTTAATAGTCTGTCCGAATTTTCTAAGCACCGGTTCCAATCCCCTATGCTCAAATTCAATTCTCACCCTGCCGGCTTTAACCAGTTGAATGATATCTCTGGCTTCAGATGGCAAATCACGCATGAGAAAGAAGAAGTCCTGTACAGTATCTGCCCCCTCTTTGGCTATATGCCTGAAACTGAACTGGTCAGCCACCATTTTCTTGACAAATGGTTCCACATGCTCCATCATATGGAAATCAGGATCCAGCTTATAGCCTATCCCCTCCATTGTAGCAACCGCTTTGACCAGAAGATAGAATCCGGGAATTAATTTCAACCGGTAAATCACCAGCAAACGTGACAGTTTATTAAGTACTTCACCGATATTGATCATCCTCAGCGAACGTGATACATACTCCTGTATCAGCTCAGAAATCTCATATTCCAGTTCCTCTTTACGCTCGACCCGCTCTGTAGACATATCATAAAGGGTTTTTACAATTCTCTGAGGATCTCTGGTAACTATTCCCAGAATTATGGAGCTGAGACGCTCCCGGGAAGTGGGAGTCAGAATACCAGTCATACCCAGATCAAGAAAACAAATCGATTTGTCTTTTTTAACCAGCAGATTACCAGCGTGCGGATCGGCATGGAAAAAGCCGAATTCAAAAATCTGCTTCAATACAACCGATGCACCTGAACTGGCGATCTCTTTAGGATCTATTCCAGCTTCGATCAGTTCATTGATATTGCTTATTTTTATACCATCGATGAATTCGGTAGTGATTACCCGGGTGCCTGTTAACCGGAGATATATCAGGGGGATGTAAACCCGGGGATCATCCTGAAAATTCCTGGCAAACTGCTCCATGTGAAGAGCTTCTGCATTGAAATCAAGCTCCTTATTGATGGCATTTGAGAATTCATCAACAAGCTGCCTTAAATTGAGAAGTTCCATACTTTGAATATGTTTCTCAATAAGAAAGGCAAGATGATACATTATTTCCAGATCGGTTCTAATAATCTCTTTTATTTTAGGTCGCTGTACTTTAACTGCTACTCTCTGCCCCTCTTTGAGTACAGCCTTATACACCTGTGCCATGGAAGCAGAAGCAAACGGCTGCTCCTCAAACTGTAAAAAAAGCTGCTTGATGGGACTACCCAGCTCCTCCTCAATAATCTGATATGCTTCCTGGCTGGGAAATGGAGAGACCGAATCCTGGAGCTTTTCTAAGGAATCGATAAGCTCTGAAGGCAGAATGTCCGGGCGGTTGCTGGCAAACTGCCCTAATTTGATGAAAGTGGGACCCAACTCCTCCAGAGCCATTCGAATCCGGTCCCACGTTGAGATTCTGGAAATTTTTTTTTGCTGCCCAACTTTAAAGATACGTTTGCCAGCACTCACATAACGCTCAATATTAAGCCGGGAGATAAGGTCTCCAAAACCATATTTCACCAGAACCGAGACAATTTCACCGTACCGTCCAATATGACGGTATAAACCGCTTTTAGGTCTCCAGTTATCTATCACTTGCCTTCCTGTCTGGAAACACTGAGTTCAAGTTTACAGATTCTGCTCTCCAGTTCTGAAAATTCAGTCCGGGTAGGAATCTTTAGCCTCTTTAAAGCCGCCTCTACCTTCTGATTAACCATTTTCTCAACAGCTTCTCTGGTTTCATCCGACTTTTTCAATAGCTCACTAATAAACTCTCTCCCCTCAGTTTCAGACATCTTTGCATCAGATGCAATCTTTCTTCCAAGCTCCTCCACTTTATCACGAGTCAAAACTGCCAGACCTACGGTAGCATAAATACTTTTTTTAAAGAGTTCCAGCATAATTTTCCTCCTTTTACTTTTTGGGTACTGAGTTAGAAAATATCATAACTGCTACATACATGCCATTGAAAAGTTACATCCGGTAAATTAAAACTCCCGGTATTGTATGTCATAGGAATAACCCTGCTCGGTTAAAAAGAGCTGCCTTTTCATGGCAAAATCAATTTCTTTGGACTCTCTGGTAACAACAGAATAAAACGTAGCCTGCTCTCCTTTCTTTTTGGGCCGGAGAATTCTTCCCAACCGCTGTGCCTCCTCCTGACGGGAGCCGAAAGCCCCTGAGATCTGTATAGCCACATTTGCATCAGGCAGGTCAATAGCAAAATTTCCCACCTTAGATAAAACCAGAGTCTTTATTTTTCCCTCCCGGAACTCATTGTAAAGCTTATCCCTTACTTTGTTGGCTGTGACACCTGTAATGATGGGAATATTGAATTCACTGGAGAATCGTTCCAGCTGTGAAAGATATTGTCCGATAATCAGGACCTGCTCCCCCGCATGTCTTTGCAATATTTCTTTTACAACAGGTATTTTCAACGGATTTTCATAAGCCAACCGGATCTGCTTTTTAGGGGTTAAAGAAAGATAATGCATTTTTTCGGCCGGAGGCAGGTCCACCCTTACCTCAATGCATTTGGCTGTAGCAATCCATCCCTGCCGCTCAAGATCTTTCCAGGGGACATCATACTTTTTTGGACCGATTAGAGTGAAAACATCCTCCTCATGCCCATCTTCACGTATAAGGGTGGCAGTCAAACCCAAACGTCTTCTGGCCTGAAGATCTGCTGTAAATTTGAAAACAGGTGCAGGCAACAAATGCACCTCATCGTAAATCACCAATCCCCAGTTTTCCTTGTTGAAAATCTCATAATGAATGAAAGGATCAGTTTTCTTTTTGCGGTAAGTCAATATCTGGTAAGTTGCCAGAGTCACCGGCCTGATCTGCTTCAATTCACCGCTGTACTCCCCGATGTCATCCTCTGCAATATCTGTCTTGTCCAGTATTTCACGCTTCCACTGGTGTGCAGCCGTTATATTGGTAACCAGAATGAGGGTTCTTCTTTGCAAAAGAGACATCGCATAAATTCCGACGATGGTCTTGCCAGCTCCACATGGCAGCACAACTACTCCACTGCCCCCTGGGGAATCCGGGCTACCCATGAAACTCTCCGAAGCCTGACGCTGATATTCCCGTACAGAAAACACCACTCCCGAACGGGTCATCTTACGTAAATTTATGCCATATGGTTCTCCATCTACATATCCCGCCAAATCATGAGCAGGAAAACCAATTCCTATTAAAACCTGTTTAATATGCCCACGGTTCTCTGAAGATATCAATACCCGCATAGAATCCAGCTGCCTGATCACCATGCTTTTAAGCTTGGGGTGAAGAATCAGATGATGCAATAACATCGCATCGGTTGAGCGTAAAACCAGACCTTCTGGCCCGCTTTCCAGGATCAATTTACCAAAGCGACCCATCAGCTCCTTTATATCATCAATAACATTGGCCGGCAGCGGATATTTGGAAAATTTAGTCAGACGGTCCACAACCAGATCCGGTGTTACTCCTAATGAAGCAGCATTCCAAAGCGACAATGGAGTAATTGAATAGCTATGGATGTATTCCGGACTCTTGTCCAGATGTGCAAAAAGGCTTATTGCATCCCGGGCTTCTGTGAAAAGGGAATTGTTCACTTCAAGTAAGATTGTGCTATTACTCTGGACTATGAGCGGATTCTGTGGGTTAATCATAGGTTTCCTGGAAAATTGTACTTAAAAAAGTTCAGTGGCTTAAAAACTTCTATCCGTTTCCGGTTGTGATTTAAAATAATATAAAGAAGCGATTTGACCAGAGTGCCTTCCTGTAACTAATTTATATAGTTTGTGCGTATAAACTTCGGGTTGCCGAATATAATATTGATCCATTTTTCCAAAAGACAACAGGATTTACCATGGCCAATGCAGTTATTGTCGGTACACAATGGGGTGATGAGGGTAAAGCTAAAGTTATCGACTATCTCACCCAAAGATCTGATCTTATCATCCGTTTCCAGGGAGGAGCAAACGCTGGACATACAGTCATTGCAAATGGCCAGAAATTCATATTTCACCTTGTCCCATCCGGAATAATGTATTCTGATAAAGTCTGCATCGTGGGAAACGGGGTCGTATTCGATTGTGAGCAGTTTTTAAAGGAAATTGATGAACTTAAAAACAACAACATCTCTGTAGAAGGACGTCTCTTTGTCTCTGATCTGGCTCATCTGGTTCTTCCTTACCATAAAGCTCAGGATGGTGCATCTGAGTCGAGCATGGGACAGGGAAAAATCGGTACCACCGGTAGAGGTATTGGCCCCGCCTACTCTGATAAGACTTCCAGAACCGGTATCAGAGTTGGAGACCTCAGGGATTGGGATAGTTTTGTTAAAAAGTTTAAAGCCAGCTTTGAACTTAAAAACCGGTTGATCAATACAATCTACCGATCTCAATTCGACCTCAACGAAAATTTAATCCTCGAACAGTATCGCCTTATCAGAGAACGGATGCTTCCCTTCATTAACGACACTGCCTACTACATTTTTGAGGCGGCAAGCAAGGGAAAAAGCGTACTGTTTGAAGGTGCGCAAGGTACGTTTCTGGACATTGATCACGGTACCTATCCATTCGTTACCTCATCCAATACACTTGCCGGCTACGCCTGCCCTGGTTGCGGTGTGGGCCCCTCAATGATCAATCATGTGATAGGAATTGTAAAAACCTATACCACCCGGGTAGGAAACGGTCCTTTCCCTACAGAACTTAATGATTCCTTAGGTGAAAAACTCCGCAAGGAGGGTGGTGAATTTGGAGCCACAACCGGACGCCCCCGCCGTTGTGGTTGGTTTGACAGTGTAATGGTTAGAAAAGCAGTTCAACTCAACGGGCTTACCCGTTTTGCTTTTACAAAACTTGACGTGCTCAATAATCTGGATGAAATCCAGATCTGCACCCACTATGAAATTGATGGCAAAAAAGTAGAACAGTTCCCTTCTGATTGCCAATCCCTGGAAAAGGCAACTCCGGTGTATGAAACAGTTAAAGGGTGGAAATGCGATATTTCAGGATGTAAAACGTTCAAAGAGCTCCCGACAGAAGCTATTAACTATATTAACCGGCTTAGACAACTGTGTTACAACATTCCTATACTGATAGTTTCAATTGGCCCTGACCGTAATCAGACAATCGAGGTAGAGCCAATTTAAATTAGAATTGCACTTTTTCAGTTTTAAATTTCCGTCACCCGGAACAAAATAAGCAAAGCATTATTGCGTATTCAGATATCAGATTTTTCAATCTGCACAGAATCTCCATTGGATTCTGTGCAAAGTACTCCCCGGTCCTCATAGCAAACATTTTTAAAGGATAATAGGTTAGTATGATTCAGGTGGAAATAGTGAATACATTCCTGGTTAATATGGGAAAGGAATTCGTGGTTTTACTTCGGGGTGCTGAGGATGAACGTACCCTGCCCATTTCTATTGGACAGTTGGAAGCACAATCTATAGCCATTGTGCTGAATGATATCCCTTTTCCCAGGCCGCTGACTCATGATCTTTTTAAATCGGTTCTCACCAGCCTGGACTGCAAACTGCTGCGAATGGAAATATGCGATCTGGTGGATGAAACCTTTTATGCCAGGCTTATACTGGAAAAAGATGGTAAAACAATCGAAATCGATTCAAGACCAAGCGACGCAATAGCTTTGTCACTTCGTTTCAATGCACCCATCTTTGTTGCAGAAAAAGTGATGGATGAAGCAAGTATTATCATTCCGGAAGAGTCAGAAACAGATGAATCATTAGTTGAACAGACGGATTCCGATTCAGAAGAAGAAAACAATCAAGAGCTCTCCCCTCTTGAATCCCTGCAAAAACGGCTCAATAAAGCTATTCAGGATGAAAGGTATGAAGAAGCTGCCAAACTTCGTGATGAAATAGAAAAAATTGCTCAATCCAACTGATGCTTCTTTGAAATCTGCCGGCTTTCACTTCCGGTAAATTATCAACCTGATAAACATTTCGATCTCTTATAACAGACCGGAGTATCCCTCTGGTCTTTTTTTTTTGCAATAAGACTGTGTTGGGGTGGTATTTTCTTTTACCGGCTATGGATTTTGTTCATACTTTTAAACTCTCCTCGATTAAATAATATATTTTCACCTAACAACTAAACTTTAGTTGTCAGGATATCCAAGGAGAATTTTTGCGTTTATTGTTTCTTACAGTTTTTCTGGGATTTTTACTCTTTTTGAATGTTGAGGCGCAGTCCACCAACCCTTATACTACGCTTAAGGATTACGAAATTGAGCTGATCAGGGATTCCCGGATGCCAGTAGAAAAGTTAGAGCAAATCACCGGGGCTGGAATTTCAGTCGAAGAATACTTTCAGTACCCCTGGCTTAAACTCAATATTTCTGAGAGAGAATGGATCAACCAACGAAAAGCAGGGATCTTAAAAGGTGAAGATTACCCCACCCAGCAGCTTAGGAGTAGCCAATGGGCGGTCATACAGAATTTTTTTATTCCAGGGCTTCATCAGTTCAAGCGTAAGCAAATTATAAAAGGTATTCTTATGTCGACCATCGCACTTGGATCTCTGAGCCTGTTTTCTTTACACCGTGCACCTGGAGAAAAAGGTCCCCTGGCTTTCGATTATCCGGCATACCTTGCTTTATTGGGAGCAGATCTTCTCTGGAGCAGTATCGATCTGGGAGTACAGGTGAATCGTGAATTTGACAATGGGGCAAAGCGGTTTTCTCTGCCAGATAATAATACCAATGAGCTAATTGTGTTTAGAAGCTTATATAAACAGCCTGATTCATTCAACGATTTAAATCAGTTATCACCTAAACTGAAAGATTGATCATCACCTGGCTTCTATTATGAGTAACTTTTTAACGTTAATCATCGTTTCAGGCATTTTAGGTATAGCTGTTTTTCTGGGTACTGAGAGAAGATCCGGACAGGTTCTGAAATTGAAGGAGCAAAATACAGTATCGGTACCCCATATAGGCAAAATCGAAATTCTTAATGGATGTGGAATAGAAGGTGCTGCAGGTAAGGTCGCCAACTATCTGCGCTCAGATAACTTCGACATCAAAAGTGTCGGCAACGCTGAAACATGGAATTATCCATTCACTATTGTGATATCAAGAACTCCGGATACCACCGTTGCGTCTCAGGTGGCATCCAGTCTTAATACAGATAAAATGATCGTCATCAGAAACAATGATCAGATGCACGATGTAACTGTCATAATCGGACCTGATTTTGGAGAAAGAATTCAGTGAAAAAATCAAATGGAAAAGCTCTGGCCGGAAAAGCTCTGGTAGATCAAATTGTTAAACAGGCTCAGGAAAAACTGGCTGAAAATATAGTCGTACTGGATATCCGGGGACTTCCTGGTACGGCAGACTGGTTTATTATTTGTGAAAGCGATAATGCTGTTCACAATAATGCTATTGCAGATGCCATTGTTAAAAGTTTATCAGATCAGAACACCCACCCCTGGCATGAAGAGGGTCAGGATGAAGGCCGTTGGGTACTACTTGACTATTCTGATGTGATTGTCCATATAATGCTTCCTGAAGTACGAAGCTATTATAATCTGGAAGAGCTCTGGTCCGGAGGTAAAAGGATCAATATTTAATTAGTACCAGCTTCCTATCTAATACAGCTAAAGAGACTCTGTGACTGCAAATCTTTATTCATATCTCAGAAGTGAACTGCAGGCAGCAATTTCCAGTTCATTTCCAGATCTATCGGTATCAGCTGGTTCTATTCCCCTGTTTTTCAAATCTCCATCTCTATCAGCAGACCTGAGTACTCCTGTTGCATGCAGGATCGCTTCACTCAAGAGGTTGTCTGCAGGTGCTGTGGCTAGCCAGATACTATCGTTTTTCAAATGGAATGAGAAATTTATCATTTCTGATCCTGATCATTACCAGACAGTGACTAATGGCTTTATCTGCTTCAGAACCAGTCTCTCTTTTCAATATGATGCTCTCAAAAATGCAGCCAGTGAGTCAGAAAAGACAGTTGATACAGTTTGTAATCACCAGTTTCTGATCGAGGCTGCCAACCTGCTGCAGCAAACAATTCCATTACTCAGACATGCAGAGATCCTTTTCCCCTCAACAGGGATCTTTAAACAGTTGCATTTTGACCTGTTAGATATGCCAACTGAACATAAATTGATCAGACTGATTGCTGTTTCGCATGCAGAAGAGCTTTATTCTTCTGGCGCTGCAGCCTATTTCCTGCAACAATTGATTGGGTCATTAAATAGCTATATGGCTGTAGCTCCAGTTTTCAGTAACAATGAGCTGCTTACATTTTCCAGAGTAACTCTTATCAGGGCATGTCATAACCGGATTATTTCTCTTCTGAATTTTTACTCAAAATGTTCTGCTGTAAATTAATATGAAGGGTGTCTTGTTCACTGCCATGTACAATATTGAGAAATTTGTGCCGGGCGCGCAAAAAAAAAGGCATCCGGAAAAGGATGCCTTTTAATAAGAAAATCAGTATAGTTATTTGATTCTTCCGGTGACAGAAATTGACCCGTTTGTTGCATCAGACGCAGACACGATCTGCAACAATCGCAAATCTCCGCTGGCAGTTTGAACCACAATAACATCACCTGTTGCGATTGGCAGTAAACCTGAACCACTACCTGACCAGAGCGCATTGATGGCAGATTGAGTTTTAACATTATCGAAGTCAGCGGTAACCTTGAGAAATTTGGTTGCATTTTTCGTAGCCCAGTTCTGGGTTATTGGAGCGAAACCGTTTGCATTTGCAGGTGCCATAATGGTTGCTTTTCCGCTGACAATCCCAAACCATGCGTCTACCGCTGCCTGAATAGCAGTAGTGATCTCGGATTGTTTGTATACTACCATTGCATCGACATCAAGTGCAGAACCGGCTGAGGCACCCTGATTTCCCACAGTAACATTTCTAGCCGTCAATACCTCTTCAACCGGACCGCAAGTTCCTCCGGTAACTGAAAAATCATCCGGTTTGGTTAAACTGGCAGCACCAGCCACGGCAGTAATCTTCAGAGTATAGGTTTCATTACACACATCGGTTTTTGGAGTAATTTTGATATACATATCTTTATTATTACCGATTTCAATTTTTTCCTTTGTGCCAAATTCGATGTTCTGCTTTTCAACTGAAAATAATGAAGTAGTAACTTCTACGCCCATATTATTGAAGATACTGATATCAATACTTGTAATAGCCACATTAGCATCAACTTTGGCGGTAACGTATTGCGTACTCCCTGCTGCAATAGTAGAGATATCGCCCAACTCGATTTTGACTTCATCATCATTTGAGACAGGATTGAGATCACAACCAACCATACCCAAACCCAGTAGACATGTTGCAGTAATACCAGCAAACAATTTTTTCATGAAATCCTCCTATAAACGTTACAGTTTGAAATTTATCCGGTTAATTTGAAATGACTTTCATTTTATCATTAATACCGCCCACAAATCAAGTCTTCCGGTAACTGAATGGAATACCTTCCATTGTGTGGATCACTTGAAAGAAGAATATATCAGATACTTCTTTTCGCGGGCTTTCACCGTAATGTTGGTAAACTGCCTGGAATTAATCACCGCTCCCGAATTATTGTGGGCTGCAACATCCAGAGTGTAAGTGCCGGGGCTAACCGGAATTCTTACAATGTGTATTGTTTGCGGGATCAGAAAGCAACTCCTGGTATCTGCCCGCTCCATTTGATCAGTTAAAACATCTGTTCCAATATTTAAGAGTAAGTTTGCAACAGGACTTTCTGTCTGCATCCTCGCTTTAGCTCTCTGAGAGGCAATAGTCCTCAGTACCACGCGCACTGCGGTTCTGGAAACAGTTGCACCTCTGGTGTCCTGAAGATATTTCTGAAGCTGTTTTTCCAGATCATTAATAACGATACTATTAAAAATCTGATCGGTACCGCTGCAGCGTACAGAGAAACTCCCGGTTATTGATGGTGATGCTCTCATGACCGGAAGTGCAAATTTTATGTGGAAAGTGGTCCCGGAGCTGGTCTTTTCCCCGTTTTTTTCGGTTTCAGGTAAAGGAGGAGCCAATGTGCTGATAGTCTGGACAGCTCCATCTGCAGCGGTGTGATTTAAAACCAGATATCCATCTTTCACATAAGTTCCGGACCAGATATTCTCATCTAATGACGGGCCTTTTCCGGCATATCCGATAATAACAATTTCAGATTTGTTTTTCCCCAGCTCTACAATCTCTGATTCCGGCAGGTCCGCCTTGAGATTGAGCAGATCGACATCTGCAGCCCTGTCATTTAAGAGCAGCTGGTAATAAGCATAATCCTTCAGTCTCGGAGGCAGCTCCAGTGGTCCGCTCTGAAAGGCCTGGATTGACTTGAAAAGAGAAATTGCTGCATTGTCAAATTCCCCTGCAGCATCATAAGCCAGAGATGACAAAAGGTGAAACATCGCATCAGAGCTGTATTTGGTTTCCGATTTATCTTTACGGTCCCACTCCTCAAGCAACAACTGAACTCTGCGGGTCTCAACCAATGCTTCATCAGTTTTACCCTGAACCAGATAGTTTAATGCTAACATCTGATGCAACAGTACAATTTCGTAAGGTTTACTACGATAAGGACGCACCAGATCATTCACCAGTATTGCAGCAGCCTCATTGGTCAGCGAACGGGCGAATAACTCATGGTGTATGTCTGCAGCCTTCTGCAGGTAAACTATACTGGAATCGTAGATGCCGGCATAATGAAACAAGACACCGATATCCATATAATAGAGGAAACTGTTGGTTTTACCGTAAATTTTGGGATTTTTCTTTATCTCTTCGATTGCCCCTGTATAATCCCCCTTTAACACTACATCGTTGAGTTTTTCCATTCGCAATGCAGTACGCCCTGCACAGGAGTAAAGAGATAAAGATATAAAGATTATACTAATCAGGTAAAAACTGCGTTTCATAAATTTCCTATTATTTAAACCATCCGGTGAAACTGATCGATAAAAATCAAATTAAAATTTTACCTTTGCGCGTTCTACGAATTTCTTGATTTTCTTCTCACCAATCCATACTTTACGATTACTTTCAATTTCTATCAGTTCCATATTGGTCTGATAAAAAACCACCGCAGTTCCACCTTCCTGATCAACAATAGTATTGATTGAACCGATCATCATCAGGTCTGCACCAGTCTCTTCTCCCATTGATTTGGCAGTCGTAGCGGATGCATTCTCCACCATGTCTTCCTTTTCTTCACGAAGCTGTTCACGCTCAGTCTTGGTTGCGACAAAATCAACTTTTCCGGAATTGAGCAGTGCACGTTCTATCTCTTTTACAAAGGTTTCCACACTGATATGCTCATGGCTTTTATTGACGATTTTACCTACTATGACTGTCGGACGTTTGTTTTCAGTTTCCCATTTGTATAGCCATCGCTGCTGAAGACAGTCATTAATCATCTCCTCTGCCACCAGGCGGGAATCTGCATCATTCCATTTTCCAGTCAGGTCAATAGTAGAATCACTCTGAACCCTGCTTACCTTGGTAGTACAACCACCAATCAGTACCAACCCAGCCAGAATCAATATCTTTTTTGAAAGAGGTAACATTGTAAGTCTCCTTTTTATTTGAAAGCATCTATTTCTTACATGTAACTGCAGACTGCTGCTTCAGCCATACCGCTGCTCTTTTTTTAACATCATTGGCAGCACCCTCTGGTGTTGAAAAATAATACTGCCGCCGCGATCTTCCAGCATACAAATCACCATCCGATGAATTTGATACGAACCGTTTTGATTGTTTCAGGCTTTTTTCCATCACTTTCATCACGGGTTCCTGCCCCTTCACAGAATTAGTGGTAACCACAACGAGCACTTTCTGGTAGATCATATAATTGATTTCCACAGTAGCAGAATAGGTCTTCACATGATCATTTCTGGAAGGATCACCATTAATCTCCTTTAAGAATTGGCTCTCCGATGAAATTTCAGGAACAAGGTCCTCCGCCTGTGGAAGCGATACGATGCATTCCTCTAAAATCCGTTCTCCAACCTCTGACTTTCCATCTGCTGTTGATTGACCATGAATTATGGTGATATCTTTTTCAACCATCTGCTTCTGACCGTCTTCTGCCAGAAGAACAGTTGAAAATCCTGCAATGAAAATCAGACAACTTAAAACTCTATTCATAATTCAACTCCAGGTTGATCGTGAAAAATCGATTCTGTTCAGTTATAATTCAACTTTTTTACGTTTTTGAATCTTCCGGAGAACAAGATTCCAATTTCAAAGCCTGCAGCATGATCCCTGCTGTGGTTGGCAACCACATAATAGGGAACCCGGAATCTCAACTGTACTCTATCGGTTACATCAAGCAGAAAACCTGCATGAACAGTTCCTGATGGGCCAACATCCTCACCTGTCGGTCCCCCTTTATCGTAATACTGCACCCCTACTCCCATTCCCACGAAAGGTCTGAAACCACTTTTAGTCATAAAAAAGTCAAATCCCAGATAAGAAGCGAAATTTAGCCCCGGAGCAAACCAGCTCAAATCGAAGAACAGATTGATATGGTCCCGAAGATAAACAGAATTTATCAGAGAAACTGACAGAAACCGTTCTGATTCACTTTTAAGTTCCTCATTAATGGCCATCGAAGAACCTAAACTCAAACCACCACTATAGATCTTCAACGGTGTATTGGCAACATTCTTCTCAGATGAATCCTCAGCCGATACCAGTCCGGAAAAAACCATTACCAGTGTAACTGCTAAAATTTTATTCATAAGTCCACCTCATCTTTTTCCTTGTGTGTGTTTTTTTTCTTGAGATCTCATCATATAGACGCATCAGAAAATAAAAACCGCTCAGCTCATTTTATGACCAGAACATCTTTGTAACGACCCGAAAAAAGAAACCTTAACCCGATACCAACCCGATGCACTGTATACCTGTTAAATACTGCTGTATAGGGAACATACAGCTGAAAGTGAATGCGCTCATTTATATCAGCTGTAAAAGCTACCTTAGCCGAAAGAGATGGGCTCAACTTATTAAGCGTATTATACTTTTTTGAACCGTAAAATTCCAGTCCTGCATTACCCCCAAGGCTAATCCGACCTTTCTCCAAATCAAACACATAATCGATTCCGGTCTGTGCACTGATATTTTTTTTATCCACAAGTCCGGAAAGCTCCATCAAAAAATCGATCTGCTGATTAACCCGGTAAACACCACCCAGGTTAAGCATTAAGTCTCTTTTCCAGTCATGGTCCTCACCCATCTTATCCATCATGATACCGGTGCCAACCGCCAGGCTAAATTTAGAAAGTGGCTCCATGGTTTGTTCCACCATCTGTGGGCTGTTATTGGAAATTCCCTTTAATCGGCTTTGAACCAGAGTTGCAGGCTCAAAATCGGATCTTCGAACCAGTTTTTTACGGTTCTTGCCAATCGACAACTGATAAGTTCCTATATCCCGTCCCTGTGCATTGATTATGGTATATCGGCCTGGCGCCAGTGAAATGAATTGCTCTGTGGTTTTATCCTTGTAAAAGTCTGCAAATACATCCAGGTAGTTTTCACTGAGAACCAGAAATTTTCCGATACAGGATTTGTCAATTATAATCCCTCCGGTTGCCTGCTCCAGGTTGGTCAGCATGATATCTCCCTGCCCCTGTATGGAAAAACGGTAAACCGGATGCTGTATTTCTCCTGAAGTCAAAGCACTGGTCTCCACTGTTTTACGGTAGGCATACTGATACACTTCATTCAAAGTTATCTTTCGATCAGCAGACAAGTCCGCACTTCCCCGCAGCCCGTTTAACCAGTGAAAAGAGAAAACCGAGCCCTTCAGAGCATCTGATTCCTGAGCCCTTTCGTTTGCAGCAGAGGAAGCAATTATTACCTGTCCTTTCACCTGCGGCTGATTCTGAAAATAAAAGGGATCTGCACGGTTTCCCCCTTTAAAGGAAGTAACCACTCCGCTCTGACAGGCATCAAATACGGCTATCCGTATCCCAGAGGGAAAATTGCTTATCTCCTTTTGCAACGCCTCAAAAGAGTAGCTGCTTTTTCCTAAAAGTATACTGGTTTCATCGGCATGACCGGAATAATAAAAAAGAAAAAGCCCCTCTGTTTCCTCTTTATTCCGAATCAGTTTTTCAGCAGTTTTTTTGAGAGCAGAATAGATTTCCAGACTATCAGTGCCCAAAAGAGAAATGACATGATCGCGTCCGAATCCCCCTATCTCGATGAGCAGATCAGAAAATCTCCTGGCATCATCCTCAGCATACCTCAAGGGCTTATATTGTTTTCCCCCGTTATTTTGCCCTACGATTACTGCATACCGGTTTGCCAGAGTATTTTCTGAAAGAGAAAGCAGAAGTAAAAGTATTATGATTCGTATCATCCGCATTACTCCTTGCGTAAAAGTAATGTCGAAACCTGAGATACCTGTTTTAATTTCTTCTTACTAACCACCTGTTCCAGTTCAGTTATAACCTGGTGTTTACTATACAATGCAGAAATCCATTGTCTTACAGCTTCCACAGGCAAAGGTTCTCCGGAAAATAACAATATTACCAGCTCACCGCCTTCCGAGTCATCTAATATGATACTGCCGGGAAATGTTAATCCTGTTCCGGCAGCAGATTTAACAGTACACAGGCTGGAAGACTGTTCGGGGTGATAAAATGAAAGCTGTCCTCTGGAGTCGATACTCAGTAAAGCAACGTATTGTTCTTGTGAAGAATTATAAAGAATTTGAATATGATCGCCAGCCCGGTATAACTTCTTCCTGTCTCCTTCATGAATCACACCATCCCGCTGATAGAGAAAAGTCAACCTGGCAGCTCCTTTAAACCTGATTTCATCGACAGCCTGCACCCCATTTCCAAAGAAGAAAACAGGGACAGACACACTGATAATTAGTAGTAAACCATAGACCGGGATTAAGGCTGGTCTGGCCAGAATATCAAAGAGCTCCTGATACCAGGGTACTGAAAGATTTATTGCCTTTTCGTAATTGAAAGCGGAAAAGGGATGGTCGGCCAGAAATTCATTTCTTTCCCTGCGCAGTGACTGGAGATAATCATGACAGACAGTGCATTCCTTCAGATGGTTTTCGAGTGTTGAAGATTCTTTTTTACCCAGCTCACCGGTAAAATACAGCTCAATATCCAGCTTTAAGGGTTCACAGTGTTTCATAATAAATCCCCCATTGGAATTCCCACCTGCGAGCAGTGACGTTTAAAATTGGTCAGATGCCTTCGTATAGTTGATTCACCCATTCCGGTAATTTTGGAGATCTCTTCCTGTTTATACCCATCAAAATAAGTGTAAATGACAACTTCCTGTACTTTTCTATCCCAGTTTTTCAAAAAATAACGGAATATTTCGTCCATAACCGCCCTTTTTTCCTGAGGAAGCAGTTTCAACTCCGAAGAGTGAATCTGTTCATCAAAAGAAACATGCTTTTTTTTTCGTAGTATTGAGATGCAATGATTGGTACTGGTACTAAGAAGCCAAGAGTATATCGATTCTTTTTTATTGATTTTAGGTAAAGCATCAAGCAGCTTCATAAAAACCTCCTGTGTAGCATCCCAGGCATCCTCTTCGGTTTTCAGAAAGGATCTGCAACGCCTGTGTACCATGGATGCATACCGTTCATATAGCGATTTGATTTCCATTTCGTATTCTTTTGTTTTCATGCAATCCTGTTGGATAGACGTTTATAGAGGAAAAATGCGCTCATGTTTTCTTTCGGTCTTTTAAAACGAATAAAATACACCAGAATAGATTCAAGCTAAAAACACCGGTATCACAGTATTTTCTGACAGTTACTTATTGATTTGTCGAATCTTTCTGAGTTGGCATAGATAAAGAAGAATCTGGTGGTATAATCTCTGGTTTAGCCGTTTCACCTCCGGTTTCATCTATTGAAAGCGAATCATCACTTTCCGGGCTGCTCTCACTGGTGATGCCGTCCGGCTTTTTCACAACTGATGAATCGGCAGCTATTTTTCCACCTCTTGTTCTGGATTCCTTTTTGGGTTTTTCCTCAATTTTCTGACGAGCCTCCAAAGCTTTTAATGTATCCATTACAATTTTGATTTTATGCTCAGCCAGGCCCGTACAATATTCTGATTCGGGGTATTTTTCACATAATTTTTCATAGAGCATTTTTGCAGTCCGATTTTTTTCCAGCTGATCATCGGTAAGCCATGCAGCTACAAACAAACTCTTAGGTGCAATGGGAAGATCGGGATATTTTTTATACACATTATAATAAGCCTGGACCGCTCCTTTTACATCCTTTTTCTTATAAAGCAGGTCTTCGGCACTGCGAAAAGCATCGTATGCGGAATCCTGCTTTGTTTTAGTAATAATTTTAAATCCCAGCTGTTTTTGGGCATCCTTGGCCAGTTCGGTGGCAGGGAATCTGGAGATTAACAACTTAAAAAGGCTGTCCGATTTAAGGGTGTCCTTTAATTGATCACGCGCTAAAAATGCCGCTGCACTTAAAGCTCTGGATACTATTCCACTATCTGCAGAACTATTTTTGGCGAGCTCTAAATAATAATAATAGGCTGAATCAGGCACATCAAGTTCATATTTAAAGATCTCTGCTATTTTGTAGTTTCTGGAATCCCAAGGCCCATAAAGACTATCATTGCCCTTACGAAGGCTGTCCAGTTTCTCAAGTGCAGAAAGACGCTTTTTGGAAATATTGCGAATAAGAGTATCACTGGAAAGCGAAGATAAAACATAATATTTATCGGAATTTTCCATATCGTTTTTTTTCTTCTGAAAAAGAATGGCTAATTCATACAATGCCCGAGCCCGTATCTTACTGGTGTCTGAACCAACTGAACTACTGTCAAGATTAATGGTAATAGCTTTGAAAACCGAAATCGCTTCATCGTACCGTCCCAAACGAGATAATATTATCCCTTTCTTAAAGAGAATCTCATCCTTATGGTTTTCATAAGCCTTCCTGGATTTCATTATATCAGAATAGGCAAGCGCCTTATGTAAAGAATCGATTTCCATATAACAGTCTAAAAGAGCTCCATCCATACGATAGGAATGTTCAGGAAAATCTTTATTCCTGGGTGTTTTTTCCAATAACAAAATGGCTGATGAATACTGCTTCATTTCGATATAGAGTTCTGAAAGCCTCAAAATCAGATCCATTTTTTTATCGTCTGATTTGGCTGCTTTATATGCTTTTTCCAGTAATAGAATTGCCTGAGAATTACCTCCCCGCTTCACAGCAATCTCCACCAGAAGAAGACTCACTTCCTGCTGCTTATCCAGAAAAGGATATTTTTTCAGAATGATCTCTATAACCTCTTCTGCTTTGTAGAGATTCTCATCCTCTATATATGCTTTAGCTATATAAAGAAAAGATTCAGGGATAAAAGGACTGGTGGGAAAATCCTTCTGTAATTCATTAAATCGGCGAATGGCCTTAGTCATATCCTTTTTATAATAATAAGCTCTGGCCATCAAAAATAAGGCATCATCATGCCACTTCTTCTTTTTGTTGTAGGTTTCCAATACTTTTATAGATTTCTCTATAGCCCTCTCATATTTAGTTGCAATTTCGGTGGTAGGTGGCACCAGGCTGTCCGGATAATTACGCATGATTTTGTGATGCGCTTCATTGGCTTCCCTAAAAGTGATTTCTGCGTTATAAAAAGTATTAAGGTAAGCAGTACACTGCATCAGCATCAAAACCGGAAAAATTAGCCATTTAGAAAATCTGTACATTTTTTAGGCAACCCATTGTAATAAGGTATTCAGTATTTTTGTTTCAATTCCAGCAGATGATAATGGTATAAAATACATCCGGTTATCTGAGCAGAATAAATTTTACCCCTTCAGAGAGTAAACAAGAACCAGTGTATATTTTTATTTCTATAAACTTTAATGAACTTAGGTCTAACAATCTGACTTTAAACTAAGTATTTTTAAGTGCCATGAAAATCACAGCGATGCTTATCTTATTTTTTTCGGTATTATGGATATCAAACCAATGCTTTGGTACAGATTCTCACACATTTGATGACTCAACAATTGCCAGTTTCCCCAAAGACTCGTCTGCAATCAGTAGGGATTCAGTAGAACCAGCACCTTTGTACCAAAAAACACAAGACCTCACATCAGCACCACCGATAGACAGCGCATTTTCAGATTCGATTAACAGAGATCAGCTGCGAATTACACTATTGGACCGGGAAAAGAAACGCTCGACTGAGCATTATCATCAAAACATAGATCAAATTCTATATGACCCTTTTAAGATCAACTCATCCATACTTTTTTTATCCGATGGCACCACCCCGTCAGAAGCACTCCGGTCTCATCCCCTGGTCACCAGTGCACGCTATGGCATCTCTACATCCCTGAACCGTTTCATGCTTTACGGGGCAGTTGCACCTGTTAACAAGATCCATACCGGCAATCTGCTTTATAGCCGCAATAACAGTACAATCAGGGGAACTGATCAGGTTTCAGTAGCAGATGTTTCAGATATTCATTTTAATGACTTTGGCACTGTTCGCTACCATTACAATCCCGGCAGAATTGTTTCCCCGGAAGCACTTATTTACTGGGAAAATGGAGTTTTTGATGAACAACTACTTCTGGTAAATGTTTCACGCCCCATTTCAAGAAACCTTGTCGTAAATGCATTTACAAATTATCGTTATTTCAAAGGTGGCCTTTTTTCCCATTCTGCAGACATACGCTCCTTCTATGGTACCATAGGCGACACAGCTTCAGTAGCCGACAAGGGGTATAATCCTTTGACAGATGAATTTCTGGCAGGTGCAGCCTTCTCATGGACTGGCCAGAATCAGTCTCAACTGAATTTGAAAATTACATACGGTGATCTCAATCATGAGATAAGTAATAACAAGCCGGTTCAATCCAGAGAGAAACTGAATCATGCTCTCTATAAAAGATATCCTTTTGAGCTCAATACCGGTACATCCTGGAAAATCAATGAACGCATCTTCCTTGATTTTGAGGGGATGTTCAGAGAAGAACCTACAGTCCGGATCACTGGAGATTCGGTAGATGTAAATAAGACTCTGCCCAGACGTCAGGATGCCAGAGACCGCGAATTTAATCTTGCATTGCGTTCAGGAATTGAGATGCGAAAAAAAGATTCCCTGGGTTTGTACTATAATTTAAACCGGACTGCATACACACTTTTTGATAAATCAGAAACCGTATCCAACATGCACCGTCCGGAGATTTTTTACAGCCGTCATTTCCAACTATGGGATTTTAAGGGATTGGCCAGGGCAGGCGCAGGACTGACATATTTCTCATTGGATGATACCAGTGAAACACAACCTGTCTGGAACGCCGGTGCATCTGTCCAAAAGGATAATCAGCGATACAGTATCTATTTTCAATTGGACAATATCCCATTTATTATAAATTACGACTCCCTCTGGTTTGATCAGGTTCTACTTGACACGTATTACAAAGCCGGAGCACAAGCCACCTGGAAATGGAATAAAGCCGAGCTGCTTTTGGGATATCAGCTGGTCTATGGTCCGGATTCAACCACAGTAAATAAGTCCTGGCCTTCCGGCATCGCTCCCTATCAACAGCCAATTTCATCATTTGTAATAGCTCCATCAATAGGCAGATGGAATGGCTTTGCACTGAAATCCAGTATCAATATTTCTGACAGAAGACCATTTTTAAAAATCCACAGTGCACTCTCTTTTATGGCGCACCCGGTCAACACTCAGGAATATATAGATGCAGCACTGACATTTGATTACTGGAGCGAACGAGATCAAATTTCATTCGCCGGATTCCAAGACTGGAACAACCCCATCTGTAACCTGGGCCTGGAAGCAACCGTTCATATCCGTTCATTCAGACTTTTTTACAAAGTAGATAATATTCTTAACAGGCGCTTCGCTTATATTCCGGGATACTATTCACCAGGAATAACCTTCAGATGGGGATTTAACTGGTTTTTACAGAGGTGATAGTCCCCATACCGGAGAGGACAGAACCGATTCAGAATCCATCCATCGTTTAAAGCACTGGTTTATCCCAGGTTTTTCGATATATATTTGAACATGCCACAAAAACCTGCCTCAAGAAGGAACTCCAATGTTAGAAGGGCTCAAACCATTTTACAACAATGTCTTACGTCCTGCAGCACGCTTTCTTTGTAATACAGGTATCCAGCCAAACCATATAACGCTTTTAGGCCTGGCCTTATTCACTGCGGCAGGATGGTTCTGCAGTACCGGACAATGGACTACAGCTCTGATTCTGGTGGTATTTGGAGCACTTATGGATGGTTTGGATGGGGTGCTGGCACGCGAATCGGATAAAAAAACCGTTTTTGGAGCAATTTTAGACTCCAGCTGCGACCGGCTCACTGAAATGGTCCTGCTTATGGGAATACTGATGTATTTCCTTAAATCTGAGGTGGTCAATCAGCTGGGAGTTATTCTGTGCTTTGCCAGTATATGCGGTTCTGTTATGGTCAGCTATATAAAAGCCAGGTGCGAAGGTGCAGGCATCTCCTGTAAGAGTGGGATTCTTCAACGCCCTGAACGGGTAATTATCCTCTCCATAGGACTCCTGGCCGGCCCACCATCGATGGTATGGATACTATCTGCTCTCACATTTTTTTCCTGGATTACTGTGGTTCAGCGCATTTTTGAGGCTGCAGACAACAGTAGAAAAATTCAACAGGAAAACTGACTGAAAAAAACTAACCGCTACAGATTACCCTTCCAAGTCAGTTTAAATTGTCTGCCTGCTTTATTCAGTAAGATCAAAAATTAAAAAAAGAGTGTAAAAACACCTTTTTTGTTGCCAAAACGAAAAAAATCCCTTAAATTACTACCCATATTAATTGCTGAAATCCGGTATATCAGCATTTGTGATTTTGCCCATATTTGTTTTCCGGAATCTTTCTTCACCAACACGCAGGGACTGCAAATGCTTAATGTGCACAAGTTTCCTCTTTTGATTGGGATACTATTCAGTCTAGTTTCCGCTCAGATCGTCCACTTCTCTGAAGATTTTGAGAATTCAACAAACAACTGGACAGTAAGTGGTGGCGGATGGGAATTCGGCACTCCAACTCTTACCAACCTTCTTCCTCTGGCAGATGGAACCAGGTGTGCAGGTACTGTATTAAATGGAAGCTATAGCAGCAGTATAAATTACATTTTGACATCACCATCGGTAAAATTGCCAAACTCTCCGTTGATTCGTCTTTCCTTTTACAATTGGTATGAACTCGAAAGCAGCTATGATTATATCTATTTAGAGATTCAGGTTAACAATTCCAGCAACTGGATTCAACTGTTTTCCAGTTCAGCTACCTCAACAATCTGGTCTCAGCGCACTGTGGATCTGAGTCAATACGCCGGTTCCGATGTCC
>JAEZKP010000007.1 GCA_023436145.1 Fibrobacterota bacterium | reverse complement strand
ACTCAACTCCGGAGTCAACCAGTCGATAAAACGGGAAACTGCACCATAATAATTGCTTAGTGTTTTCCTGCTGAGATTTCTGGAATTGATTTCCAGTTTCAGCTTTTCGAGAAATCTCCTCCTCTCCTCATTGGAGAACACTACCTGATCCGGGGAGGCTGTGTCCACACCTTTATCTCCGGGATTCGCAATTAATGCCTGATTTTGAAGAGAGAAATGCACCAGAAATACCAGAAAATCATGCGAAATAATTTTCATTACTGATAACTATATAAATTTTCTGGTAAGAAGTTTATCTCCACTATCCAACATGAACATTACATTATAACCCATATCCACAAACAATCGTTCCGAACTACTCGACAAATACAACTCATTGTAATTCATCTTTTTTACGATATCTTCAATTCTACTTACCATTGCTTTAATAATCTCTGATTTTCTGTATTTCGATTTGACAAACAAGCCTTCTACCCAGGGTGACACGTTCAGTCCTATCTCAAGGGATTGCTTAAATATTATTGCTGTTGCGGCCGGTTTATCATTTAAGAAGGCAATCAATGCAAGCGGCAGTTTATCCTCATTCAGTAATATTTCATACTTTTTTACCACTTCATCAACAGACCACTTTCCTGACCACCGCTTTGCATAAAACCAATCAACTATGGTCTTAACATGTTCAGGGCAATTCTTCAAATATTCAACTCTTATCATTTTTCCTCCACAATCTTTGGGATAATCAGGTTTAAGATTTTAGATTTGGAGATCATGAATTACAATGTATTTGCCACTCTTGACGACTCCTTACATGTGCCATATAAATTTAACCTTATTTTAAAACGGTTAAAAACCAGCCCGCTTTTCTCGGCGCATATTTCGTGCCAAGTCAGGTTGCTTTTTTATTCCCTAAACAGGTTTACCACACACTCCACCGCCTTCTCCATCGCATTTACCGAACACCATTCTGCCCTGCTATGATGATTTCCACTACCGGTAAACATATTAGGTGTGGGAAGCCCCATAGCTGTCAACCGGGAACCATCTGTTCCTCCACGTATCGGTTTCCAGAAGGGTTGCATTCCGCTTTTTAAGACTGCATTCCATAGTCTATCGGTTACATGTGGGTATTTAGCCAACTCTTCAGCCATGTTTCTGTAGGTTTCGCTTACCGTCAATCTGATTTCATTTTTAGGAAATTCCACTTTCACTTCATCTATGATTCTTTCCAAAATCTGCTTTTGTACTATTAATCCCGCTGTGTCAAAATCTCTGAGTATCAGCTTTACCACCGAAGAGGAAACTTCCCCTTGTGCAAAGGTGGGATGAATAAATGGCTGATACCCATCAGTGCTTTCCGGTGCCATATCCTGCGGAAGTCTTCTTATTATCTCTGCCATAGCCCTGACCGAGTTCACCATGACATCTTTAGCAGTACCCGGATGAATATCCCGCCCTGCAATTTCTATCATAGCAGCGTCTGCGGAGAATGTTTCTTTGTTTAATTCTCCAGTGAAACCACCATCCACAGTGAAGGCAAAATCCGCATCAAACTTCTTCAGATCGAAATGATCCGCCCCCTGCCCGATCTCCTCATCAGGAGTAAATGCGATCCTGATCTCTCCATGAATTATGCCCGGATTTTTTATCAGAAACTCGATAGCTGTCATGATTATCGCGATACCGGCTTTATCATCTGCCCCTAAAAGAGTGGTCCCATCTGAAGTTATCAATGTGTGACCGATGCAGTTTCGAAGTTCCGGACATTCCGACTCGCGCAACACTACTCCCAGGGCCTCATTAATGATGTAATCTCCTCCCTGGTAATTTTCGATGGCGGATGGTTTAACATTCTCACCGGATAATGATGGGGAGGTATCCAAATGAGCAATTAAACCGATTTTTGGAGTCTTACGGTTGGTATTTGATGGAACTTTAGCCATAACATAACAAAACCGATCCACAGAGACATCTTCAATTCTTAATTCCTTAAGCTCTGTAACCAGTGCGTTGGCCAGTTTGAACTGCTTTTCAGAACTGGGAAAGGTAAGTGACTCCGGATCGGATTGAGTATCAATTCTAACATACCTGCAAAAACGTTCTACGAGTCCCTTTTTCATTCTGTTGCCTTTTTTTAAGGTGTGTAACCGATTTAATCCATTACTTGCGAAGCCTGCCAGTAACTAGTCTGATAACAATTACTTGCATGTACTACAAAGCATGCTCCATTTTTATAGTTCATATAATTAGCTTCCTTTGGAAACAGCCAGGATAACGGGGACTTGGCAGTCATTTTCCCCCTTTTACAGCAGACCCAAAAAAAACACCTGAAAGACCAGATTGGAAGCATTAAACCAGGCCTGATTGTGAAAATAAATGAAATCTTTTCACCGTTGTTTTTTATTGTTCTTATTCTGCTTTGTTTGCAGTATGGCTAAAGACAGCAGCTGGCACTATTCTATTGATGGCAATTTTCTGATAACTCTGAACACTTTCAGTGATAACTGGACTGGTTCAAGTGCTGGTTCAATCATCTGGGTTTCAAAACTGAATGGTATCTGGAAACGTCAGCTCACAGACCGGATATTCTCTGAAAATACCCTTAAACTGGCCTTTGGCCAAACCAGAGTGCAGGACAAGAAGAGTAAAAAATGGTCATCACCGGAAAAATCATCGGACAATATCAATTTTCTTTCTCTTTTGAAATTCAGGTTCGGAGGATTCATCGACCCTTATACATCATGGAGTATCAGTAGTCAATTCCTGGATAATCATGATGATTCACACATTACCTATTTCAATCCTCTTGAGGTCACCGAAAGCTTCGGACTTGCCCGCGATATAATTAAAACTGAAAATTTCTTCTGGAACTTCCGCCTGGGATGTGCATTAAGGCAAAAAATCGATATGAATCATTTATACGCGGCCGATTCAATAAGACCCAGATATTATGGAACAGAGGTTATCAACGATGGAGGTGGAGAACTGTTTTCTGAATTCCGGTTTCGCAGTGGAAATTTTTTGCGATTCTCAACAAAACTGCGGCTTTATCAGGCTTTCTTAAGTACAGTAGCGCATAAATCATCCCCCAACGATTTCTGGCGTTATCCAGATGTAAATATGGAAACTACGATCAATTTTAACCTGACTAAAAATATTCTATTCAATTATAACATTAATGTAGTTTATGACAGAGAAACCGGTGAAGAACCTAAAATTAAACAGTCGATGGGTGCAGGACTTGGGATCTGTTTTTCCAGCAGAGCAAAAAAATAACACCCAAACCGGTTGTGATACTCCGATAAGGATTGCAGGGCAGGATAGAACTTTAGTTATTGCTCATTTCCCAGATGAATACCTGAATTCAATAGAAAAATCAATAAGCGCCAATATAGTATTTTTAGTGAAAAGATGTTTGTTTCAAAAAAGGAGATTTCAAAATGGAGACTGCTATCCGTTTAAAACAGAAAATTAATTCTGAAAAATTAATCATATCCAGTCCTGAAATCAGAAAACTTATTGGACAGGAAGTAGAGATTTTAATTCTGGTTAAAGGAAGTATTGAGGAGGAAGGCATGCCACCTAAAGCATTACAAAACTCTCCTCATGTTGCCGGCTCTGTAATTCTTGACCAGGAAGCGATGCTCCAAATGCTGGAAAACAGATTCCGATAGAATAATTTGAGATTTGAGATTTAAGATATTCGATTTTAAGAGTAAGATTTAGGATTTTAGATTATAAGACTAAGAATTCGAATTGTGATTAATAAAAGATTTCAGAATGAGGGTATTTTCAGAATCTGAAATCCCGAATCCAGTACTTATTTATATCTTAATTTGTAAATCAGAATTATGACTGCGGAGATCAAGGTTAGCAGATTGGACAGGATAACTGGCCACTGAACCAGATAAATGCCGTAGATCAGCCACAAAAGCACTCCGATTGTAAATAATAAAAACATCATTAAAGAGATATCTCCGGTTGAACGGGTTTTACAGACCCGGATCACCTGGGGGAAAAATGAAATAGTGGTAAATGTCCCAGCTATCAAGCCAATGATAGTGACTGAATCCATATTGTGAGCTCCTGTAATCAATTCCGGGTTTGCGGATGAGTGGATGACAGACCTTCGCAGGAAAACCATTTATACGTACACTGATTCTCCAATAAATTTATAAAAAATATATCCGGCGAATAGTTTTCTGTAGTTGAAATCGATCAGCTGCTGCAGACTGGCTACTTTTATTTCTAAGGAATTGATTTTTTAAAATCGGAATGTATTTTTTACCGGATTGAACAAGGAATTAAACGATTCAATCGAAAACTGATCGGCTCAAAAAAACTGAAATTATAGCCAATTTTCATAGAAAACGAGGAGAAAACATGTTTGGATGTCATCTTGGCAAACTCTTTCAGGTTACAGTTTCAGGTGGTTCATACCAGGAAGGCTTAACTTCAGTTATTCAGGGTGTCCCCTCGGGAATGTTGATTTCAGAACAGGAAATCTATGGAGATTTGCTTCTGAGGAAACCAGGTGCAGACGAGCTCTCCTCTCCTCGCAAGGAACCAGACCTGCCAGTAATCTATACCGGGTTAAACGCAGCCGACACCATTGAAAATGCCGGCAATGAGAACCATACCAATGGAACTCCGCTAACCATACTCATCCCAAATCTGGACAGACATTTTATTCATATAAAACAGTACCAGGATACCAATAGAACCCCTCGTCCAGGCCATGCCTCGTATGCTTCTTTTCTGAAATACGGTCCTGATGACGATGCTATCGGTGCTGGTATTTTCAGTGGAAGATATACCTCTGCTATAGTGGCAGCTGGATATGTGGCCAAGAAAATTCTGGCATATTCCGGAATTCATGTTTTTGGTTTTGTTAAGGAGATGGCTGGTGTTCGTTGTCCTGAAATGGACTGCCAGATTATTAAAGAAAGGTGTGAATCCTACAAAAAAATGCGTAGTGATCATGATCCTTTCTACCAGGAGATCTATGTAAAAAACCGGGTCAATATGTCTATGCGTTTTCTGCAAAAAATGAGTATCTTTGCTCAGATAGAGCAGGAGATTGACGCTATTAGAGATAAGGCTCCGGCCATGGATCATCAGAAGATAAAAGAAAAGTACGGTGTTCACCATGTGGTCAACTGTCCTGATATTGAAACTGCGCAAGAGATGGTAGATGCGGTTAACCGGATCTCTGCTACCGGAGACTCTGCAGGAGGAATTGTGGAAGTGGTGGCTACGGGAGTTCCAACTGGTCTTGGAGAACCAGTCTTTGATAAACTGGACGCAGAATTAGGAAAGCTGCTTGGATTAGGTGCAGTAAAAGGAGTGGAGATTGGCGCAGGTTTTGCGGTTAAGGATATGACCGGCTATCAATCTAACGACCGCATGCATTCAGAGAACAATAAAGTAGTTTTCGATTCAAATAATGCTGGTGGCATAACCGGGGGGCTGGCAACAGGTCAAAATATCATTGCAAGAGTGGCAGTTAAAGGCACTCCTACTATCGATAGAAAGCAAACCACTATCGACAAATACACCTTAGAAAATAAGGAGCTGGCTGCCATAACCCGTAGAGATCCAACTATCGTAGCGCGTATCTGGCCGGTTGCAGAAAACTATACGGCTTTAGTATTGTTGGACCAGCTTATAGCCCATTACGGCTATCAGGCACTGAGAAAAACCATTAAATAAGGTAGATTGAAGCTGATTGTTTTTCAGACAATCAGCATTTTTTTCAGGTATTCAGATTTAGAGAAATGTAGTCTTTCCATTAATACTTAATGGATGAATGAAATAATATCAAAAGGTGAATACAAAATACTATTTTGAAAGTATGTTATAGACCGCAGCTTTTTTGATGCACAAAGCGATGAACTGTAAAAGGGCATTTCTGCACTAAATCGTGCACATGAAAGTTGCTAGCTGGAAGGGTAGTTGTATGCGATTTATTTATGCGTTTCAATTGGTGTTTTTGCTGGGTTTCTCCTCAATCCCACTTATCGGAAACCAGTACATTTTTGCTCAAAATGATGATTTTGATATCGGTTCCGAAGACTGGCCGGATATTCCTGTAGATGAACCGGGGGAAATTGAAGAACCAGCATTTTCTGAACCGGCAAAAAGCGAACCACCGCAAAAAGCTGTGGAAAGCAAGCCTGAACCGAAACCAGAAAAAAGCGTGGTTACAGAGCCGGTAAAGCCTGCTGCGGCTCCGACTTATTCTGAACCTGCTCCAAAACCAGAGAAACAACCATCATATTCTTCCAGTCCAGTTGCAGAGCCGGTAAAAACACCTCCACCAAAACCAGCCTATCAGCCGGTAGTCTCCTCTGCTATAAAACGCGCAGGTCCTCCCCTGCTTATGATTGCGCGTCCTACATATGCGCCCTATTCATCTGAACAGAAAACAATGTATATCTCTGCTATATCAGAAGCTTACTTTCATTTTAAATTGGGGGCAATTCCTCAGATTCAGGTTATCCCTCAGGAAAGAATAGCTAATAACGTTCAGTATTACAGAGATTTTTCCCGTCGAATTTCAAGAGCTTCCTATATAGAAGCAGCTAAAAAGCTGGGTGCTACATACCTTATCTACAGTGAATATGAACCTCAGGGAAAAAATGTTCAATTCGACCTTGAACTTTACTCTATAACCGACAACCAGAAACTTTATTCAGAGAAAAAATCGATTAACCTGGCCGAATTCGAAGCGGGTCTGCTTGAATGTGTGAACGATATCGCATCCACTATCGTTCCATCCATTCCTTCCAATGTCAATAAGGTGCTTGCAGAGGATATACTGGGAAACAATGCTAAAGCAATAGAAGCTTTGGGATCACAGATAGCTACTGAAGGTGATTTTTCCAAAAAACGGGCAGAAACTGCAGTTGTTAATTATGAAAAGATCTGCAACCAGAACTCAAAAATGCATCTGGCAACATTCGTGACTGCAAATGCATTCGCCAGAGCAGGTCAGTTTGAGAAGGCGGTTAATTATCAGAGAAAACTGATTTCCACTTTCGGAAACGGTTACCCGGGTCTTTATCTCAGAATCGCACATTATTACAGAATGCAGGAGAGTTTTAACGATGCGCTTGATGCTGCAGAAGAAGCTAAGCGCCACCCTGATCTGGATTTACCTGCCAGCACCATGATCGCAGCTATATATGAAGCCAAAGATGACCTTACCCGGGCGCAGAATGAATATCTTGCGATACTCAAAAAAGGTGGAGAAGATGCCAATATCTATTTTCAGCTCGCACTGGTGAACATTGGCCTGAAGAACATCTCTCAGGTAAACAACTATTTATCAAAGGCCGCCAATGCCGGACGGGAACTGGACAGAGGTGATTATTACGAGCTTGGCCTTCGCTATGCAGAAATGGGTGCCAATGACGAAGCAATAGATGCTTTCAAAAACAGCCTTGGTATACAGCAGGATAACGAAGATGCCTGGTTGCAGCTTGCTGAACTTTACGATAAGATGAACCGTGAAAGCGATGCTGCAGAATGCTATATCAGCCTCTTCCATATGAATAATACTGCACATAAAGATTACCTGGTAAAGGCTGGTCTGCTTTACGAAACACTGAATATGCCTGACCGGGCAAAAGACGCCTATGAACTTTTTCTGGCCCGTAAATTTTCAAATCCTGAGGTCTCGGTCCGGTTGGCTAAAATCGAGTTGAATAATCAGAACTGCAAACGGGCTGTTGAACTTGTAAATGGTATCGACACCAATTCATCACTTGGTTACGATGTCAAGAAAATATATGAGAACTGTAAACATGAACGCAGGGTGGTAGTGGTTACTAAAGACGATCCGGCACAAAAAGGATGGGCCGCAGTTTTTGCCTGGAGACTGGGTTCCAGCCTTCTCACTGCTGCCGGTGCAGGAATTGGTTATTACTTCAATACACAAATTGAAGATGCCAACCAGAAATATGAACAAAGCTTGTCTCAAGAAAAAGTTCTCAGTTTAAACAACGACAGGAAGAACTATCAAAAATTTAGAAATCTCTGTTATCTGGGAGGTGGCGTTGGACTTGCCAGTCTAACTGCTTCAATCGCTTTACCAATCATTTCACGGAAGTGAGGTGCTTTATGTCTTTGAATAAAAAGATTATTCTTTTGTTGTTGTCTCTGGTAATCCTTATTGCCAGTTGTGCCAAAGTAGAGTACACTAATATTTTGGATCCTGAATGTCCCAGTTATGTCGGACCAGATTCTGCTGCAGACCATGATGGTGATGGCATTGCCAATATTTATGACAAGGATTCACCACTCTACAGAGTAGATAAAGACACTCCAACCATCGAAATACTGGGTAAAAACCCGGACACACTAAGGTTTAAACAAAGCGAGAAAGCCAAATTTGACAAGAAAATCGAAGAACTCAGAAATGCATTTAAATGCTACGATCAGTCAGATAAATCCGTAGATAATTCTGATGTCTCAGTCACGGTAAATGTCAATTTTATAGCAGGCGACTATGAAATTAAATACACCGTGCAGGACTCTGCCGGTAATTATCGCAAAGAAATCAGAAAAGTGGTAGTTATCATTTTACCGGAAGATGACAAAACTCCACCTTCTATTTCCAACAACTATTATCTTGCACCAGATGGTGTTGCGGAAATAGCCCTGGAACAGGAAATTGACTACATGGAATACGTGTTCATCTCCGACAATGATGGTTCCCAGTTTGTTCTGGGTGAAAATGTCACCATCGAGGGAAGTGTAAACACAAGCAAACCAGGCGAATATAAAATCAAATACACTGCAAAGGATAAATCAGATAACAAGAGCAGCTATACCATTACCTTCAAGGTTGAAGACAAAGGTGGTATCGTAACCGATGCGGTTATTGAAGTCTACTATAACAATAAAGCCATGATGCATAATCAGAAGATAGAGGATACTCTGCCGGATGTCTCTTTCGATGTGGATCTTTTCACATGGAAAGCTTACGAATTTGTCAACAACGAAAAAGTCGACCTCTCTGACAGAGTTAAATTCGATTGTGATTATGTACCTGATGAGGATGGGAATTTTACCGCAGAATTTCTGGTAGAGGGGACTAATCAGATTGAAAAAAGAGTGGTTATAAACATAGTAATTTATGATAAAGGTGGTGTTGATCCCATCTGCGATACCATCATCAAAATTGAGCTTAAAGGTGCATCCAGGTGCACAGTAGCCGTGGGAGAGAAATTCAACGACCCGGGTTTCACTGCCACCAGAACATCTCCGGATAATGCGGACGTTACAAATAAAGTCTCGGTGAGTCCAAAAGAAGTCAACACTTCCATAGAAGCTACGATTGAGGTTAATTATTCAATCAGAACAGCCTGTGGGACCACATCAAAGACCAGAACCGTTGTAGTGAAGGCAATGAAAGATGAAACTCCGCCAGTGATTTATCTAAAACCAAGCAGATTGAATGACACTGTTGCAGTAGGCTCTAAATACAGTAGCCTCAGGTACAAAAATCTGAATGATGTGATTGACTCAATTGTGGACAACCATGATGGCAAAATCAACATCAGTAGCACCAGGGTGAAAATCGACTCTTCCGGTTTCAAAACATCTACTGCAGGTGCTCCCTGTTCACTGGTGTATACAGTTGAAGATGCTGCCAAAAATGTAGGCAAGGCCGTGAGAAAATTTGTGGTTATCGACGGAGCAACGTTAGGCTTACTGGTGAAATATGGTGTACCGACATCCTCACCATTGGCCAACATGGAAAACAAGACTTTCACCACAATAACCGTCGAGGGTGTGGGAGGTCCCACATCAACCACCAATATTAAGGAACTCAAGGTCAATTTTAAAAACGATCAGTGGGGTGATCTGTGGGAGTTTGCCATATCTACCAAATCCGGCTCCTCAACACATTATGATCTGAAACAAAAAGGTACATTCAAATTTAAACAGGCAAGCCCTGAAATGAAGTTAACCAGCACAGGACTTACCGGATTTGATGGAGAGTATTACGTAGTGTATGCAGATGATAAGTTTGTGTGGGTAGAGAAAACTGGTAAATTCGCCATAGTCTGGGAAGAATAATTTCAGATAAGGGCAGGGATATCTCCCCTGCCCTCTCTTTTAGCTTTTTGAACTTATATATTGCTGCAGTTCTTTCATGGAGTCATTTAATTTTCCCTCCAGAATCTTCAGATAAAACCAGTTTACCTGTTTGTTAAAAAGGCATTTCTGCTGATGAAAGATTCTCACTCCATCAATTTCTGGCACTACCCGGTATTCTATTTCGATCTTTAAAACCCGAGGTAGAACCGTGCTGTTATGGTTAAAATGAAGCATCTGAATAACCACCATCCCCTTTTCCGCCAATAATGTGCGCCGGTAAACCGATTCACTGGAGTAAAACAGGTATTTAAAGATAAATGATACCACGTAGGAGTTTTTCTCTTCAGAAAGGACCTCCATCTGTGGTATCTGGGAGGAATATTTTACCAGATGATCAAATTTATAAAGAATAGCCAACACCGAATCTATTGAGAGAGTGCTCTTGAAGTCGTATGCATAACTGTACCCATTTTCGATCTTTTTTATTTCGTAATGATTCTGGTCTTCTTTACCAAACAGTACACCCGATATCGAAATAATACAAAGAATAACCGTAATTAGTTTCATTATTTTCTGTCCCGGAAAAAAGAGCTCAAGGACTGAAAACCGGAAAAAAAACTTTTCAGATTCCGCGATTTTTTGACCAGTTTTCTTAATGCATTGAAGATCAAATGGCATGCCGCAATTGATATAAGATTTCAGATGGCAGAATTTTGATTTGAAGAGTAAGAGATTTGAAGAGTTTTGGATTGGGAATTGTAGATCTGGAATTTCTGTTTTTTATTGTAGATTTCTAAGTTGTGGGTTTGGAACGAGACTTTTGGAATAGCGGTTAATCACCATAGCGCACGCAAACCGGGAACAAGAAATAAGGTAATTAAATATTCTCTCTGTTTCAGATCTGAGATTTCCTTAAGTTCCCAACAATAATAGCTATTGGAATGGCGTATTATAGTTAGCGATACAGAAATGGTCGCTACCTCCTTCTTAAGGGTGAAGGTGCACGATGCCCGGATCGATTAAAAAGTCGGTCCGGGTTTTTATTTTTAACAATCCCCTGCTTTATCATTAAAAATATTTAATCTTCGAAAGCCAGCAATAATAACGACTTAGTAGCCGAATACTTTATAGCGACTGGGAAGTCGCTACTTCACATGCCTCCTTCTATAGGGTGAAGGTGCACGAGACCTCCGTCGGGTTTTAAGCCCGGCGGAGGATTTTTTTTTTAAGCACGTCCCATTAAAAAATCCCATACCTTTTATGTTTGACTCCCACCCACCAAAACATTATTTTGTTGCAGGGCTTGAAAACCTTTTTCCTTCCAAGCAGCAAATGAAAAATCAGTTTCGACTATTTAAAGATATCCATCCTTACTTAAAGGGATGGGTATCTTTTTTTTTGGGTGTTTGGACATTTTTATTAATACTCTATCCGTACTTTGATGAAACAGTCAGGGATTCCCTGTAAAAAAAGCGAGGTATTTTTGAAAGGTATTATAGCGCTGGAAGACGGCACCGTATTCGAGGGTGAACCATTTGGAGCAGCAGGTGAATCTGTGGGAGAGGTGGTATTTAACACCAGCCTGACTGGATACCAGGAAGTTCTCACAGACCCATCCTATTCATCTCAAATAGTCACCATGACCTATCCTCTTATTGGAAACTATGGAATAAATGAAAGTGATGTGGAATCTTCCCGGGTTCAGGTAAGCGGCTTTTTAGTGAAAGAAGCATGCAGTTATCCATCCAATTTTACCTCCCGCAAGACTATCTCAGAATACCTGGTTGAAAATAATATTGTCGCTTTACAGGATATCGATACCAGGGCTTTGACAAAACATATCCGGGTTGCCGGAGCACTGAAAGCGGTGATCTACGCGGGAGATGGATCAGTTTCCTCAGAAACACTTGTGAAAAAAGCTAAATCCTGGTCTGGATTAGTTGGAGCTGACCTGGTCAGGAATGTCACTTGTAAAGAACCGTATGTCTGGAATGACAGCAGATTTGGCAACGGAAAAACAGAGCACCGTTTCTCTGTTGTTGCGTATGATTTTGGAATCAAGCACAATATTCTGAGAATTCTTGAATCACTGGGATGCAAAATTACAGTAGTTCCAGCACAAACAACAGCCCAGGAAGTTCTCTCGTATGATCCGGACGGCATTTTTCTTTCCAACGGTCCCGGTGATCCGGCTGCAGTAACTTATGCAATCGAGAACATCCGTGCACTTATTGGAATAAAGCCGATCTTTGGCATCTGTCTGGGTCATCAGCTTCTGGCACTGGCTCTGGGTGCCACCACCTATAAGCTTAAATTCGGTCATCGGGGTGCCAATCACCCGGTAAGAAACCTAAATACCGGTACAATCGAAATTACCTCCCAGAATCATGGTTTTTGCGTTGATATGGATAGTCTTAAAAACAGCGGGATAAAAATGACGCATCTTAATCTTAATGATCTGACCTGTGAGGGATTATCCGATGAGCAGAGAAATCTGCTCAGTGTCCAGTATCATCCGGAAGCAGCTCCGGGACCTCACGATTCGGGTTATTTATTTGAGCAGTTTTTTACCATGATGGAGAAGACAGCCCGGTGTAGTTCGGTTCTGTCAAGCGCAAGGTAAAAAGAGGACAATTTTGTAAAATAAAATTCTATCACTCATACAAGAACCTCTACCCCGTGTTGGTATCCTAAGGTTCGAAAGGTTTTATGCCAAGAAGAAACGACATACACAATATTCTTATTATCGGAAGCGGTCCCATCGTTATCGGGCAGGCATGCGAATTTGATTACTCAGGAACTCAAGCTTGTAAAGCACTCAAGGAAGAGGGCTACCGGGTGGTGCTGGTAAATTCAAATCCAGCAACGATCATGACAGATCCGGAGCTTGCAGATCGAACCTATATCGAACCGATTACACCTGAAATAATCGAAAAGATCATTGCTCAGGAACGCCCTGATGCACTTTTGCCTACCATGGGAGGTCAGACCGGTCTTAATGTGGCTATGGAGCTGGCTGAAAGTGGTGTTCTTCAGCGCTATAATGTGAAGCTCATAGGTGCTGATGAACAGGCCATAAAAAAAGCCGAAGATCGTAGCGATTTCAAGGAAGCCATCAAAAAAATCGGCCTTGATCTTCCGGAAAGTGCCTTTGCCTATAATCTGGATGAAGCGTGGCAGATTGCCAGAAAAATCGGCTTTCCACTGATTATCCGGCCCAGCTTCACTCTGGGTGGCACTGGTGGAAGCATTGTTTATACAGAATCGGACTTTGAACGTGCAGCTCAATATGGGCTTCACTGTAGCAGAATTAATGAGATTCTTATAGAAGAATCAGTTATTGGTTGGAAGGAATACGAACTTGAGATCATGCGGGATAAAGCAGATAATGTAGTAATCATCTGCTCGATTGAGAACCTTGATCCGATGGGTATTCACACCGGAGATAGTATCACCTGTGCACCAGCTCAAACTCTGACTGATCGTCAGTATCAGAAAATGCGGGATGCAGCGATTGCCATCATAAGAGAGATTGGTGTGGAAACCGGTGGTTCGAATATTCAGTTTGCAGTCCATCCGGATAACGGCCGCATGGTGGTGATAGAAATGAATCCTCGTGTCAGCAGAAGTTCTGCTCTGGCTAGTAAAGCTACCGGTTTTCCCATAGCCAAGTTTGCAGCCAAACTGGCAGTTGGATATACTTTGGATGAAATCAGAAATGATATTACCAGAGAGACTCCAGCATCTTTTGAACCCACCATAGATTATTGCGTCGTAAAGATTCCCCGTTTCACTTTTGAAAAATTTCCGGAAGCGGACCCTACACTGGGAATACAGATGAAGTCTGTGGGTGAAACAATGGCCATAGGCCGCACCTTCAAGGAAGCTTTACAGAAGGGCTTAAGAGGACTGGAAATTGGCCGCAAGGGTCTTGATCTTGTAAAATATCCCTACAAAACAACTGAGCAAATACTTTCAGCTCTTGCTGTACCTAAAGCAGACCGGCTCTTTCTTATCCGCTTTGCATTCGAAGAAGGTCTTACAGTTGAGGAGATCTCAAAAGCCTCCCGGATAGATCCCTGGTTTATCAACAATCTGTATGATATCTTTCAGTTCGAAAAAAAGATCACTCCTGACATATTAACCAAAAATAAAGACGATCAGAAAAGATTCATAAAAAAAGCAAAAGGAATGGGATTTTCAGATGCACAGATGGCTCAGTTACTGGGCATGGATGAGATTTCTTTCCGGGAATTTCGCAAATCTCTGGGTGTAATTCCGACTTACAAACTGGTGGATACCTGTGCAGCGGAATTTGAAGCATATACTCCCTATTATTATTCTACTTATGAGCATGAGGATGAGAGTTCTCCCAGTGATAAGAAGAAAATTGTGATTCTGGGTGGCGGCCCCAACCGGATCGGACAGGGAATAGAATTTGACTACTGCTGCTGTCAAGCATCATTTGCCCTGGAAGAGCTGGAATATGAGTCCATCATGGTCAATTCCAACCCGGAAACAGTCAGCACTGATTATGACACTTCTGACAAGCTCTATTTTGAGCCTTTGACATTTGAGGATGTCATGAACATTATTGACAAGGAAAAACCACTGGGAGTAATCGTCCAGTTTGGCGGTCAGACACCTCTTAATCTGGCAAAAAGACTTCTGGATGCAGGTGCACCCATAATCGGAACCAGTGTTGAATCAATACAGCGGGCCGAGGACAGAGATGAGTTTGCGGCTATGATAGGTAAACTTAAACTCAATCAGCCTGCAAACGGAATTGCAAAATCGACCGATGAGGCTCTGAGTATAGCTCACCATTTGGGTTATCCGGTTCTGCTGAGACCATCATTTGTGCTTGGTGGCAGGGCTATGCGTATTGTGTATGATGATGATGAACTCAGGACATTTATATGTGATGCTCAGGCTGCAGCTGAAAACCGGCCGGTCCTGGTGGATAAATTCATCGGTGATGCAATCGAAGTAGATGTCGATGCCTTAAGTGACGGGGATCGTGTAATGATCTGTGGTATAATGGAACATATTGAAGAAGCCGGAATTCACTCTGGTGATAGTGCTTGTGTTCTTCCACCTCATACATTATCTGAAGACATCATATCTGAAATTCGCAAAGCCACCATAAAGATCGCAGAAGAATTAAAAGTAGTAGGTTTACTTAATATCCAGTTCGCCATAAAGGAGGACACTCTTTATGTGCTGGAAGTTAACCCGCGGGCATCTCGAACGGTTCCATTTGTTAGTAAAGCAGTGGGCACCCCCTGGCCCAGGATTGCGGCAAAGGTGATGACCGGGATAAAATTAAGCAGCCTGGATGAGGCGGTGGAAAGAAACATGGATTACTTTGCAGTGAAGGAATCGGTACTGCCGTTCAGAAAATTCCCTGGTGCAGACATAATCCTTGGTCCTGAAATGAAATCCACCGGTGAAGTAATGGGACTGGATACGGATTTCGGTCTTGCATTTGCCAAATCACAGGAAGCAGCAGGAAACAACCTGCCCAGATCAGGATCAGTTTTTATCAGCGTAAAAAACAGCATGCGTCGTAATATAATATTCATGGCTAAAACCATCGCATCTATGGGTTTTAAGATTTACGCCTCAGAGGGTACCTGGAGAGTCTTGAGTTCCAATGGTATCAATGTAAAGATGGTTCCCAAAATTGGTGAGGGGAAACCGGATATTATCGACCTTATAAAAGGAAATGATATAAATCTGGTAATAAATGTCCCGGCTGGAAAGAAATCCCAGATGGACTCCAAACCAATCAGAAGCGCAGCTGTTTCTCAGGGTATTCCCTACATTACCACCCTGGAAGGGGCACAGGCGGCTATAAGTGGTATGGACTCCACAGAAAGAACCGGTTTTTCAGTCAAACCTATTCAGGATTATACAAAAAATTTACAGACAATTAAAAACAGATATAAACACGACTTGGACATTCGTCAAATCATGTGGAATTAATCAGAGATCTATGGCTTATTATATTCCAGTGATTATTTGGATCCGGAGCAAAAAATGGCAAAATTTATTTTCGTAACAGGCGGTGTGGTCTCCTCCCTGGGTAAAGGTATTACTGCTGCATCGATAGGTTTATTACTCAAATCCAGAGGATTGAGAGTAGTCAACCAGAAATTTGATCCCTATCTCAATGTGGACCCCGGGACAATGAATCCTTACCAGCACGGTGAAGTTTATGTTACCGATGATGGTGCAGAGACCGATCTTGACCTGGGGCATTATGAGCGATTTACCGGCATAACCACAAACCGTAACTGCAATTACACCTCCGGAAGAATCTATGATTCCATTATCAGAAAAGAGCGGCGCGGAGATTATCTGGGAGGAACAGTTCAGGTGGTTCCTCATGTGACTACCGAAATCTGTGAAAGCATAAGGTCTGTTGTCACTCCAGAAGTGGATGTGGTAATAAGTGAGATCGGTGGTACAGTGGGAGATATCGAGAGCCATCCCTACCTGGAGGCACTGCGTCAGTTCCGTCAACAGGAAGGTCGCAACAATGTCCTTTTCATTCATGTCACTCTGGTGCCATATCTTCACAAAGCCGGTGAGGTGAAAACCAAACCTACTCAGCATTCAGTAGGCAGGTTGCGGGAAATAGGAATAATCCCGGATATTTTAATCTGTCGCACAGAGAAACATCTGGAAGCAGATGTTTGCAAAAAGCTCTCTCTTTTCTGCAATGTCGATGAAGAAGCAGTTATCGAATCAATCGATGTTCCTCATACGATTTATGAAGCACCACTTGACTATGCTGCTCAGGAGCTGGATGCTGTTATAATTGATATTCTGGGGCTGCGTGCAGGCAGACGGAATCTCAAACCATGGCGGGAATACATAGATAAGGTAATAAATGCGGACAAGGAAGTGCAGATAGCAATCGTGGGCAAATACAGCGAGCTTCTGGACGCATATAAATCGATTCATGAAGCACTGAATCATGCTGGTGCCGCGCATCTGGCAAAAGTTAAAATCATCAGTATCTCTGCTGAAGAAATTGAGAAAAAGGGAGCTGATGAGGTGCTAAAAGGAATCGGAGGGATTCTGGTTCCGGGTGGTTTTGGCTCCAGGGGAATTGAAGGAAAAATTCTGGCTGTGCAGTATGCACGTGAAAACGGGATACCATTTTTTGGCATCTGTCTGGGAATGCATATGGCAGTGATCGAATTTGCCCGCAACATTCTGGCTCTGAAGGATGCAAACACCACAGAACATGATCTTCAGACCCCCCATCCGGTCATTCACATGATGGAGGAACAGAAGAAAATATTAAATATGGGAGCAACCATGCGGCTGGGGGCTTACCCCTGTGTATTGAAAAGTGGTACATTAGCCCGAAACTCCTACAACCAGGAGACTATCTCTGAGCGGCATCGTCATCGCTACGAATTTAATAATTCCTACCGGGAACGTTTTGAATCTGCTGGAATGATTCTCTCTGGTCAGTCTCCCGATGGTTTGTTAGTAGAGATGATCGAATTAAAAGATCATCCATGGTTTGTAGCCTGTCAATTTCACCCCGAGTTTAAATCACGCCCGGTTGCCCCACATCCTCTTTTCAGAGATTTTATTGGAGCAAGCATTAAAAATAACAGTCGTAAACTGCATTCTGATATGGATAAATAACTATGGTTGAATCATTGAATGAAGCATGTGGTGTTTTTGGAATCTTTAACCACCCTCTGGCTGCCCAGATGACCTATCTGGGGCTTTACGCCTTGCAGCACCGGGGTCAGGAAAGTTCAGGCATCGCCGTGGCCGATGGCACGTCGGTTTCTGTTCATAAAGGGATGGGTCTGGTCAGTCAAGTTTTTAAACATCAAAAAACACTTGAATACCTCAAAGGTCTCTCTGCCATCGGGCACAACCGGTATTCCACAACCGGTTCTTCAACTATAGAAAATGCACAACCCATTCTTATCAACTGTCGTGCTGGACTTATAGCAGGGGCTCATAATGGTAATCTGACCAATGCTTCATCACTGCGTAACTGGATGGTCGATGACGGTTCCATTTTTATGTCAACCACTGACACAGAAGTGATCATGCATCTGATTGCACGCTCTAAACGTGAGACAGTGGATTCGATGATTCTCGATGCTCTCTCGGGAGTCAAGGGAGCCTACTCCGTCGTCTTTCTCACTGCAAATGCACTGTATGGAGCCCGCGATCCACGTGGAATACGCCCCCTTATCATTGGTCAAATCAAAAGCGATAATTCCTACATTCTCTCCTCTGAAACCTGTGCTTTTGATCTGGTTGGAGCAGAAATGTTAAGAGAAGTGGAACCTGGTGAAATGGTTCGAATCGACGAAAATGGAATAACTTCTTTTAAAGTACCTGTTTTCGAATCCGATGTACGATCAGCACATTGTGTGTTTGAATTCATCTATTTCTCTCGTCCGGACAGTTATGTTTTTGGCAAAAATGTAGATCGAGTCCGCCGTAAGCTGGGAAGACAACTGGCATGTGAGCATCCTGTTCCAGGAGCAGATATTGTAATAGGTGTACCAGATTCAGCTACGACTGCTGCCTTGGGTTTCTCGGAAGAATCCGGTATTCGCTTTGACATCGGTCTGATCCGAAATCATTATGTTGGGCGGACCTTTATTCAACCAGCTCAAAACAGACGCGATTTTGGAGTAAGAATCAAATTTAACACCGTAAAAGGGGTTCTGAAAGACAAAAAGGTGGTGATAGTCGATGACTCCATAGTCAGAGGCACAACCATGAAAAAAATCATCAGGTTGATAAAAACTGCCGAACCAGCAGAAATCCACCTGCGTATCTCCTCCCCCCCTATTCTCTGTCCCTGTTTTTATGGCATCGACATGCCAACAAAAGATGAGCTTATCGCTTCATCTATGGACATCAACTCAATTCGTGAATATCTGGAAGTAGATTCGCTTGGCTATCTTTCCATCGAAGGTATGCTCTCAATAATGCCTAATCCAGAAAACTTCTGCTGTGCCTGTTTTAATGGAATGTACCCTGTTAAAGCAGCAGAACATCAGACCATCTCAGAACATAACGTAAGCAGTTTACCTGACCTGGTGGAAATATAAGCCATAAATCAGAACAAAAAAAAGAGGAGCTTATCGCCCCTCTTCCAATCTTGTTATCAGAAAATCCGGCATTTTAATTTTCTTCATTTTTGATTGTGCTTTGTCGATATTATAGCTTACTCTGCGGTAGAAAAATTCCTTTTCAGCGGTATCTAGAATTCCATAACAGGATTTTGGATTTCTATCCCTGGGCTGTCCGACACTTCCCACGTTGATAAGATAACGTGCACCTTCCAGCTCCCCCATCTTAACGTGAGTATCCTGGTGAACATAAAGTTCTTTGTCTTTATCCAAAATAATAATTATGGGGATATGGGTGTGTCCTACCAGACAAATCTGAGTATCAAAGAACTGGAAATTAAAAGCAGCTTCCTCCAGTGATGTAATGTAGTACCACATATTTGGTTCATAAGGGGTAGCATGCACCAAAGTCAGTGAGTCTTTGGTTGATTTCAGTTGCAGAGCAGAAAGATAGCTGCGATTCTCTTTTTTAAGGTTCTGCTCAGTCCATTCGATCGCAATTTTGGCGTGAATATTAAAATGCTGGGTGGAAAGAAGATCTACTGCAGCTGCATCATGATTTCCAAGCAGTGTTTCGGGACAGTATTTTTTGACCAGCTCTATACATTCATTGGGATTTGCACCATAACCTACAATATCTCCCAGGCAAATCACTTCATCAATTCTTTGCCCTTTTATATCAGTAAGAACCGCTTCCAGTGCCTCGAGATTAGCATGGATATCAGAAATAAATGCGAATCTCATTAGAATTATCCGTTCTCCATATAACGGAATGTGCTGGATCCAATCTCTATTCTATCTTTATGTTGCAGAAGATGAGATCGAACTGACTTCCCATTAACTTTTATTTTACCAATCAGTTTATTTGCACAGAGAAATAAGCCCTCATCTTTTTTTTCTATGGTTGCCTGACCTTCTGCAATCATAAAACCGGAAACGAAGATATCATCGTTTTCCCCACTGCCAACAGTCAAATAGGCTTTATCCAACCGGTAAACAACATGCTTATTGGTTTCAATAAGCACAGCCTCACCCTCTTTCTCTACCTTGGACTCCATTATTGTAACTGGTTGGGTATGCTGGGGGGCGGGAGGAACTTTGGTTTCAGCCATAACCACATTGTAGTTGGTGTGTCCTGAAACCGGCTTATCAATATAATAAGTACCTGTTATCTGTTCAGCTGATCCATTAGAGTTCTGAAATCCAGTTTCTTCATAAAGGATGGTATATTTTCCGATCGTAATTTTATCACCACTGCTGAGATAGATCTTTTTAATTCGTTTCCCATTTACGAAAGTACCATTGAGAGAATTCAGGTCGGAAAGCACATATTTCCTATCCGCATCCTCCTCAATTTTGGCATGGCGCCGGGAAACCCCCATATTCGCAATTGAAATGGTGTTTTCGGGAAGCCTTCCGATGCTGACTACAGGTTCGTCCAACTCGTAAGTTTTAAGCGGTTCACCATTGTAAAAAACTACAAATTTTGCCATATTTAATCTCTTAAATGAAGCATGAGACAAAAATATACTATGAATTTCCACCAATCGCAATATCGAGTATCGAATCAACCAGAGAAACTTTAGTAACTTAACAACCTCTATTAAAATATCCACCTGCTCTCATAAAAACAAGTACTAATTGCACTATGATAGGTTCAGGATATATCTTTTTTTTAAAGATTCCATTGAAAATTAACTTTTTCTCCTTAGAAGATTTTACCCTATGCCCCGCAGCTTATTTAAATCAGACCTGTTTCAGGTAAACAAGTTGGGTTTATTATCTTCTATTCTCATTACTTTAATTTTATTCAACCTTCGTGCTGCCTCGGCCCACAATAATGCACCAAATCCTCTTCTTCAGAAAAAAAGTGATCTTTCCCGATCGCTGGATTCCTTAGATCTGCTCAAACAAGGAAAAATTCGCGAAGGCCGTTCTTATTCCGAAATCGAACTAAAACAAAAACAAATTTTAGATTCTCTGCATTTTATCCGCAAAAAAATCCAAACTGACCTTTCCACCTCCAGCCCACTCTCTGAGAATACTGATGGCATTCCATTCCTTAAATATCTCAAACTGTCGGACTGGCTACTACTTATATCAGCCGTTGGAGCATTGTTTTATGGAATCCTTCTTCTATTAGGTATAATCAAAAAGGGAATTATTCACAGACCCAAAACAGTCACTACCAACAGATCGATAAAATCAAACTCCTCTGCTTTAGACACTGAGACCACCGGTACAAGCGATGCACCTGCAGATCACCAGCTTGACATCATAACCAGGGAAACACTGAAAACTCATCTGCAGACTATTAATGATGAAAAAAATTCAGACCTCCTGGATGAAAGTTCAGATGAAGATCTGGAAACCAGTGTAATAAATGCTGCTTCGAATGGCATGCACATCCAGGAAATATCACGGCTTTTTCACATCAGCTCAGATCATGTCTCCCTGATTCTCAGACTATCAGAATCAAAAAAGAACCAGTAACTCCATTATAAGTACACACTCCTGATTACTGCAATAAAGTCCCCATTGCTTTCCATCCACTTTTCAGGCATAATTATTATGTCTGATTTGATCTGATAATCTTAATAAGTGTGAGGTTTATACATCTCAAAATGCAGAATTCAGATCAAATATCTATGATCATTTTGATTGCGAAGGCCTAAACGGATAGTAAGATGATTTTCAGCCCGGTTTTGAATTTTTCAGATTTATCCAGATATAATCCCCTGAAAAGACGTTCAGGAATCGGGACTGTTCTGCTTGATCCAAAATCACAAACATTATCCATAAGAACCGGTACAGACCTGATAACTGCCAGATACCTGGATACCACTCTTCAGTCTGGAGATTCAATTCGCTATACTCTCTTAAACGATATTCTACTAATTGAAAAAGTCTCCCCGGATCAGCAAAATCAGGCAGACTCCTTCATCAGACAGCAACCGACAGACATCAATAAAATAACCGGATTGATTGACTCTTTACTTTCCAGTATCTCCCAAAAAATTCCGATAAATCAGATAAAATTGGATTTGTTTTCGATTCTTGAATCCCTTAATGATTTACCAACAGTAATCAGTCCTGAACGTATCCAAAATATCAGTTCCATTCTGCATACAAAGGGAACACTGGATTCTGATTCCATCGAAAAACTGAGAACTTTACTAACACAACTCAGACAAGATATCTCCAATCCGCTACCGGGTATTTCCAAATTTTTAGAGCTTCCCATAAACAATCTTCCTGATGCTATTTACAAGTCTGATTCTGCGACTGACCTGCTCAGCTCTCTGCAACTATCCGGAGATTTTTTTAGCAAGCTGAATAATATTATAGAGGAAAACAATTACCGATACTTTAGAGTTTTACCTTGTGGTACCGGATCACTGATGTCGCTGCTCAGTACTGAGAATCTTTACCAGGAATTGAAATTTATGACTGGAAAATTCACCAGTCCCCAGATGCAATCCATCCCATTAAATGTTTGGGAAAGCATTTTAAACAGCAAAAACCAGCTTAATCTGGATTTACTGAATACAATCGATGCATCATTGACAAGTATGCAGATCGGCAATTCATCAAGGCGTGCTGGTTCAGAATCAGCACAACATTCAACTTTAACCCAGTGGCTGCTGACAGCGATTGACCACCAGTCTATTTTACACGAAATGATAAAGAGATATCCTGCAACTGTAACTTCAATCATTTCTACCATACAAGAAAACTCCCCCCTGCTGTCAGATGCGGAATACTTCGGTATAACAGAAGATGTTTTAAATACAATTAAAAACAAAGAAGAGCTCATCCCATTAATTATCAAACGACTGGGATATGATTTTGACCATAGATTATCAGAATCAGAATTTGAGCTTAAAAAACAAACAAGCCTGAAAGAGACTATTCTTTGCAAACTTTCCGATCATGCCGTAAAGACATTTTCCACTTCCGATACTTCACAGCACATCTCTGATACCACTCAGTTCCGTGCTATCGACGACTTGTGTGAAGATATTTCCGAAATTCTTAAAAATCTTCCGGACTTCTTCAGAACAGAGCAGGAGCTGAAAAGGAATGTTCAATCATTGGATGATTCAATACAACAGATAAAAAAAACAATGGAAAATGGTGTGACGACAAATGAAAATATCCGAGACCCAGAAAATAAATTGTTAACTGAACCAGAGCTTATGATTGAGTTTAGCAGCCTGTTTTCCAACTTACAAAATAATATCACAGTCTTGCAGAATTCCCTTCAAACCACCAGAGAAAATTTTTCACCGGATCTATTTGCATATCTGATTAAACTATGTCAGAAAACCCGCAGGTCCATGGAAAATTTGATATCAGATAATGGTGATATTTTCATGCCAAACGCCCCTGATATGAAAAGTACTGCTTCGGTTTCAGCAAACTCTGAGAATGCTTTCCCGAAACAAGTTTTATCAGAAAAGCCATTATTTGCAGACACTGCAGTCTCAAATCAATTATCAAAACCGGTTATAGACTCTCTTTTGAACCATTTTGAATCATTGCAATTATTAGGCAGAACAGTTTCCACATCTGATGGAACGCAGCAGGTTCTGGCACTTCCGATGAATGTAAACGGAGAGTGGACAGAGGTAAATATACGTCTATTAAAAAGAAAGAACAATTCCCAACGGAAGAAACAAAGAATCTACAAAGTTGATCTGGATGTAGCACCGTCGAGGCTGGGTAGCATAAGTGTTCAGATGGAATATGAATTAAAAAAAAGATTTAATCTTAAAATCAGTTTTAATAAGAATCATACACTGGAATGGTTTTCGAAAAACCGGGATTCCCTAAGCAAATCGCTTAGCAGTCTCGGTCTTCCACTGGTTAGCTTTCTGTTGCAATCTGAAGTCAGCAGAAAATGCGAATCTGAATCACCTATTATATCTGATGTATCTTTTGATGTTAAGATTTGATACGCCATGAAAAAAAAAGAGAAGGAAAAGGCAGTCGCATTAAGGTATGATGAGCATAAAGAAGCATCTCCTCGTGTTGTAGCAAAAGGTGAAGGTTGCATTGCTCAGAAAATAAAGCAGATTGCACAGGACAACAATATCCCGGTTCACCAGGATGATACACTTATCGAATTATTGGCCCAGGTAGATATTGATCGTGAAATTCCGCCTGAGCTTTATGCAGCTGTTGCAGAAATATTGTGCTGGATTTATAGAGCCAATAATGAACAAAAGGAGAACCTGTCAGGATGAAGCATCTGAATATGTTGATCTTACTTTTGATTTTGCCGGTTCACACATTGGCCAGACGAAATGTTGCTTTTATTGGACTTTCCGGGAACAATGCACCATCTCTGGAAAAAGGTTATGAAAATCTACTCAGAGAAAAGCTTTCCATGGAAAGTGATCTTCTTACCAAAGACTACCTTGAATGCCAGAAATTGCGACGGACCATAAAATTTGATGATTACCCGGCAGTCTCCAGAAACTATCTGGAGACTCTGGTCCGTTTTTCTGATGATTCCTTGCTCATTATTTGGGGGGCAGTAAAAAGCTTTCAATTGAATAATAAGCGGAAAAAATTGATTTTCACCGGAATCGAAGGTGAATTGATGATCAGTTTGCATATTTACAGTCTCTATAAAAGGGATTTTCTATTTATAGGAGATGTGTCCGCTGTTGTTCACAAGCCGAAAGGAATAGGATTATTCCAATCAGGGAATCTTATTTCAGCTAAAGACAGGACAGAACTTATTGAGATGTTACAGAACGAAGCAGTCAGTAATTCCTGCAGAATAATCTCTGCTGCAATCAGAGCTGAGAATGCAAAGATGGAGGATACCGGTAAGTCCAAATTGGAAGAGGTGAGAGAGCCATCGATCTCCGATGTTTTCTCCATACCCAGTGCTGAACCGGCTCAGATAGAACCTGCAGGCACAATCGATACAATTGATACAATTGATACTTTAAAAAAAGAAAAAGAGTGAAATCAAGCACTATTTTTCCCAAAATTATGAAACCTACTTTCAAAAAGTGGTGATGTTTATATATATTTATTAACTTTAAAGGATGTAAGGAGGAGCCATGGCTGAGATTGGATCGTATAGAAACGTATTTGATGATGCCAATGAATTCAATAAGCTTCATGATCTCATTCTGGGATCAATCCAGGAATTCTCCAACTACCGTCAGGGCAATTTAACTTACGGTGAGATAATGTTTGTAATGGAGTGTATTCTGGATAATCTGAGAACGGGCTCGGAAAAGGACTCTCAGGCGAACGTTAAAATAAAGGGTTTAAATGAGGCTCCTACCTTCACTACACTTTTATCAATCTCATCCCGGTTAATCGAAACAATGGTGAAAAAAGGGATGATTACTACCGCTGAAGAATCTTATATTCTTCATGGTGAAGAGTAGAACTGGTACTTACAGGGGAAGGCACTGGTATTTACGATGAACATTCAGTTACCTTATAAAATCGAACTCTCTTTTCCCGGAGATATAGAATACATACCAGCAATCCGGAAATTTGTTTCAGAAGTATTGCTGGTATCGCAGTTCAGTCCGAAGTTTGCATATCGTTCCGAGATCATTGTTGATGAAATCTGTAACAATGCAGTGAATTACGGTTGCAAGACAGATGATGCAAAGATCGATTTAATTTGTAATATTTATGAAGATGGTATTGATTTTACCATAAAAGATCCGGGAGGAGATCAACACCACATCGAGAGATTAAAAAATGCACTTTCTATTAAATCAGAAGAAAAATCAGACAAAGGTCTGGGCTTGGAAATAGTTCGTATGCTTTCAGAAAGCCTTAATGTGGTTATTGATGAACAGAATCTTACATCAGTACGCATTGTACGAAAACGCGAAGATATTTCTGAAAACAGGTAGCCCACTTCCGGGGAAAGGATTAACCAAATGATTATTGAGATTAAGGAAGTAGCGGCAACCCCCGAAGCAGTTATTCTCCAGTTTTCTGGAGAACTGGATTTTGAAAGCATCAAATCTCTTATTGACACCTTTCAGAAGATCGATACCAACAGTAAAAAATATGCGATCGCGGAAGTGGGAAATGTCAGTATGATCTCCTCAGCGGCCTTGGGTGAGTTTATGGGATTTAGGAAAACACTGCTGGAAAAGGATGGTGATCTGGTATTTGCTGCAATGAATATGGATATCAGAACAAAATTCAGTTCCATGGGGGCCACCAAAATATTCCGGATTTTTAATGATGTACGTTCGGCATTAAATTCTTTTAAATGGCAACAAGGCCTGGCACCGGAAGTCATCGAATTGACCTTCCCAGCCAACCTCCATCTGGTTCCTCCGGTACGGCAATTAGCCAGCAGAATTGCAAAACAGAAGGGTTATGGCAATAAGGATTCATTCCGGATCGAAACCATTATCGATGAAATATGCAATAATGCGATCGAACATGGTAAACAGGGTGATGATCAGAATATCAGTGTAAAAATCGGCATCGATCAAAAACAAATTGAATTTGATGTAATTAACACTAGCGATCCTGATAAGCTGGAAACCCTCAAAGCACTCCTTAAGCCAGTGCATGAACATGAAATCCGGTCTGAAGAGAAGCGTGGAAGAGGTTTATCTTTGATTAAAATGCTCAGTGATGAATTATCAGTTGAATGCTCTGAAAAGGGAACTGTTGTACATGTTAAAAAGGTACGAGAGGTAAAAAATGGAATCTCAAATTGAACTTATTTATGAAGATATACGTGGCAAGGATAAAGCCAAACTAATCAAGTTCATTGGTGACCTGGATGCAACCAATGTTGAAACTGTTTTGGAAAAAATATGTAACCTTTTCAATGAAGGCATTTATACGGTGGTTGCAGATTTTAAAAAATTACGCTATGTCAACAGCACCGGACTGGGGATCTTACTGCACTTCAGTAAGTCTGCCCGGGAAAAGGGTGGTTGCTTTAAAATTGCCAATATAAATGAAAATGTATACGAAATTATTGAGATAATTGGCGCTACTTCACTACTGGAAATTTATGATGAAGTTGATGAAGCGGTAGCCGCCTTAAACTAAACCAGCCCACATATATTTTCAGAGGTTTTCTATGAAAAGATTTTCTATTCTGGCTCTCCTACCCATTCTTCTTTTATGTTCAAAACAAGACACAAAAGATGCTCTGGCCGTTATCGGAAAAACCACTATCGATCACAATGATTATGAGGTATTTTCAAAAGTTCGAAAATACTACCCTACCGAGCTCTGCGATGAATTTCCGGGTTATCGTTCCATGATCTCTCATATCGTGGAAACAGAAGCAATCTTTCAGAAAGCCAAAAATTTTCCAAAAGACGCCATCAAAAACAGCAATGACTGGCAATGGAAGAAAAATTTCTATGCAGCTCAGATCTTCATGATGGAGAATCTTATCCCCAATATGGGTGCTACTGAAAACCAGATAAAAACTTATTACAATGCTCATAAAGAGGATTTTAAGAAATCGGTGAAAGTGGATTCTACCCGCGACTCCACATTCTATCAACCCCTCACCGAAGTACAAGACACAATTGTTCAAATCCTTTTTGTGCAGAAATTCCCACCGGACTCTTCTTTTAAAAGTAAAATTGATCCGCAAGATTCTGCAAATATCAACAATATCTGGTTTTCTTCCAATAAAAGAAATGCACCCGACTTCTTTATGAAAGCCTTCTTCAAAGAGAAATACCAGAAAGATTTCCCAGATTCCACCAACGAAATCTATGGTGATGGAAAAATCATCACTAAGGAAGACATGAATACGATTCTTTCCTGGATAAGACCAGAATACAGAGAACAGTATGAAAATGAAAAAGGTGCCAAAAGACTTGTTGAATTTCTTATACAGTGGAAGTTGTTCGCTGAAAAAGCCAACCAGGTTGCATTTACCTCTTCTGCGGCATTCAAGAAAGTAATGGATTGGGCCTGGAAAGTGGAAGTGGCAAACGAATATGTTATAAAAGAAATCTTGCCTCAGGCTCAGAAAAGTCTTTCAGTTGATACCAATATGGTCCCTTATCTGATTCACGATGAAGCCAACTCAATTGTTTCAGTTATCGATTCTTCTGTACTCAATAACAGAATCTCTGCTTTACTTAATAATCAGAAAAAACTCAAAGTGGACAGTCTGATATATGAAATCAGAAAGGAAAATGGTGCCAGATTCCTGCAAAATGACCTTAAAGACAGTAAGGATCAGGATCCTGTTGCCCTGCTAAAACAAGCAGATTCACTCAGAGACACAGGTTTTGTGGAAGATGCTGAGAAGATTTATAATACCTTGACCAACGAATTTCTTTTCTCTCAACAAGGAAAAGATGCTCAGTATGAACTGGCTAAAATCCTGACAGAACGCCAATCCTATTCCAGTGCTATTACTAATTACCGCAACTATCTGCTGTCTTCACCGGACACCAAAAAGAAAAGCATTACCTTTTTTATGATTGGTTTCATCTACGATGAATATATGGACAAATCAGAACTTGCCGAAGTCAATTACAAATGGGTGTTGAAAAACGATCCTGAATGTGAACTGGCCGATGATGCAGAATTTATGATGCTGCATCTTGGTGAACCCATGAACAGCGTTGAAGAATTGCAGGCACAGACCTTAAGACAGAACCGTAAAGTGGATTCTTTTGAAGAAGCTGCAGTGCAGGAAGCCAGTACCAGCAATGCAGCTGAACCCATGGCTAAAAAATAAAATTCTGTCAGATGATTTTAATTTACCTTGTGAAGTAAAGCCGAACTCATAGACACTTCACAAGGTTTTTTTTTACCCTACGACAGTTCTATAGAGGAAAAATTAAGGTCCTCTTTGGTGAGCTGAGTGCGACATTCCGGAAAACAAAGCTCTCTGAACCTGCATTGTCTGCATAATACAGGTGAAGGATTTTTGGGAAACGCTTCAATACCCAATGGTATGTTCTGTTCTACATTACTGCAGAATGCATACATCTCTTTGGTTTGTATTCTGATAGTTTCATAAAAGGATTCCAGTTCTGCGGAATCTATTCTGATCTCAAACTCATCGTATTGCGGATACAGATATACTATTTTGGGGAAAATGCGATCCCAGGGGATTTGGAAATTTTTATTTGCAGCAGCAGCATAACCCATTAGTTGGCAGGTGTGTTTTGCACTGTCTTTTGAACCAGTTTTCCAGTCCAGAATATAAACATCATCCTTAACCGGCAGCAGAAAATCCATCTTGCAGTAGGCTTTCAATCCACTAAGCCTGGTTTCACCAAACCCTGCAGGCTCAATCATCCAGTTAGTCCGGTCCCCCATCGCTACCATAAAGATCCAGTTGTAACAGGGGCTTTGAATGAAATTTTTCAGGCAGCTTTCGATTTTCTCATATGCTTTTTCTTTGTCAATTTCATTGCAGTATCCGTAATACGTTTCCATAAACGTTTTTTCTGAGAAATACCTTCCAGCAAGCTCTCTGGCATATTTGAAAAAGCGTTTCTCATCGATATCTGTATCACTTTTCTGGAGTCTCTTAAGAAATGCTTCCAGAATGTCATGAACCACATTTCCAATTTCCAGAGGCACTGAAGTCAGATCTCGCAGCTGAGTCATCTTGTAATGAGCGACATTTTTCACCGCTTTTGGATAATAAGAATAAAAATACTGCCTTTTACATTTATCGAATACTTCATATCTGGAAATTGACCATCCCAGAACCGGACTATACTGATATTTTTCATATGAGAGCTGCATTATTACCCCTGGTGAAGATGTCATAATCAATAAAAATAGTATTTTACACCAGAAATATAATTGCAGATTTCAGAAAAGAATGTGCTGGGCTGTGATCTGGATCAGCAGGAGAGCAGCTTAAAGAAGTCTCTCATGGAGCATGCGAGCTCGGAAGAAATTAGAAAATGACCAGAATATTAGTAACACATGCAGCATTACTCAACCAATCTCTTCAAATAACATTAATAAAATCCTGAACATCTTTACAAAGTGCCAATTCTATTTTCAGATTGGTAATATCATCATCATTGATATTTCTCTGGCGAGCCTGTTCGTGATTTCGGTTATCATTAATAACCGGAACGGAATTCAGAGGTTTATTATTGGAGTCAAACCCTGAAGCATCAACTATCGATTCAGTCTGAGCAATTTTGTCCAATATCTTTAATACAGTGGAATTCTGAGTGGTACCTTTAATAGCATCAACCTGTTTCTTTGAGAGTAAAAATATTTTATTTTCAAAGTACATAAGAGGTGAATAGCAGGAAGGACAATTCAGGACAATGACACAGGCATTTGTACTTAGAAATAGCTCGGCAATATGATTGCAATGCGGACATGTCATATTCAGTGTTTTTACCATTGTTTCCTCCCCACCTTAGCGGTCCTTTAGTGCTTCTGAAGATCATGCTCAACTGCTAATATCTGACCATTTATTCTTCAGAACATCAATAATTTTACCACCAAACCCCATGAACGTCAAGAGGGCTATCTTCAATGCAGACACAGAATTCAGAATCTTCAGATCTGGAGCATCTCCAGAAAACACTTCGTCAAGCAGTACAGAAATTGCAGCGAAAGCTTACAAAACAGCATGAAGAGCTTACGGAAGCTACAAAACATCACTGGTATAAACAGATCGCAGATTCCATTCTCGCCTCACCAGAAAAGGTTATTCAAAACGGATCGAAGATCAATATAAACAACATTTATACCCAGAAAGAAGAACAAATACCGGTCAATCCCAAACTGGATGCACAGGCAAACGCACAGCTATTGTACAAAAAAGCAAAAAAAGCAAAACGGGGCGAAGAAATCAGCACAAAAAAAGTTCAAGCCACGGAAGAACAGATAAGCCGACTTCTATCTATTGAAAAGGAAATCGAAACCTTACTGCAAGAAAAAGAATATGGTGAAAAGCAGAAATCTTTACAGGAGAAATTGGAGCGTGAGCTTTCCACTATCGATATTAAGATTCAGTTAACCTCAGCCAAACAGAAATCACCCGGTAAAAAGATTCCTTATCATCATTTTGTAACTGAAGGATGGGACATTTTTATAGGGAAATCCGATACCCAAAATGATGAACTAAGTACCCGTTTTGCCCATCCATCCGATTTTTGGATGCATGTAGCCGGTTATGCTGGCTCTCATGTTATAATAAGGCGGCCAAAAGACAAGCCCTCGCCTCCTCCGGAAATCCTTCAGAAAGCTGCTGCTCTGGCAGTCTGGTTTTCAAAAGCCAAACACACTTCATTTTGCGAGGTCCACTATACAGAGGCAAGATTTGTGCACAAAAGAAGACATGCACCCGCAGGTGAAGTAATTGCAGAACGCTGTAAAACGATACGAGTATCCCCCAAATCACCCCAGGATCTCTTCAGAACACCTTTTCTGGAAGATGCTGATTCAGAGTAACTCATCTGCTAAATCTCTATCATTCCGATCTCCTGTGTATGGGGGCAGATCCTCCACGGAAATATAAAATGGTATAATTCTATCTATATTTAAATACTTTAGGATAGTCAGTATTTCCGGATTAGACTCTATTATACAAAGCTCGCCGTTGTCTCCAATCAGCATTTTATGACAATCAATAAGGACAGCTATTGCACCGGAATAGATATAGGATACATTAGTGAATGAAACCGCAATGAACCGCTTACCCTGATTCAAATATCCATTAATCAGATACCTAAGCTCAGAAAGATCAGAGATGATATTAAACTCCTCATCTATCCTGATGACCTGATACGCACCACTAGTACTGATTTCAATTTTCATTTTTCCTTTTCCCTGCTCTAAACTTAATTCTGCAGTTAAGTGGATGCAACCATAATCATCAGTCGCGGATTTTAGGTTTTAACAGTCCGGTTTCATCCTATAGGATATGATTATACTATAGAAACAGAAGAAATAATCAAGAGATTTTTGATTTAAGTTTTCAGAATAGAGAATTGATAATATAAATAGCAGGTTTTTAGTTTTCGATCTTATGATTGCCTGGTTTAAAGATGCTTGATTCGGGCATGCTGCCGTCACAGTCATTACTCTTTAACCTGGACATGATTTTTTCTATTCTGCCGCTCCCACAGGAGTGTCTCAGCCAGCAGAAGTGCAAATAGTAAAATCCAGAGTATTATGTTCAATACCATCTGTCCTTTGCTGGTAACCGATCCAAAGAATTTCTCTTTACTTTTAATCAGCAGGTTTGTATATCTGTCTGCGTCTGGCAATGCGTACTCAAGAACACTCTCAGAAGGATCTGCTTGAACAGCAAGAAAAAATGAGGGCTGTCCTAAAGGTACAATTTTGTAAATTCCTGGTTTTTCATAGTGAAAAAAAGGTTGACTATTGTTGATGGTTTTTATCAGCTTCGAATTCTCATCAAAAATAGTCACATCAGAGCCTGAGCTGAAATAAGGGTTTTTATAGGTTCTGCCAGCAACAATGGACTCACCGGGAAGTTTATTGTAGTGCATCAAATATCTGCATATGCGGTCAACAAGTGGCACAAAAAAGCCGCTTTCACTGAGATTATTAGCATCTGTCACACCCAGTGGGGTGGTCAGTATAAGCCACGAACGCCCTTTTTTGTCTGAAGCTTTAATTAATAACGGTGAACCATCAGACAATCTTAGTAACACCTCCCCCTCTATTCCCCCTCCCCTTTTATACACCAACACATCTTCACTTCGGACACTTGGGAAATGCTGCCAAATTACCGAAGTGGTATCCGGAAGAATTGGTGAAAGAGGAGTTTTGTATTCCTGGACAATGTAGTTAACTGCTGAAATCAGCATATTATTAAGGAACACACCAGCACTTGCAATATTATCAACAGAACAACAAAAGACAATCGCCTTTTTATTCTGAGCAGGATCATTCAGAAATGCATTCAAAGCATTAACAGGAGACACCAGTTCATTAATAATTATAAGATCCGCAGAATCCAGGTCATCAAAAGTGATCTCTGAACTCTCTTTCACCTTTACCGGCCCCCATAAACCTTTTGAGGATGCGGACAATGCAAATGCGATTGGCTTACATCTGGTTTTATCACCAACTATTATTACCCGGTTGGGAGTTGATGATTCCATTGTAAAATAGGCTGAATTATCAAAAAGTAATGGATCTTTTGAGGAGAGGATTAACTTACCCGCCGAATTGCCTGACAATAATCTCCCATTTATGTGCACTTTCTTCTTCTCATTTTCTGATAATTTTACAGATGCTCTTCCTATACGCATTCTGCCACTTTCTGCAACCAGCTCCCCATTTCTGATTGATTTCCCCTGAGTTTTTACAAATGCACTAACAGTCAGGTCATTATGATTAGCAATTTGGGCATCAGCTATAGAATAATTCCACGGTTTTTTAGGGTTAACCGGTACACAAACTACAGTGATTCTCTTATCCAGGTCTGATACTCTCTTCTCAAGTACTGATTTTAGAGGTACCTGAAAATCACTTAGCACAATAAAGAGCGGATCTATGTCGATACTTATATTCTGAATCTCATTCAAGGCATCTTCCAGATCAGAAGGCAGATAACTGCTTACAAAAGGGGTTGGTTGCACTTTAAGAAGAAATGTTTTACTGTCATGATCAAAAAGGTAAAGTTTGTTATTCGGGATCAGTTTCTGTAAGGAATCAATGATACTGCAAGATAATTCTCCGATACTCTTTGATCCATCCAGATAATCCATGCTTAAGGTGGGATCAATCCATACATAGATCGGGGTTTGCGGGAAATGCAATCTGTTCATTGGTTCCGAGGGGTTAAAAGGTCTGGCAAACAATAAAATTATCACAACGACAATAGCACAACGCACCAGCATTTGTAATATTTTACGAAGCTTACGGGTTTTTTTCTGAAAAACTGCATCCTGAGTGAAGAATCGAAGTGTAGAAAAATTCAGATAGACTGTGCGTGGACGCCTTAGGAAATGAATCAAAATGATAGCCAGTATGAAGAGCAGAGCAAAGAGAAACTGAGGGTTAAAAAAGGAAATGTTGCTCAAAAGAGACGCTTCCTTTTCTCGAGTACTCTGAACAGCGCTTTTTCAAAAGGTTCATCAGTACAAATCATATTGAGATCTATTTGCATTTCCTTACATGCGCTTTCTAAAGTTTTTCTATGATTTTGTAATCCATTTCTAAAAAATTCAGATGCTGTTTTCCCGTCCAGCAAAAGGGTTTTTCCAGTCTCCAGATCATGCATCTCAAAGGAGGAAGAAGATGCGAAATCCAATTCGAGGGGATCCAGAACCCAGAATATAATTACATCCTGACGATTAAATCGCAAGTGTCGTAAAGCTCTTACAATCTCCACTGGATCATCAAAGAGATCTGAGATAATTATGCACAATCCCCGTTTGGAAACTCTTTTGGCAAGAGATTCAATTGCCAGTCCACAATGGGTTTGGGCACCAGATTCCAATCTGCTGAGAGTGGAAAATATATTTTTTAGCTGAGCATTGGTGGAATGTGGAGGAAGATAGGATCCGATATGCTCATCAAAACAAGCCAACCCAACAGCATCTCGTTGCTTTATCAATATAGCGCTCAAAGAAGCAGCCAGAGTACGGGCATATTCAAACCTGCTCATGAATTTACCAGAAGAGAACATCATCGATGCACTCTTGTCGAGAAGGAGATGTGCAAAAAGATTGGTTTCGTCCTCGAAGAGTCTTACTACTGTTTTATCAGTCTTGGCGAACTTGCGCCAATCAATTCTCCTGGCGGCCTCCCCTTGGAGATATGGACGATATTCCAGAAATTCCGCGGAAAAGCCATGGTAGGGACTTTTATGCAATCCGGCGATCATACCCTCCACAATCAGTTTAGCTCTAAGACTAAGATTCAAAGCCGCTAATTGTTCGGGTCTAGGCAATGTTGATGTTTTCATAGCCCTTGTAAACTGCCGCTACAGGTAAAATTTTAAGATAAAGGATCACGGTTCATATTGACTGAGGTTTTTAGTCTTTCTGCTTATAATCTCAGCCATCTGCTTTTCTTTCTCATGGCTTCTGACTTCCTCAGCTATATGATCTTTTAATGTGGAAACGTTCTCCTTATTAAAAGCAGAGATAAAAATAGCTTGTGGATAAGCCAAAGAGAGTCTTTTCCTGAGAAAAGGATCCTCTACCAGATCCATTTTATTGAAAACCATAATTGAGGGGATTTTATCAGCGTTAAGTTCAGTCAACACAGTGCGAACTGTTTGAAGTTGTTGATCTATCCATTCACTTGATGCATCCATTACCAGAAGAAGCAGATCAGATTCAGATACAACACTCAATGTGCTTTTAAATGAAGCAATCAGCTGATGCGGAAGTTTACGGATAAAACCAACAGTATCACTGATAACTATATTGCCGGCACCCGGAATAAAAGCCCTGCGGGTGGAAGTATCCAAAGTAGCAAAAAGCTTATCTTCCACCAACACTTCACTTCCGCACAAGGCATTCAGAATAGATGACTTACCCACATTGGTGTAACCAACAAGAGATGCTTTAAAGATCTGATGCCGGCTTTTTCTCTGGGTAATGCGATCTTGTTCGATTTTCTTTAGTTTCTCATTTAGTTCAGAGATCTTTTTTTTCACCAGTCGTCTATCCACTTCAAGCTGCTTTTCCCCTGGTCCTTTGGTTCCAATCCCTCCCACCTGCTGGGAAAAATGGGTCCAGGCATGAGTTAAACGGGGATAAAGAAGACGCATTTGGGCCAGTTCTACCTGAAGTCTTGCCTCATTAGTACGCGCATGTTTGGCAAATATATCTAATATCAACTGTCCTCTATCTATCACCTTTCCCTGAACCAGCTTTTCAATATTTTTTATCTGTCCAGGAGAGAGTTGTGCATCTATGACCAACGTCTGCGCAGAGGCAGTTTTCATGGTTCTGCTGATCTCCTCCAGTTTCCCAGTCCCCAAATATGTGGAGGCAGCGGGGTGCTCACGTTTCTGATTTACCATTGAAATAACCTGAGCACCTGCCGTGGTGCACAACATCTGCATCTCCTGCATATCCTCTTCAAAGAGGTCAGGATTGATATCAGAAGTCAATAGCCCTGCAATAACGACCTTTTCTGACTTATCAATTTCGCTGTTTTTGATCATGTCCTTTTCATTCATCAATTATATAACAAATTTTCATCATTTATAGGAGGTTTCGTCAACTTTGAGTCTTACATTTAAATTACGTTGCATCGGAGTAAGAGTAAGTACTTCCGCTCCTGTTTCGGTGACCAGTATTGTATGTTCAAATTGGGCAGAAAGTGATCCATCTCTAGTTCTCACAGTCCAACCATCTTTACGGTCAGTAACTACAGCATAATGCCCCAGATTTACCATGGGTTCGACTGTAAAGGTCATTCCGGGCTCGAGAATAACCTGGTCACAATCAGAATCAATGTGATGGTAAACAGTGAAATGTTCATGAAAGCTTTTGCCGATTCCATGTCCGGTATACTGTTGCACAACAGAACAGCCATTTGACTTGACAAAGGGCTCAATAGCTTCGGCAACAGCCCTTAAGGAAACCCCTGGCTTTACAGCGTCAATCCCCCTGATCATTGCTCTGGCGGTAACATCAACAAGATGGCGAGCTTCCTTAGATACCTGCCCAATCAAGAAGGTTTCTGATGAATCAGCATAGAAGCCATCCACAATTGTGCTCAGATCAACATTAACAATATCTCCATCCAAAAGGAATTCATCAGGAGATGGGATTCCATGACAAACAACATTATTGCGGGAAATGCACACTGACTTGTGATAACCATGATATCCCAGGCAGGCGGGTATATGTCCATGCTCCACCGTGTACTGATGAACAAGTGTATCAAGTTGCTCGGTGCTGATGCCAGCTTTGACAAATTGACGAATATAGTCCATCAGTTCTCCGTTAAAGACTCCAGCTTCTCTCATCTTTTCAATTTCAATATCAGTCTTCACCAGACGATTCTTTTTAGGAACCATTTTCACAGAAGATTTATTTTTCTGATCCTCAAAAAGATGACATTTTTTGTATTTCTTCCCACTTCCGCACCAACACACATCATTTCGTTCTATCATATGCCTGCCAGATTCCTCGAAAGAGCAGTATTTTTCCGCTCAGTTTTTAAATAAAATTAAGCAAAATATAAATATTTTATCGTGGTGATTTCATATAGTTTACGAAACCAGATTGAGTTTATTGAACGGTTAACTGAAATATCTAAAAAAACTAAGTTAGTTTGCTCTTAAATTTGAGTCTGCAGATATTTGTATCAGCGCAGAACCAGCTTTTCCATTTTACTGACTTCGCTCCATGCCACCAATTCCAATAATTGTTCGGATATAAATTTATTGCTGCAGATGACTCCCCTGGATTCAAGTTCCAGCTCAAAACCTTCCCGATCACTGCAAACACCTCCAGCCTCCCTTACCAGTAACATTCCTGCAGCAAAATCCCATGGTGAAAGCATATATTCAAAATATCCCTCATATCTGCCACAGGCTACCCAGCTAAGATCAAGCGCTGCACTTCCCATCCTTCGAATTCCCTGAATATTTTCCTTTAATAAGCGGTAGATGGAAAAAAGAGTGTTCTGCATCATTTCACCCCGCTCGTAAAAAAAACCGGTAGCAATAACCGCATCTTTAAGAGACTTGCTCTGTGAGACAGAGATTCTCTCGCCATTACAAAAAGCCCCCATACCGGATTCTGCTGTAAACAATTCATCTCTGTTAGGATCATAAATCACAGCCGCCTTTACAATTCCATGTTCTGCGTAGGCGATAGAGATAGAATAGTGAGGAATGGAATGGGCAAAATTATTAGTGCCATCAAGAGGATCAATAATCCAAAGCTGCTTTGCAGTGATATTTTGCTGCCAGAGAGTTTCCTCACTTAGAATCACTGAATCCGGCATTGCAGATTGAATCATGGAGATTATAATTTTTTCAGATTCCTTATCTGCCTGGGTTACCAGATTAAAGTTGGAATTTTTATGAAAAACTTCAGTTTTTCCCTGGAGCGATAGAATTAATTTACCGGCCGCAAAGGATGCATCTTTGGCTATTTGCAAGATTTTAGCCATGTGTTCTCCTGAAAAAAAAATGGTTTATTATCAGGGTTGAGCAAATAATAACTTTTAAATCAGCAGGTTCCAAGGCAGATAACTGAAAATCATAACTTACACTCAACAGCTCTCTGAAGTCATTTTAAACATTGCAGGATCAAACAGTGTGTGCTATTTTTTCTTCCAGGGAAATGCTGTCACATCGAAATAGTAAATGCGACGACCAGAATCGTTTCCAAGTGAGATTTCGATCACATCAAATACTGCTTTTTTCTCCCTGACAATAGTCTGTCCAACAAGTCGCCAATCCTTGTTTTTAATTCCATGTCTCTGGCTGATATAACTGTATTCAGCATCTAAGCCTTCATGCTGTTTATGGACCCCAGTGATCACAACAGCATCCTCATAAGAATCTCCGCTCCCTCCGGAGAATTGGATTCTACCTGGAATTTCCTGTTTTGGTTCGGTTTTCAATGACTGACGGTTTGCACAACCACCAAAAACCAGCAATGCAATCAGCAAAATTTTTTTCATGGAATTTCCCTCCATTTTTATCACCGATGGTGGCAGATTTTTTATTTAAAAATTGCTTAAAATATAGTTTTTTACTTTCCCTATAACCATTGAAAACAAATTTCGATTGCAATAAACTGTCAAAAAAAGTACCATTGAAAAGATATAATAGGAATTTTTTCCAGGAATGTTTTTATGCCTTTATCAGAAAAAGAATCAATCGGAAATTCAGTCTATCTGAAAGTAAGTGGCGAAATGTCAGCAGATCAAGTGCTTATACTTGAAAAGGAATTTGAAAAAGAAATGGCTGAACTGCCTTCAGGGGCAAATTTAGTGCTTGATCTTAGAACAGTCATCCGCATCGATTCCAGGGGTATTTCCTTATGCGTGGGATTGTACAAAGAGTGTGAAAAACGTAACATCGCTTTCTCAATCGAGGCTGGCGCAGAATCATTCCGGATTCTCACCCAGATAAAGCTGGATAAAATAATAAAAATTCAGGAGAAGCACTGATGAATGATAAGGAGCTGGTTCATGAACTGGTTTTGGAATCCAGGGAGCATTTACAAACAGTAGAACCTGATTTGCTGACTCTGGAGCGGGAAGGGGGCACTGTTTCAGATGCGTTGATTAACCGCATATTCCGCGCAGTACACAGCATTAAGGGTGGATTCAGTTTTTTTGGAATCAGCCAGATAACGGACCTGGCACACGCGATGGAAAATGTTTTATCCCGAATCAGGGATCATGCTCTGACCGTTACACCTCAGGTAACTGATGCGTTGCTGAAGGGAATTGACAAATTAAGGGTATTGCTGGATGATATCGAAAACACCGGCAATATATCGATTAGTAATGAGTTGCAGGCGCTTCAACCATTCAGAGCTGATATACCCTCTGGTTCACAGACATCTGTAATCTCTCCCGGAGCAGAGCAGGACATTCTCAGAGCACATCCCATTATTGACAACCAAAAGCTAAGTGAATTTTTAAAAAGCGGGAAACACCTCTACCGGATATTTCTTCGCTCATCCTACTTTGAAATGAAAAACCTGCCCCCCTCTTCATTGATAGATGCTTGGGCTGGGATTGGTGAAATAATCGATGTAAATATTGATCATCACGAAATAAATGGAATCAGAGATATAAATACCAAGCAGATAACTTACATCATTCTTTTCTCATCTGTTCTCGAGCCAGATCTTCTTGGTACAGGTTGTAATATTGAAAATGACATGTTCCAGGAAATTGACATAAAAAGAATTATCAATAACAAACCGGCAGAAAAATTCTCCGAAACCCCAGCTGCATCATCACCATTAAAAGAGGCTGTAGCAGAAAAACGGTCGCAGGAAGACACATTGCGGGTAAGGGTAAGTCTTCTGAATAATCTGATGAATCTTGCTGGTGAGCTGGTACTTAGCAGAAACCAGCTGTTACTGCAATTCAATGGCAAACTAGCCGATTATGTGTCGATCGAAAACACTGACAAGAATATTGAGAAGGATTTTGAGGCTGCACTGAAGATAATAAAAGATAATATCAACAACTCCCAGGTTGAACTGGCCAGGATATGTCAAAACGAAATCGAACGCCTATATCAGAAATTTAAAGTCTTCTTATCAATGCCTTTAAAGGATATCCCCGGTATCTCCACCACCTTACAATCAGTCGATTCTGTGACCACTTTATTGCAGGAAAATATAATGCAAACCCGCTTACAACCGATATCGGTTGTTTTCAATAAATTCCCTCGTGTGGTCAGAGATCTTTCCAACAAACTTGGTAAAGAGATTAACCTTGAGATGAGCGGGCAAAATGTGGAGCTTGACAAATCTATTGTGGAGTTGCTCTCTGACCCACTCACACATCTGGTTCGTAATAGTGCAGATCATGGTATAGAGACTATCGATGAAAGAATAGCCCGCGGAAAACCATCGGTTGGTACAATTTCATTGCTGGCCAGTCAGGAAGGCGGAAAGGTGCTGGTGGAAATCAGTGATGATGGAAGAGGCCTGGATACACAGAGGATAAAAGAAGTTGCCCTTGCCAGAGGAATCGTAAGCGAAAAAAGCCTCTCAGAAATGTCCAGTCATGAAATTCAAATGCTTATTATGCAGCCTGGATTCAGCACAGCCCGGGAAGTAAGTGATATTTCGGGTAGAGGTGTGGGAATGGATGTAGTAAAATCCAACATCGAACGGCTGGGAGGTACAATAAGCATCGAGTCGGTTCAGGGAAAAGGAAGCCGGATTACTCTCACCCTCCCTTTGACACTGGCAATAATACCCACTCTGATAGTTTCAGCTGAAGGTCGCACCTTTGCCATACCGCAAGTCAGTGTTGAGGAACTGCTGAGAATCCGAAGTTTTGAATTAACCCAGAAAATTGAGCGAATTCATGGAGCAGAGGTAACTCGCCTGCGTGGTAAGCTTCTACCATTGGTAAGGCTATCTTCAGTATTGGATCTGCAACCGACTTTCATCCACCCGGTTACCGGAGAAAGATTGCCGGACCGACGTGCCCGCTGGTCAGACAGAAGGGGAAAACCTGGAGACCAGGAGAGTCAGGAAAAGAAAGATGAGCGAAGAACAGGAAAAGGTGACCGCAGAGAAAGTGTAAATAACGCGGTCAAGGTTGTGGTCCTCAAGACAGGACACCATCTTTACGGACTTGCAGTGGACAGTGTGTACGAAAGTGAGGAGATCGTAGTTAAACCCCTGCCCGACTCTCTGAAATCCACTCAGTGTTATGCAGGAGCAACAATTATGGGTGACGGCAAGGTTGCTATGATTCTGGATCCTGGTGGTATCTCTCAGAAAGCCGGATTACACTTTACTGATCTGGAACAGACAAATGAAGCTCAGGGGAAAAATGGAAAAGATGAACTATCCAACAACAGTGAGATTCTGCTCTTTGATAATGGAACCAGAGAAAGATTCGGAATCGATCTATGCAATATCGCGAGGATTGAACAGGCAGATAATAAACAAATAGAAATAATTGGAAACAGGGAATTTCTTAATCATGAAGGTAAAACACTCCCGTTAATCAGATTACATGATTTTCTTCCGGTAAACAGGTCTCCGGAATCTTCTGAGGCGTTCTATGTAATAATTCCACGCTATAATGAACGGAATGTGGGTATTATCGCAGGTCAGATATATGATACAATTGACACAGAGCTAAACCTGGATAGCAGTGAGATCAAAGGTAAAGGAATTCTGGGTTCTATGTTAATCAATAATCATCTTACCATAATGCTTGACATACCAACATTAATCTCCCATTTCATAAAACAAATTGAGGTGAATTGTGAGTAGATCATTTATAACGGTAACCTTGAACGAATATCTTTTTGGAATAGACGTGTCTCTTATTCGTGAAGTAAACAGATCCGTTGATATGACGCCGGTTGCACTCGCTCCCCCTTTTATCAGAGGACTTATGAACCTCCGGGGCCAGATAATTACTGTACTGGACCCGGGAATCTGTCTTAATCTGCCTGCTTGTTCAATAAATAATTTAACCAGATGCGTGGTTCTAAAGTCTCTTGAAGAAGAAAGCAGAGCCTCAATCAATGAAATTTTTGGAATTCTGGTTGATAATGTAGGAGACATCATTTCAGTGGAGGATAAAGATCTTCACCATACTCCACCTAATGTAAATGAATTAGATGGAAAATTCATTCACCATGTTGTTAAACTGGAGAAGGAATTACTGCTAATACTGGATATGGCAAAATTTCTGGAATCAGTGAGCAGCCATAATTTTGCCTGAATATATTAACAGAATGGATGTTCCAATGGTTCTCCGAACCTTAATAGTTGACGATACAGCACTATGGCGGAAAATTCTATCAGAGAGTATTAACGATTTTCCGGAATTCTCTCTTTCCGGGACTGCAGCGAATGGAGAAATCGCCCTTAAAAAGATACCACAACTAAAACCCGATCTGGTATTTGTGGATGTTCATATGCCAGAAATGGACGGTATTGAATTTCTGAAAAAATTAAAAAGCAGTTATCCTGATATTGCTGTAATCATGGTCAGCACCGACGTTTCAAGCAGTACACGTGCTACTGTTGAAGCCTTACAATCGGGTGCGATAGATTTCATCTGCAAACCAGCAGGATCAGATTACCAGCAAAATATATTGCACCTGAAAAACAGTATTAAATCTGTACTTCGCCTGCTGGAGATCCGATTTTATACGGGTAAATTACCATCCGCCCGGATTAAAGAACCTGCGGTACAAATACAGTCAGCTCCCGCTCAGCAACCGTTACCTTCCAGACAGCCAGGCGAGCTTCTTAGAAATTTCTGTGCCTGTGTTATTGGCGTCTCCACAGGAGGCCCTGATGCACTAAACAAATTAATTCCTCAGTTTCCCCGCGACTTTCCGTTACCTATTCTTCTGGTCCAGCACATGCCACCTCATTTCACCAGATCTCTTGCCGAGAGCCTTGACAAAAAATCAGCACTCTCAGTAAGGGAAGCTCAGGAAAACGATCCAGTTGTTCCTGGTACGGTTTACATTGCCCAGGGTGGAAAACATATGGTTCTCAGGATAAATCAGGGAAAACCGGTAATTGGAATAAACGACGGACCTGCTGAAAACAGTTGTAAACCATCGGTAGATGTCCTGTTCAGATCAGTTGCCGAACATTGGGGTGAATCCGGTGTTCTGGCAGTAATTCTTACCGGAATGGGAAGTGATGGACTTAATGGAGTACGTTGCCTGAAAAGAAAAAAATGCTACTGCATTACTCAGTCAGAATCAAGCTGTGTTGTTTATGGGATGCCCAGATCAGTCGATGAAGCAAAACTATCTGACAGCTCTCTTCCATTGGATTCCATAGCATCTGAAATAGTTACACTCACCAGAAATTCCATCTTCAGGTTTTCAGGCTACGCAGGTTGATAAGGAAAAAATGAGTACAGTTCTAGATTCAAATGAATTTGAAATGTTCAGAAATTATATAGAAACCAACTCAGGTATTCACCTTGACCAATCTAAAGGCTACCTGATTCAAAACCGTCTTGAATGCCTGATGAAAGAGATGGGTTGTGATTCTTTCTCATGTTTATACCTGAAAGCATCTTCGGATCCCACCAAAAAAATACAAGAGAGAATAATTGATGCCATGACCACAAATGAAACCCTGTGGTTCAGAGATTCTTCTCCTTTCAGTGTTCTTCAAAACAAGCTATTACCACAGCTTGCCGATATGATACAACAGAAAAAGAAAGAGAAGATCCGCATCTGGTCTGCAGCCTGCTCCACCGGGCAGGAACCCTACTCAATAGCGATCGCCTTTCAGGAGTTACTGCGTGGAAGAAAAGACATTTCTCTTCAGAACCTGGAGATTATAGCCACCGATATTTCCTCAACTGTACTGGAACAGGCTAAAAAGGGAACTTATGACAGCTTTGCCATTTCCCGAGGTTTAACTGAGGAAATAAAAGGTCGCTATTTCACGACAAATGGAAAAACCTGGACCATCAAAGATGAAATCAAAAAAATGGTTCTCTTTAAGAAACTGAACCTGCAATACGATTTTAGACAGCTGGGACCGATGGACATTGTCTTTTGCAGAAATGTACTGATCTATTTTTCAGATGTTTTGAAAAGAGAAATTCTCTCCAGAATCGCTCAGATGCTCCAGTCCTCGGGGGTACTGTTTGTCGGTGCATCAGAATCTGTCTCCAACTATAATTCCGATTTTGAAATGATCTCTTCTGAAAGAACAATTTATTACCAGGTTAAAAGAAAAACCAGGGCAGCCTGATCATCTGGTGGTGTAACTTTCATCACTGACTTGAGAAAACGGATTAATTCCCATCAGGCTGCAAGCTTCTCCCACAGTAAAAAAAGAACCGGCAATACATACTACCTTGTGATATCCGTTAATGGCTTCTGTTATTGCTTCTTCCATAGTATTACATACTTTAGTGTTAACCTTACCCGGTGGTATAGAATTAAGAAGGTCTTCTGGCAGGGATGCGCGCTCAACCTGCGGCCTGCTCAGAATGATCGTATCCGCGATTTCGCAATACTTTTTGAGAATGCCAGGGTAATCTTTATCTTTCATTATGCCAGTTACAATGCAAACAGGTTCATTAGCAAAATGTTTTTTAATATTATCAACCAGCACACAAGCAGCATCAGGATTATGTCCAACATCCAGGATCAACTGTTTCTGCCGGAAAGAGATTTGTTGAAATCTGCATGGAAGAAAAGTTCGGGAAAGTCCCTCTGCACTTGTAACCGTATCCAGAAGTGATACTATCTCCAAAGCTTCCAAAGCAAGCAGCGCATTGATAACCTGGAATTTACCAGCCATTTTTAACATGTACCTTATTCCTTTTCTGGCGAAGGATGTTGCTGATAAAGTTTCACATATTTCTGAAGCATCTGAAAAGGAAACTTCATGAAAGGGGGCTTGCATATTTTTGCAAGTGTCTAAAAAAACATTCCTGACCAGAGGATCACAACTTGAGGCCACAACTGCAGGGACACCTTTTTTAATAATACCCGCCTTTTCACGGGCAATGGAAGCCATATCTTTACCAAGCAGATCCTGATGATCAAGAGCGATCCTTGTAATTACCGAGACTTCAGGCTTGATGATGTTAGTGGCATCCAATCTTCCTCCCAGACCGGTTTCAAATACTGCCCACTGAACCTCATTGCGCTTAAATAATTCGAAAGCAAGAAGTGTAGTAGTCTCAAAAAAGGTCAGGTTAAGATCATCTACAATATTCCTGATGTCCTCATAAACTTCGAGCCACTGCTTTTCGCTGATTATTTTCCCATCAATCTGAAAACGTTCTTCAAAATAAAGCAAGTGTGGTGATGTGTAAAGTCCGGTTTTAAAGCCGGCACTCCGCAACATTGATTCAAGATAAGCACAGGTTGAACCTTTTCCGTTGGTACCTGCAACATGAAAACATTTAATAGCCAGCTGAGGATTTCCACACCTTTTCGCAGCTTCATTAATGCGGTTAAGGTCGTACTTTATTCCCTTATTATTGAGGGAAAAAAGATGTTTCTTTATCTCTGATGCATTCATTTTCTAAAATCTCAGGTTTGTAGTAGTAAATAGAAATTCAGGTCTCATTTGTTCCGGAAAAGCCGCTTTCTAACCACCTAAAAATGCTGATAAACCCCTGCGAACCAACATAACAGCAATAGCAGCAAGAAAGAGGTTGGCAATTTTGGAAATGATTTTAGATCCTGAATTGCCAATTAACTTCATGATTGACCCACTAAGAAAAAATACCATGCCCGCGAAAGCTATATTGAATATCATAGCAATTGCAGTTGGAAACAATCCATGTTCTCTGCCCAGTATCATTAATGTTGTCAATACTGCAGGACCCACAATCAATGGTACACCAATGGGAACTGGCCCCAGGGATTCCGCCTGAGCCCTCCGTAAAGGCTTCTCCACTGTTACCAGATCACCCACCGATATCAGAAACAGAATGATTCCGCCAGCTATCATAAAATCATTTACAGTTATACCTAAAAGACGAAGGATCGCCTCCCCGACAAACAAAAAAAGAAACCCTACAATAGCAGCAGTAATAATAGAAGACAAGATGATGCTTCTTCTTTGCCTGTCATCAATTCCTTCTGTAAACGATATAAACAATGGCAGCACTCCAATGGCATCAACTGCGATAAATAGAGGAACAAAACAGATCCAGAACTGATTCAGAGTCATAAGAAAATCTCAATCGTTAATTAATTTCAACATTTGGGTGTGAATATTCCGGTTGGATGCCAGATAATTACAGGATTCTGGAAAGAATTGAGTACCCTTAAGGTCACTCACCATACCACCAGCTTCAGAAACAAGTGAAACACCTGCAGCAAAATCCCACATTTTGTCATCAAATTCGATGATGGCATCAACTTTACCTTCGGCCAGGTAAGTAAAATTACGAACAGAAGCACCGAATATTCTGGTATTAAAAACCTGTGGAGCAACCTTCTGCAACATAGCAGTCTTAACTTCCACACAGTTTCTGAAACCGGAATCATAAGACAGTGTACAATCCTGAATACTGGAGACATTGGAAACATGTATGGGCGATCCATTTTTATAGGCACCGCTACCCTTTTCAGAGACATACAGTGCATTTTCATGAGGCAGATAAATCACTCCGGCTAAGAATTCATTGCCTCGCAATAATCCAATGGAAACTCCATATGAAGAAATCCCACGTATATAATTATGAGTCCCGTCAAGTGGATCAATTACCCATGTGTACTCCTGGGGCGTCCTCTTCACTATTGTGCTGCATTCCTCTGCAATAAACAGATGATCCTTAAAAGAAGAATGCAATTTGTCTATAATTATTTTTTGACATTGCTTATCGAGTTTTGTGACAATACTTCTGTCAGCCTTGAATTCCAGTTCGACTTTTTTACCAAAGTTTTCATATAATAAAGCTCCGGCTTCTCTGGCTGCTTCGACAGCAACATTTACAAACTCTTTCATTTAAGCTTTCCCCCATCATCCTTGTTAATAACAGACTTCCATGTCTGATTTTCCCATTGATAATACTCATAAGGATAAAATTCCGCCTTGTACTGCATTTTTGAATTACCTGCAACAAAATAGCCCAAATAGTAATACCTCAGCCCCATCTCTTCAGCCAACTTTATTTCCCGAAGTACACTGTAATTACCTAATCCCCTGGCCAGAAATTTTGTGAGAAAGATAAAATAAACACTGCTGAGAGCATAAGAGGATAGATCAAGGAAACCGGCTGCAATAAGCATTCCATGCAGATAGTATAAGGAATAAGCTGAATTGCAGGATTTAGTGAAAAAATTACTCTCGAATTCTTCTTTACTGGCTATGGTCCCGAAACGGTTCAAGGAGTGCTCTTCATATATTTTATAAAGTTCATCAAAGGGGGCACTTGGCTCAAAACGCATCTGAATATCAGAATTTGCTCTCCATAATCGCCTCTGACTTCTGGACATATGGATAGTATTCACAGGGATTCTGAGCGGTATACAATTACTGCATCCCAAACACTGAGGCCTGAAATAATAGATTCCGAATTTCCGCCACCCTTCTGATAATAAACAATCAAGTTCAGAATCACTCACTTCTGAAGCATAAAAAAAAGCATGCCGCATAGACCGGTCTTCAAGATATGGACATTGCTGTGGAGAGCTGATTTTTATATTGGTATAAAGTTTCATCGATCAATTACTCTGCGGTAGTCAACTGGAGAATTGTATGAAAAATTGCTACGGAAAGCTACCCTGTCCAATTCCTGTATATCATCCACTGGAGATGAATTAAAAGCCGTTTTTAAATCTTTTAAAAATGTAAAGCTTGATTTACAAATCTCCAGCACAGTCTTATAAATCGATAACCGGGTTCTCTATAACATCTCTTCAGGAGCTGGAACCGATTTCATGGTTGTGCAGTTTTTTCATTCTAATAGCTGGCATATCTGCTATGCAGTATGTGTTTCATTTTTCAGTTGAAAGTGCTTCAAAATTTCTGATGTTACTTCCTCTATTTGAGTGGATTTGGACAATACATATAATACATCACCGGCTCTAATCTCTGTGTTTCCCCTTGGAGCAATAATGGCATCACGACGATTGACCATGGTGATTGTGGTCCCGGCAGGTAAATTCAGAGCCGAGATGAGCACATTTCCTTCATAATCATCTTCATCAATGCTGATTTCGATCAACTCAAGTTCAGGGTTTTGCATAGTCACCAACTCCATAATCTGTTTGGGCTGTGGCTTGGATTTACCCCCTAATTTGAGCAGGTCAGCAAGCTTGGTAATTGTTGTCCCCTGAACAACCAACGAAAGTAAGACGGCAAAGAATACTATATGAAAAATGCCTCTGGAATCGGCTATACCAGCTGCAGCAGGATAGGTGGCCAACACTATTGGTACCGCGCCTCTAAGTCCACTCCAGCTTAAAAAGACTTTTTCCTTAAGAGTGTATTTAGTAAAATAGGTGCAACAAAAAACTGTAACTGGTCTTGCAAAAAAAGTAAGGATCAGGAAAAGAAAAATACCATTAAGGTATACGTTTCCAAACTCATGCGGAAAAACCAACAATCCAAGAAGAACAAATATTATGACATTACCAATGGTAGATAATGCCTCCAGAAGAGTTGAAATGTTTGACTTGTAAGGGAGATTCGAGTTTCCCATCAAAAACCCGGCAAAGAATGCAGATAAGACACCACTTGCCTTGCACAAGTCTGCTGCTCCATATGAAAGCATGATAATGGCAATCATATAGATATAGAAATATCCTTTGTCTAAAGTCCTGATAAATTTAAAAAGAAGTGCTCCGATTTTACCAACCAGTAATCCAATTAAGATACCTCCAAGAATCATCCACAATAGAGATAAACCAATTCTTAGGGGATGATCCAGCTGCGCTACAATCAATTGAACCGCGATAGAGGTCAAAACAATGGCCATCGGATCATTGGTTGCAGATTCTATTTCAACTACCGATGAGAGCTTCTTGTTTAATGAACGTGAACGCAAAATTGAAAAAACTGCGGCAGCATCGGTTGATGCTATTATACACCCGATTAAAATTGCGGTTGTAAGGCTGATTTTGAGACATAGATTCAGCGCCCCGGCAGTGAGTGCAGCTGTCATTATTACACCCAGCGTGGCTAACACCATGGAGGGTGCCAGCACTAATTGTAATCTTTCTGCTTTAGTGCCAAAGCCACCTATAAACAAAACAAAAACCAGAGCAAAATCAGCAATCTGACGAGCCATAGCAAAATTATCAAAGTAAACTAAACCGGCAACATCACTTCCAAATAAAATGCCTGCAAAAAGTGAGATAAGCACCAAAGGAACGCGCCACTTACTGGCTGCTCTGGCGACGATAATTATTGCTAAGAGAATCAACGAGGCAATCAAGTACATAACAATCCAGTACAGTCCAGGTTAATAGATTCGGAGTCTATAAATATACATTATTATATATTAAAAAGTAGGACTTCTCAATTCATCTTTCTGATTTCTGATATACCAGTTTCCGCTTTTTAAGCAGACTGAAAAGCTTATGAATAAAAGTGATTTTGCAGTTGTAAAATAGGATGAAAATACTCTGGAATCAGAGGGACAAAGAGCCGGATTCACCTGGAATCATTTATCACAGCGCTGGTGACTACAGAAAACCGGTAATGATTGGTTATTTCGGAATACTGGTGGAAAATGTGCAGCTCTGATATTGTGAGTTTCCAATATTCAGGTTATCATTCACAGTACCTGAGTGACAGGGGGAGAATTATTTTACATTATTACTTTACATTTGCAACAGCATTATCCAGATTTGATTCCAGATTTCTTATTGTATCCACAATAGCACTACGGCTACCCTGTTTGCAAAGAATCTCTTTAAATTCATCATTGCGTAACAAATAAGATAATCTGGCCAGTAAATACAGATGAGAACGGATTGTGGGACTGATTATAGTGAAAAGTGCGAATACCGGTTTTCCATCTAAAGCTCCAAACTCCACCGGCTCCTCCAGAAAACAAAGAGATACCGAAGGCCTTGAAACATGAAGCACAAGAGGCATTCTGGCGTGTGGAATAGCAATACCTTCACCCACCGCAGTAGAACCCATTTTCTCTCTGGCCATTAAAACCCTGTAAAGAAACTCCGGATCTACATTTTCAGGAATTCTAATAATTTTAACCATTTCCCTGATGACTTCATCTTTACTTTTTCCACTAACCCGGTAAAAAACTCCACCAGCATCCAGTGAGTCACTTAAGGAACGGATCTGCCCGCCTTCCATCTCCGGCTCCTCAAATAACTCCGGAGAGAAGTTTATCCTTCTGGCGGTAGCCCATTCGATTATTTCAGTCCGGTTAAACCGGTATTGCTCGTTTATCTTATAAGCAGGTATGTCTCCCTGATTGATCCATCTATAAATCGTTTTCTCAGATAAAGAAAATATCCGCGCTATATCCTGGACTGTTAATTTCATGATGATACCTCATAGGACTTCTTTGGACATGGTTTCACTTTAAAGGAATTAAAATAAATATTCTGGTACTTGTATGGCAAATTTTCTCGATGGCGAGCCCCAGAAAAAGTGATGCTGATAGAAGCTTACTACTAAAGAACTGTAAGGACAGGTACTACTTCTAACAAATCTTTTCCAATTCACCCCTGGATTTATCATCCAGAACTCTCAGATCCTCTATAATAAACTGATTTCCCACTACATCCCTGATCAGCAATCCCTGCTCTGAAATCTTTCTGATAGAGGTAAATGGATTTTTAATCACAAATCTGCATTTCCCTCTGTCGGTAATCACATCAAAATAACGATTACCCTGGAATACTTCTGTGCGCAGGATGGTATTGATTCTGGGAAGAAAATAACTTTTTTCCAATTCATCTTCTGCGATAGCTCTGGATAAAGGGTCCAGATCGTGCAAACCATCGATGATTAAATACTCTTTACCATTATTGATAAAAGAGATTTCCTTTCCTTTTCCAGTCACCGGACGAGTCCATCTCACTTTTACTGGTAAAGCCTTTTTACTGCTGCTTCCTGCAAAAATCTGATCATTAATTTTGAATAATCTCACATCTTTTGTATAAATAAACTTACCCTCCCCAGACAACAGCCTGCAAAGCATTAACACTATTGTATGAACGGACCATTTCTGCATATATTCCATCAAGCACTATGAGTTCGTCATGAGTGCCGGTTTCCGCAATTTTCCCTTCGGATAAGACCATCAGCCGGTCTGCATTTCGTAAAGTAGATAACCGGTGTGCAATAGCAATGGTTGTTCTGCCCTTTATAAGATTGGAGATTGCATCCTGAATATGCTGCTCAGTAGAGGCATCCACCGATGAAGTAGCTTCATCCAGAATGAGAATCGGTGGATCATGGAGAATAGCTCTGGCAATAGCAATACGCTGTTTTTCACCCCCGGATAAACGCTCACCACTCTCCCCCACCACCGTATCGTAACCATCCGGTTTATTGATAATGAATTCGTGAGCATACGCCGCACGTGCAGCCTGTAAAATCCGGTTGAAAGAAACATCTTCCATTCCATAAGCGATATTTTCGGCGATTGTACCATTAAACAGAAATGGTTCCTGCATCACAATTCCTATACTGGAACGTAACTTTTCGATTCTGATTTTCTCTATAGAAATTCCATCCACCAGAATCGAACCGGAATCTGGTTCAAAAAAACGGATTAACAGATTTATTATCGTACTCTTTCCTGCACCAGATTTTCCAACCAGACCGATAACCTCCCCTGGAGCTGCTTTGAAGGATAACCCCTTGATCACCTCTTTTCCCCGCTCATAGCTGAAGTGAACATTACGGAACTCGATCTCACCCCGGATTTTCTCCACATTGACACATTTATCATTTTTGTGGTTTTCCGGAACAGTATCCAGTACCTCAAAAATTCGCTCAGCTCCAGAAAAAGCATGAGTCATCCAGTTTAATACAACCGAGAACCATTGAAGAGGCCCATAGAAAAGCCATATATATCCAATGAAAGCCATCAGATCTCCCAGAGAGAAATCATGGCTTTGATTCATTTTTGCCCCGAAATACCACACAAGCGAAACACCAAAAGACATTATCCAGTAGATTGTCTCGTTGAAACTTCCAGTGATAAGCTGAGTGCTAATTCTGGTTGTGGCAAGCTGCTCATTTACTTTATCAAAAAGCTTTATCCGGTGCCCCTCTCTTGAACACGCCTTTACCGCTCTTAAACCATAAAGTGATTCACTCAACACCGAATGAAGATGCCCAATAACGGTGCCTTCTCTTAAAAAGAGTGGATGCAGCTTTTTCCAAAACCAGCTTGTTCCAAAAATCAAAGCTGGTATTGGAACCATGACAGCCAGAGATAGTTTCCAGTTGATATGAACCATTATCGCACCCACAACTATAAAGGTGAGGCTGTTAATAATAAGAAACGGCAATCCGTCGACCAGAAACTGCTGCAGTTCTCCTGTGTCATGCATTATTCTGCCTACCAGTTCACCTGGCTCACGCCGGTTGAAAAAATTTAATTTCAAATGCTGAAGAACGCTGTGAAGATGACTTCTGAGATCTGTCACAATCCTTGTACTGATCCAGGATGATAAGCGAATATGAATAAGTCTGGTAGCCAGAAACAAAACCCCAGTAATGATCATAGCTGCTGAGTAATAAATCAGTTTATCTCTGTTACCCTTCCCTATGACATCATCGATAATCCCCCTGGTCAGATAAGGTGGAAGCACCTGCAACATAACTCCTGCAGCAGTGATAAAAAGCAGAAATATTATCTCTTTTTTGTATGGAAGTGCCAAAGCGATTATTCTTTTAAGAATTTTTATTCTGGGCACACAGCGTGGACAGTTGCACGAGCGTTCCGGAAGAGGAGCACCACATTTTTTACAAATACTGTCAACCGAATTCTCCGGGATAACCAATGGGTATCTATTCAGAAAATCATTTATCAGACGGGCAGCTTTGGCAAATGGCTCTGCCAGATGATTAGAATAGTAAAGCAGATGAAACACACCGGTTTCAGTTCTTGCTGATACCCGTCCTCCTCCGATCAGCTCATCTGTAAACACCTCCCGGATATCTTCAATCTCAAACCGGGTTTTCACTTTATCCTGGCTTACCACTACCAGACTTTTTTCGCAAAGCACCAGATAATCATTTCCAAATTGCCTGTTATCAGTAAGATCAGAATGCTGAATATGAATAATTCTCCCGAAATCTGACAAGAGATACTTTTTCACATTTTCAGGTATGGACATGATACAATCCATTGATTTTTCTCCAAAATTCTCATTAAATTATAAATTTAGAACCGGTCCCTGCAGTCGTCCATAATTCCCTCAGTGTACCTGACAAACTGCTATTTTCAGAGGGTCTCCTCCCTGCCTTCCATGTGTAGACTTCAGAATACAAATAGACAGAAAAGAGAAAAGGCACAAGCCATTTTTGCAAAGGCAGGAATCCCGTCAATTCCTTTATTTCACTTTTATTTCACTTTTATATTAATAACGGGTGGGCGCTGAGAGTGCCCAAATTATGTTTGGAAATAGTTAGAAAATACGGGGTATAGATGAAAAAATTGCATCTTGAGTGGACCGGAAACAGCGGCTCAGTGACAGGGTATTTCAGTGTACGTATTGAATAAACCAATCAACAGCCATTCTGGCAACCTCCTCCAAAGCCCCAGGTTCTTCAAATAAATGAGTTGCACCAGTAACGATTTCCATTTTACTTATTCCCACTTCCATTAGCTGCAATGCACTTTTATTTAGCTCAATCACCTGATAGTCATCCCCACCCACAATTAATAGAGTAGGAGCAGTTACCTTTTTCAGATACGCTTCGGCCATATCTGGTCTTCCTCCCCTGGAGACGATTGCTTTGACTTCAGGCCTATTTACAGAAGCTACCAGTGCAGCTGCAGCCCCAGTGCTTGCCCCGAAATATCCTATTGGTAACTCGCTTATCTCCCTGTTTTCATTAACCCATTCGGTTACCGCCCCCAGACGTGCGGCAAGTAATTCTATATCGAAACGAAGCTGTGCGGTTATTAGATCAGTTGCCTCTTCTGAGCGGGTGAGAAGGTCAAAAAGCAGAGTTGCATAGGCACCCCTGTTCAGATATTGAGCTACATAACGGTTTCTGGGACTGAACCTTCCACTACCGCTTCCATGCGCAAACAATATCAGTCCCTGCGCATTCTCCGGTACATACAGATTACCTTTCAGCATCACATCCTGCCTCATAAGCGGAATAGTAATCTCATGTTCTCTCTCTTTTTCCAAATCCATCCTTAAATCCTCCATCAAAGCAAGTACTTCAGGACCTGTTATAAATCGGTTTCCTATCGGCTATATCTTTAGAGTCCCGAAAGAGTCAAATCCAAATTGACGTTCCTTTGACATTTTTACCCCGGTTCTTTATCATTCATTTCTGTGCAGAAATCCACTGATAATTATTTTTAATTAGTAAACGCCAGTTCTATATATCAAGAATCACATGTGCTCTCCAGATCCCCGAGTCATTGTTCAGCCGGAACTGATAAAAAGTGACCGCCTTTACATCAGCAGCGAGCTGATGGCGTTGTGGGGAGATCTTTTCACCACTTGCTACTCCGTCAAAAACGAATCCACCATTATTTTCTTTAATTTCTGCTTTATCCAGTTTCAAAAAGAGTCTGAAAGCGTCTTTATAATAGATAATTTCCTGAAGAACATCGAAAAGAAGAAGATCCAGCGTATCATTACTAAGGTGCAATGCCTTTGATTCAGTTTTTCTGATATTTTCCAGATCTTCCACCATCACATTCAATAATGCATCGGCTGAGGCAATAAAAAGTTCCTGTATGGTATCTGCCCAAGCTTCAAAGGCGATATCAGCAGTGGCGATTTTCTCCAGATACTTATAAGGCATGGGATTTTTCCTACCCTTTTATATTACCGATTGGAGTCAGTCTGACCACTGGTTTGCAGGTCCCAGCTATAGATGCAGCCTCAATAACTTCATCGATATTTTTGTATGCCAGTCCTGCCTCTTCGGCGAAACCCGCAAACGATGCGGTTCTGGAATAGATTCCTCTTGAAGCCATGTTTTTCTGTATCTCTTTACCTCTGAATAGATGTCTTGCAGCCCTTCTGCTCATCACCCGCCCGCTTCCATGAGTTGTGGAAAAGAAAGAATTACTTCCACTCTTAACGCCAGCTAACAAATAAGATCCACTCTCCATGCTGCCACCGATTATAACCGGCTGCCCATACGGTTTAAATTCTTCAGGTAAACCTTCCATATCGGGACCAAATGCTCTGGTCGAGCCCTTACGATGTATTATCAACTTCCTTTTAACTCCATCCACCACATGTGTTTCAAGTTTTGCTGTATTGTGCGCAACATCGTAGACCTGATTTATTTGCATCTGAGACAGGTCCTTGCCAAATACTTCGGAAAATGTCCGGCGGATATGGTAGAGTATCATTTGTCGATTAGCAAAGGACATATTTATGGCACACTTCATTGCAGCGAAATAGTCCTGCCCCTCCGGTGAATGAAAAGGTGCACAGGCCAGCTCCCGGTCAGGTAAAAAGATCCCGTATTTTTTTTTCATCACTTTCAGAAAAACCTGCAGATAATCAGTTGCAATCTGATGACCAAACCCTCTGCTGCCACAATGAAACATTATAGCCACTTGATCTTCTCTGGTAATTCCATAGACTTCAGCTAAATTTTTATCAAAAATGTTCTCAATTCCGGCGATCTGAATTTCAAGGTAATGATTACCGGATCCTAACGTACCAAGCTGATTAATTCCCCGCTCTATCGCTTTGATGCTAACCTTATCCGGATTTGCACCGGAGACTGAGCCTCTTTCCTCTGTTCTGTCGATGTCCTTTTGAAAACCGAAACCTTCTTTGATACACCAGGAAGCTCCGGTTAAAAGGATTTGCTCGAATTGTTTTTTGTCCAGTTTTACAGTTCCATGCCCCCCGACTCCAGATGGTACCGCATAAAAGAGGCGGTCAATTATTTTTTCGATATAGGGTTCTATTTCCTTATGAGTCAAATCAGTGAGTACAAGTCGCATTCCGCAATTTATGTCAAAACCGATTCCACCTGGAGAGATCACTCCATCAGCTGAATCTATTGGAGCAACTCCCCCTATGGGAAACCCATAACCCCAATGTCCATCCGGCATGCACATTGCATATTTGACAATCCCAGGCAACATTGCCACATTGCATATCTGCTCAAAAACCCCTTCGTCCATCTGGTTAAGCAGACTCTCAGTTGCAAATATTCTGGCAGGCACTCTCATCCCTGGTTTATAGCTTCTGGGAAGTTCCCAGACTGCATCATTTACTCTAATTATTTGAGATGGAGCAGTCATAACACTTCTTTATAAGAATGAAGCATTTTTTACATCTCCAGAGCAAAAAAAGTGAGGTATGACAGAATTTTAAGTTAACCAAAACCAATCCCCAGACATGATAAACTTAACATTCAGGCTAGTATCAATTCATTGCGTACATCCAGAACTCCCTCTGTATTTCTGGCTGCGAACTCTGCGGAATAATAAGCATTCCAGTGAGGAACTTTTCCGGTGAGCGTAACCACTCCCTTTTCCACCACTATAGTTATATATTCCAGATTCACGGTAAACATTCTCTGTAAAGCTTCCCTGATCTGCTGTGCAATACTGTTGTCATCGGATCTGACATTTGGTACCACAGTCAGATCATTTATGATTTGACTGACTCCTGAGACACTGGAAATAATCTCCTGGCATCGCATCTTACTCCAATATGAATCTACTGATCCATACAGAGTAACCACTCCGGATTCTACCTTTACTTTGATTAATTCGGATTTAATATTTCGATCCATTCTGATGGCATGGAGCACATTTTCTGAAATTGTATAATCTGAAAGAACCGATGTATCGCCTGGGTAGCGAATTTTAATTCTGTTATCTACCTTTTTTACACTTTCGATACTTCTGGCTGCATCCTCAGCTGCATTAAGCGCCGCCAGAGAATTTACAGTTCCTGAAAGATGTACCGTCCCATCATCAACCTCCACCACAATCTTTTTGGCATCAATACGGCTGTCCATCAGAAGCTGGTCCCTAATTTTATTCAAAGTTTCTTCCTGCTTTGCCATTAATACCCCTTTTTCAGGACAGTTATTCTGTAACAGTTGGTGATAACGGAGTAGTGGGTTCCTGCCCAAATAATTCCACAAACTCTGGTGGAAGATCTCCCAGAATCTCTTTTTTAAGCCCCGCAGTAATGGACTGGTTGATCAAGTTCATAACCGCCCGCGACCAGCGTACCGCCTGTGGGTAGCCTACATCGGCACGAGCAGCTACCCGTTTATAGTATTCTTCCAGTGAGAATTGGATGCTGTTTTCTCTTTGTGTCAGATAAGATTTGAGCTGATTTGGAAGTTGTGATTGAAACTTATCGATGATAGTCGGGTGCATTCTTTCGCCTATAGTGGATAAGCTTGCTTCCACCAGCAGCTCTGTTTGTTGCAAAGAGGGAATATTTCCACTTTTCTGGACACCCTCTATAAAATCCTGATATCGCATCGTGCTCCCCTTGTAAAAAACAAAAAGCAGAAAATCAGATTGGCAGGTTTTATTTTTACAAATAGCAAAAGGTGAGCCGTAAAAAGAAAATGCTATTCCCGTTGAAGGAACGTAGCCATTTAGCAAAGAGGCAAATCACTGCATTAAAAAAAAGTGCGCCTGCAATTAAAAGTCCACAAATGCAGAAACAATAGTGGAGGGAGTAATAAATGAAGAGTGGAACTGCAAAGCGAAATCAATACCGACTGTAGTATGTTCAATATTTTTAACAAATCCCAAACCTGCGCAGAATGTATTCCAGTTTGTTTTCACATAATCTTCATCTTCACGACCTCCCAGTTTACGGAAAAACTGCTTTAAATCACGGTCACTGAATGCATAACCCAAGCGCAGGGACAATATTTTTTTGTAAATACTTATATCCACTGCCGGTTCGATATATAATCGATCACCCGCTTTTTTATTTATATCTAGGGTCATACGGGTAGACGAAAGTTGATGCCCCACATAAGACAAACCTGCCTCAAAAGTAAATGGCATATCATAGTTGTTGTCATCAAAATCCTTAAAAACAAACCCGACATTCCTGATAGCAGCTCCGAAAACGAAACGGTTTTTCAAAGCTCTGTAAAGAATACCGGCATCCATAGCAACGGCTTTTGTACTGTAAATGATATCACCATCATTTAACCGGTTATAAAGTCCCTTGAAACTGGCACCCACCGATAAATCTTTCCTTACTTCGTATCCCCAGCTCAAACCACCGGTCAGATATTGTGCTCCACCCTTTTTACCAGTAAAAACAGGTTCACCGTCCAGCGCATCGATCACATCCACTTCTGCATCAACTCCACAAATCAGTGCAGAAAAAACACCCCATTTGTCCAAAGAATGGCTAAATACCAAGGGTGATCCCCAGACCCCATCCACTATGGTCCGGTACCCGATAAACGCTTGATTATTTTTCACTGAAACCGTTGCCGCAGGATTTGAAAGCACCGCAGCCGCACCTTCTGCCACCGCCACAGCTGCTCCAGCCATAGCCGCCGAACGGGCATCATAATCCAGATTCAGATTGGGAAAAAGTGTAGTCTCCGCTTTCACAAACTGTTGCGCTGAAAGAAAAAACGTAATCACGATACCCAAAAAAGAACAAATTCTACTCTGATTCATATTACAAACTCTTTAGTGTTTCCTTTTTTAAGCGTTGATAGTGAATTGAAAAATAATTCCTGTCATCCACCCTCAACTCAATACTTTGTGCAAGTTGCTCATTTATAGCGTCAAAAAGTAGTTTCCAGCCTCGTTTTTGGTTGTTCTGAACCGTTAAGCGGGTCAACTTAGAGCTTTTATTGTGCACCCTGGCAATAATTTCCATCGAATCCGCTTTCCAGATTAAACTGGAAACCCGCTTACCCTGAAAAATGGTATCAGGCTTCTGGCCCAATCTATTAAACCTTTGTGGCAGTCTTCCAGTTAATATATGAATAAAGTCTCTGAAAGTAAGATCATTTGTTGGCATGAATAGAATAGAATCCGCAACTGCATCCAGAAAAAAACGGTTCGATGCTTTTCCATCGGTTATCTCACCTTGTAAACTATCCGCATCAATGGATGCCACCAGGGCACCAAAAGGCGAGTAGGCCGAAGCTTTAAATAAATCTTTTTTACAATCTATTTCTATGGATCCGTTGTATCGACGCCCGTCAACTGAAATGGCCAGTTGACCAAACCCGCGTATTCTTTGGGTGTTTTTATCTTTAAAAGAGAATAAAGTATCTGTAGCGGAGGATTTAAGATTTACCAAAGGATGTCTGGTACAGCAGACACTGAGTAAAAAAAGAGATGACAGGAATACAAATACAGTTCGGGAAATCATTTTTCCTCATTTTTTATTATTTCTTCGATTCGCAGGATTTTCTCTTTTATCTCCTCCGGATTCTCATACTTGAATTCCAGACTCTTGTGATAGGCTTCAAGTGCGGCCTTGAGTTGCCCCTTTTTCCACATTATATCTCCAAGATGGCAGAAAACGGTGGGATCATCTTTTATGTTTTCCACGGCTTTGTTGATATAATGAAAAGCGCTGTCAAGCTGTCCCTTCTGATAAAATACCCAGGCGTAGGAGTCAAGAAATGCACCGTTATCTGGTTCCTGCTTGAGCGCAATCTCCACCAGTAGTTTCGAACTATCAAGATTAATCCCTTTTTCTGCCCACATGTAACCCAGATAATTGCATGCAGCAGGATCATCAGGGTGTAAGTTGAGAACTTTTCTAAAAGCAAAGGCGGCTGAATCGATCTGTTTTGTTCTTTCAAATGCACTTCCAAGCTCAAACCAGCTATATGCGTTGATACTGTCGCGTTTTATTGAGTTTTGAAAACTCTTAATAGCTTTCTTATGATCTTTTTTCAAATTCATCACCATACCATGAAGCTGCCAGGCCAGCGGATTATCAGGAAAAGCATTGAGAAACCTCTCTGAAATTACTTCTGCTTCATCATAATCTTTCTCCCGTACCTGAATATAACAAAGCTCTTTCCATGCATCCTCAAAATCAGGCTTTAAAGACAGCACTTTTTCCATTTCGATCTGAGCCAGATCAATTTTCTTTTCCGCAGAGAAGACAAGTCCCAGATAATAGTGCAGCTCGTAATCATCCAGTTCAAATTCAAGTAATGATTTCAGCAGAGTTTCAGCCTCATTGTACTGTTTGTTGTAATAGTATAGAAGAGAGAGAGTTTTGCCGTAAATCTGCCCGTAGGCTCCATGTTTGTAAAGTTTTTCATAACAGGCTACAGCCCTGGCAAAGTCGTTGCGACTCATGTAGACCTGAGCTATGCTTCGTAAAGCATCCTCATGAAGAGAATCTTTGGACAAAGCAGATTCCAGAAGTTGAAGTCCTGAAGTGGTATCTTTGCTGTAAATTCTTGAAGTCCCCATCATTACCAGGAGCTGAGCAGTCTCTCCAGTGATTTGCTTTATAGAAGAAAACAGACTGTCCGCTTCTTCGAACCGTTTTTCATTGATAAGCAATTTTGCGATCTTAAAACCAATCTGAACTGCATCGGTTTGTTTTTTGTAAAATTGCAGATAACAGTCTATGGATTTGCTCACTTCCCCCATCGACTCATAAATAAGCCCCAGCGAATACAATTCCTCTTCGGTTTTCTCTTCTATACTTTCCAATATCTCAGCAGCTTTCTCCATTTTACCCATTTTTATATAAATGGTTGAGACAACTCTTTTAGTACTCTTATCTAACTGGTTGTTATTTTTATCTCCCTTGGCTATAAGTAATGCCTGGGTGAGTTTATCATTTTCGATATATTTACGAATCAATTCATTGCGTAGAATCAAAGAGGTGGGTTCCAGTTCGTAGGCCATCTCATAAAATCGCATCGCAGACTGGTCGAGTCCTCTGCGTTCTGAGTCACGTGCCTGAATAAAATATTCATGGGCTCTGGCTTTTGAGAGCTGTTCCGGAGGAGCTTCAAGGGAAGGCCGTACTACAGGGAATGTATGAGTAACACAACCAGTTGTCGTCAGTGAAACAATAAAAAAGGTGAGAATATATGGAAATTTTAAACAGTGCACATATTACCTTTCCGGCCCAGCCTGATTTTAGTACGTTTCAGGTTCACTATTATTTTGAACTTCAGCGAATAACAGAAACTACCAGGCTCACCTTGGAATTCAATTGAATCTTTGAACCAGGAGCAACTGATTGAGATATGATTGTACCTGGAAGAAGAGCCGGATTATTTTTATACTCAACCTTTCCTAACAAAAGCCCGCTCTCCTCTATTTTCTTTTTGGCAGCCCCAATACTCTCACCAACCAGGTTTGGTACCTCAGCATGAGTCGGTCTGGGTCCCTTGGAGACATAAAGATCAACTTCCATCTCCCTGGAAACTGTTGTACCACTCGCAGGAAATGCATCAACTACCATATCTACTGCTCTTTCCTCCGAGAATACCTTTTTAACATTACCCAAGGTAAAACCGTGCTTTTTAAGTTCGATTCTGGCCTGACGCTCCGAAATATTGCGCACATCGGGAATAACCGCGATTTCTTTTCCTTTACTAATCACCAAGGCGATTTTTCGCCCCTTTTTAACTTTCTCACCCTTCTCAGGGAATTGGCTTATTACATGCTGATCAGCAATCTGATTATCATACTCTCTGCTTCGGATCTCGGTTAAAAGTCCAACCTTAAAAAATTTATCTCTTGCTTTTTCATACTCCATCCCGGCAACATCCGGCACTTCGATGATATCCCTGTTCACACCGACAATTCCCGGCATAACCAACTGGTCAACAATTAAAATTCCGCTGATTGTGGCTACGATGCAGACAATAACCGCTCCCGGTAGAACATATCTCCAGAAAGACCTGAAGGGAATATTAATCAGAATACCTTTCATCATTCAGAAAACCACCATCTTTCTATCGCATTGCTCCAAAGGACCAGGGTAATAATTCCTTTATTTTACAGATGTATTCAAAAACAAAAAAGCCCTGATTTTTTGAAATGTGTTGTTATCATCAGTATGTGCCGCTAGCAGGATATATAAACAGATACTGACTCTCATCCAACGCCAGGAGTTCGTGCACTCCTCAGATTTCTATCATACCCTGTATTGAGCATTCCTGAAGTAATATTAAAAATAAAAATAATATGGAAGTTACAGGAATGCTAAATGAGTGTAGAATTCTGCTCTCCAACTATTACTGATGAAGAGTATGGTTTGGCAGATCATCAGCAGAAAGTATCCCCAAAGGTTCTGGTGGAGCGGGTTTGGTTGCTAAAATGTAAACAAGCGCACCCAAACCGACTGCACCTACTCCTGCAGAAGATAACAGAATGATTTTTTTGGTGTTATCTTTAACAATGTACTTATCGATTTTTGAAGGATCTGTAGTCCATTTAAAACTAAATGAGACAATGCTGAATTCATCATTAACACGAATCTCAGGAATAGCTTCCATTTCAAATATCACTTTAATTCTGTCTCGCCACTCAGGCTTTAACCCACGAACATCTTTATTAATATCGATTTTTCCTTCTTCGATGCTAAAACCCTTTATAGGTGCTTCAGAAACAGATGAAACCGGTGAGGTGCCGGTTTTGGTATCATGAAATTCAAAAACGACCTTATTTTCCCTTTGCTTAATTTCCCAAAAATAGCTGGAAGGTTTGTCGCGGAAAATAAAATAAACAGAAACCAGTTTTTCATCAGGTGTCACACCTTGCTCGGTTGTAATCTGAACACCTTCAATGATGGCATTTTGTACTAAATTTTCCTGTATACTTTCAGATTCATAAGGACTTGCACCCTGGTTTTCAGCTTCTTTGTAAGAAGATGAGGGTGAAGAACTGCTGGTCCCGATTGATGGGTGAGAAGACTCCTTTTGTTCTTCTGGTAAATCCCATTTAATATCATTATTCTCCTGGTTAATCATTTCCCCAAACGGGTCTCCACCAAAAGGATCAGTCCCGTCCTCATTAGTAGATTCGATAGCACTATCCCAATCCTGAGCCAGGACAGACACCTGGAAAACAGGTAACCAGATCAATAAAAACCAGCTAATCAGTTTAAACGGTATAATTCTCATAAAACCTCTCAGATCCTTAATTTCTGAAAAATACCCTATAATGCCGGTAAAATCAAGTCTATTCAATAATATAACATCTATACTATAACATCTATACTCCATTTTTTCTATCTACCCTCTCCACACTGTTTTAATAACAGGTCAAAGCTTATATTAGAATGAAAAAGCATGTGTTTTATTTAAAAAAATCCCTTTAAGTTTGCCCCAATCCTGGTGCAGCAATTTTATATTCCAAAGTTAAAAGCATGTACGTATTACTGATTCCATTACTTTGCTACGCGTTTTTGATTCTGAGATTGATTTCTGTCTTGTTTCTTAATCGATCTGCTGCAGCTACAAGCATTCCCCGTTATCCGGTTTCAATAGTCATACCCTTTAGAAATGAACAAAAACACCTTCAGGTTCTACTCAAATCCTTACAACAGCAGTCCTACGATGGACAGTTTGAAGTATTATTAATTAACGATGGTTCTACCGACCAATCTCTTAGGATCATCCAGGAGATTAAGAAATCCAGTAGAATAGAAATAACTGTTGTTGATTCCCAATTTGATCCCTCTATTGGGCTGACCAGCAAACAACAGGCACTGGATTTTGGTATCAATCACGCCAAGTATGATTGGATAGCATTGACCGATGCAGATATGAAACTGTTACCGGACTGGTTGAGCTCATTAATGGCGTGTTCCGGTCAAGAAACAGACATGGTATTCGGACACACTTCCATCACAACTGATAAAAGCATTTTCAGCAAGATTCAGGCATTCCAGCTGGATTTTCTCTTCTCTGTAGCTTATGCTTTTTTTAAAGCTGGTATTAGTGGCTCCTGCATGGGTAATAATATCCTTATCTCAAAACAGGCATATCAGAAGTCAGGAGGGCAAAAAGCGATAGGATATAATATGGCAGAAGATCGAGCTCTTTTAGAACTTTTCCGACAAAAAAAAATGAGCATTTCCTGCACAAATCCCTTTGCTCCTCTTGCACTAACCTTCCCCTGTGAAGAGTGGAACCAATTCTTTCATCAGATCCGAAGATGGGCCAAAGGGGGATTTGTCTGGCACTCCAGTCCTTTTTTTATAGGGCTTCTTTTTTCTCTGCAGAATGTTCTTCTTTTGTTAGCCTGTTTCTCAGTTTTACCCCCGGTTATTACTTCAGTTGCCCTGGTGAACTTTCTTTTTACCTGGCTTTTTACTGCGGTAAGTTTTAAAAGGACCAGTTCATCTCAGAAATTTTTCTATTTCCCCTTGTTTTTACTTTTCCTTCTGTTTGAAACAATTTTGTTTTCTTTTTCGATCTTATTCGGATCTGAAATTAAGTGGAAAGGGCGTAACCTGAATAAAAAATGAAGCCAATCCTTTTACACTACTATCTTACAAACAGATGCAATTGCAGGTGCGGTTTCTGTCAAATCTGGCAGGAATCGCCAAAAATCGATGCAAAGGCAGCGAATGTGTTTGAAAACCTCAGAAATGCCAGAAATGCAGGATGCAGATTTGTAGATTTTACGGGTGGAGAACCGCTTCTCCATGAGCAACTTCCGTTATTTCTTTCAGAAGCAAAAAGGCTTGGATTCATAACATCAGTAACCACTAACTGTCTTCTTTTTCCGAAAATTGCGGACAGGTTAGCAGGCAAAATCGATCTGTTACATTTCAGTATCGATGCCGACTCCGCAGAACTACACGACCAGTTAAGAGGTGTCGCCTCCTATTCTGCAGTTATTAAGAGTATAGACATTGCACTAAAGTACAAACTTTATCCGGACCTGCTCTACACTTATACAAACGAGAATATTGATGCATTCGAAGGTGTTTACAAGTTAGGGAGAGAGAAGAAACTGATTATAATATTGGATCCTCTGTTTAATATTAACGGAGGCGATGGTGTAAAGGGACCCACACACCGGAAAGCCATAATTTACTCAAAAAGAAAAGGGGTTTACCTCAACCAGGCACATCTGAAAATCCGTGGCATGGGAGGAAACCATATAAGAAACCCTCTATGCAGAGCAGTGGAGTCCACGATTGTAATTACCCCTGATAACAAGCTGGCACTTCCCTGTTTTCATCATCGCAAAGACCTTATCTCAATAAATGGTGAACTGGGAAATGTCTTAAGCTCAGGGGAACGCAAAGAAGCGTTACGCAATCAGGGAAGGTATGCCTTCTGTGAAAAATGCCATATAAATTGTTATTTTGATCCATCATACGCTTATATGCGCAGTTCTCTTTTTATGCTTTCACTAAAATGCAAAATCCGGTATTCCTGGACCAAATATGTTCTATACAATAGACCATGGCCGGTTTTCAGGCGTTTTTTAAGCTGGTTTGATCATAGCAAAGAAGTACATTAACTGTTCCGCCATGCATTATTGGCATAGTACCAATGTAATTCTGTTGCTTATGATTTATTTCTGTATTAATTTATTAGACAACTTTGAAGGGTTGGACAGAGTTTTTTTAATATTTCGGTGATCTGTTTAATCGAATAAATTGTGTTTTTTTGTAGTGGAGATAGAAAAATGAAACATAGAAACCTGAAAATTTCATTTCTTACTTTACTGCTTTTTCTAATCCCCAAGTACTCAGAATCTGCAATTCTCCGAGTACCTGCTGATGCCCCAACCATTTCGGCAGCTCTCTCTTCAGTAAATAAAAATGACACCGTGCTGGTAGATCCAGGCTACTATAAGGAGCATCTTTTCATCCCGGCATCGGTTGTACTTCTTTCCAAAACTGCTTTCAAAGCAGTGATTGATGGAAATGGTCGTGGGACAATCATAACACTGGGTACTTCTTCAACCGTTTGCGGCTTTGAGATCAGAAACGGAACTATAGGAGTCTTTTCCACTTCTTCAAATTCAACTGTGTCACAATGCCGGATTGTTTTCAATCAACAATCAGGAATCATGTGTGTAGGCAATCTGCCCCGCATCGAAGATAACGTAATTGCCTATAACAGGGGTTCAGGAATCCAGGGTTGGGACGTCAGATCGACAGCCGCTTCCATAAATCACAACACCATTGCATACAACTCCAACCATGGGATTTCTATTGGCGGAACTTCAAGCATCATAGTTGAAAACAATCTGATAGCATTCAACAGCATGTTTGGCCTTAAACCATCCAATGAAACGGTCAGAGTCTTAATGGTCAATAATAGTTTTTTCCAGAATGAGCAATTTTCCAACGTTTTACCTTCCGACAACTTTTCATTTGATCCGATGTTTAAAGATCCAATCCATCTGGATTTCTCTTTGAATAAAGAATCCCGCTGTATTGGAAGAAGCACTGATAATCAGGATTTAGGAGCACGACTTGTTTATTAAAAAATTCACCATAAACCGGGGAGCATTTTTATGGGTAAGTATTTAGTTGGCAGGGCATTTAAGCTGTGTTTAGCTTTGGCAGCCGGGCTGTTGATTCCGACTGCAACGCTTGCAGTGTCAATTCAAGTGCCCTCAATGGGTATCAAAACCATCTCTGAAGCAATGATGAGAAGTAAAAGTGGAGATACGATCTGGGTAGCTGATGGCGTTTACAAAGAACACGTACTGATTGTACAGGGTGTCACTTTGATGGCCCGTTCTACTTTTAAAGCAGTAATTGATGGTGGTGGCAGAGGAACTGTCGTAACCATGAGTAAGAATACTACCATATCCGGTTTTGAGATTCGAAACGGTACTATAGGTGTCTTCTCTAATAGTGCAGGCAGCGCCATTATTTCGTGCAGAATAGTTAAAAACTGGCAAACCGGAATAATCGTGGTTCGGCAGCTTCCTTTGATAGAGGACAACATCATAGCTTTTAACCGCGGATCTGGGTTTCAGGGATGGGACGTACGCTCAACCAATGCCTCAATAAATCACAATTCCATTGCTTATAATGGAAATCACGGGATAGCTATTGGTGGAAATTCTGAAATAATTCTGGAAAACAATGTAGTTGCTCATAATGAGAGGTTCGGATTGAAGATTCTTTCCAATGCAGAAAGAATTCAGGTAAGCAACAATAATTTTTACCGGAACCTCCCCAGTCCACGACCGATTCCTTCAGGGAATTTCTCATTTGATCCAGCCTTTATGTCTCCCCGGAGCAAGCTGGATTTCAAGTCTGATCCTGTTCAGTGCTGTAAAGCAAAAGGCACAGACAATCAAGAGTTAGGTTCAAGAATAACATATTAATTTAAGGAAGATAACATGATAAAACCTATAAATCGTTTATTCAGAATTCCATTTCTGATATTCTTTTTTGTCTGTGGTGCCGGACAGATATCTCAACTGTTAGCAGATGGTTACCCGGGTGAGCATATGATCACCCAAAGATGGCACTATTTATTCTCTTCCCGCTCAGCACTCACCAACCCCGCCTTCATCAACGAAGAGAATTATTTATCTTTAAAATACGCGTTCAATTCAACTCTCAGTGAATTTCAGATTCATGAGTTATCTGCAGTATATCCAATAGGTCTTTATCAGGCTGCAGGTATAAATTTTACCACTCAGAATGTGAAACCATATGATCCAACCGATGATAAGGGTGAAATTATTAATGGTCTGCCAAAGATTGTTGATGGCAAAAACTACATTACTTTAAGCTATGCCAATAATCTTTGGAAAGGTCTGACTTTGGGTGCAAATGTCACCACAGGGATTCTCTCTTTTGATGGTGAAACCACTATTGGAATTGGTGTTGATTTTGGTCTGTCCTACAAACTGCTTGCTCATCCAGCTATCGGTACCCACATATTCGGTGCAGCACTTCAGAATATTATCTTTACCGGTGATGAGCAGTTGCCACGAACCTTCAGGGCATCTCTGAACTCCACATATTGGGAAAGAAAAATTGAATCCACTATCGATTTTTCAGTTAAGGATATTGGTACCAACACAGCGTTATGGATGCAGGATTCAGCCCCAGCTATTGAATTCGAAATAAATGCCAAACTTGGTGGATGGATTATGAGGTTTGTCAATCTTTATGGATTGCTCAACCTCTCTGAAGATGGTCTGGAAGGGCTGGGTTTTGCCGGAGGTCTGAATCTTCCTTCAATTTATAATGGCCGTGATGTCTCCTTCCTCTTCCAATATATGTCAATCAAAAACAGTGAGAGCAGTACAGATGACGAGAATGTGTCCAGTATAACTCTTTATGGACGGGTCGATATTGGTAAACATCGTGAAGAGATCTTTGCTCGCAGGGCGGCCAGAAGATTTGATCTGAGACCAAACGATCTTTACACTAAGGCAATCGAACTGTATAACCAGGGCAACTACTGGGATGCCAGAAGCCTCTTTACAGAACTCTTTGTCGAATATCCCGATTTCCCCAAAAACGACTGGGTAAGTTTCTTTATTGGAAGCTGTCAGGAAAACATGGACATGGGTGCTACTGCAGAAAAAGCATACCTGAAAACAAAAGAGCAGTATTCAAAAAGCTCTGCTGTTTCCTTTGCCGATCTTGGTCTGATGAGAGTATACTACCGGGATAATAAATATGATGCAGTTGAAAATCAGTTTAATGAACTTAATAAGCTGGGTGTTCCCGATTCTGTGAAATATCACGGATATTATTACATGGGACAGGCAGAGCTCAAACAAAGCAATTTCTCAAAAGCCAAACAACTGTTCAATCTGATTCCTGAAACCCATCCGGATTTCCCTTTTGCCCAACACTCCGCTGCAGTTGCAGATGCTATGCAGGACAATGTCGATGGTGCACTCTCCAGTCTTGAGAATGCAATTCAGTATAACCCCAAAACAAAAGCTCAGAAACAGATTATTGACCGTTCTTTTGTATTTCTTGGGTATATTTTCTTTGAACAGGTTGCTGCTCAGGAAGGTTCTCTGGCAAAAGCCGTAACCGCATTACGTAGTGTTGATAAAAACGGTAGCTATTATCAAGACGCTTTATTAGGGTTAGGTTGGACCGCACTTAAAGCTCGTCAGTGGGCAGATTGTGATAAAGCTGGTGCAGAATTAGTTTCTATAGCTTCCAACCCGGTGTTGAAGGCAGAAGGACTTCTTTTACAGGCTTATGCTGCTTCCATGAATAGGAACTATGGTCCGGCTGTAAACTTCCTGAAATCTGCTTCAAAAGAACTGGCAGGTTACAATCCACCACAACAATCGGAAATCGAAGTTTTAAAAGCGGATTTCTTCAACCTGTCAGAAGAGTATAACGTACTGGCTGAGAAATCTTATGAACTGGCCAGCTCCAGACAGTCTGCCATAGTGGCTAAATCCATGGACAGTCTGCATACACTGCAGAAAGGATTCCAGTCTAAAATCGATGCCTATTATAAAAATGTGCAGAACTTTGCCCGTTCCTCTTTCTTTGCACGTAATATAGAAACGGTCAAAGAAGATGTGGAATATGCACTGGCCAAGTTTGAGAGATCTGCCAGCAGGTCTTCAATCCAGGAAAAGAATGCAGAAATTGATGAAGAGCTCAACAAACTTAAAGAAGAGCTTAATAAAGAGCTGGAAAGTGGAGAAAGTTCAGGTAAATCGAAAAGCGGAAGTACTGAAGAGCTGGAACCGTTAGATGAGGAGTTACCTGAATACGACGAGTAAACTGATTATTTTCCGTTAAGAAAAAAGCCTCTCAAATTGAGAGGCTTTTTTTTTAATGCTATGGAAAGCAGATCACTTATTATTTAATTACTGATTTAACATTCGAATTAATGAGCTATTCTCCAGTTACAACCTACCCCGGCATCAACTCTCAAGGGAACCATCAAAGGATAAGCATTACTCATCATCCCTATTATCCACGACTTCATCTTTTCCGCATGCTCTTCAGGAACTTCAAATACCAGTTCATCATGAACCTGCAGTATCATTTTGGCATCTGCACAGATTTCCGGAATCTCCCGGTGTATGTTAATCATTGCTATCTTGATGATATCGGCGGCGGTTCCCTGCACAGGAGTATTAATTGCTGTTCTTTCTGCGGCTTCGCGGATGTTTCTGTTTGTGCTGTTTATTTCAGGAATAAGCCTTTTTCTTCCAAGTAAAGTTTCAGTATATCCCAGTTTTCTGGCACTTTCAATGGTGTTTTCCATATATTTTTTTATGGAAGGAAACTGCAGGAAATACTCATCAATAAACATTTTTGCTTCACTAAAAGAAATTCCCAACTGACGAGACAGATTCAATGGCCCCATCCCGTACATCAAGCCAAAATTAATGGTTTTAGCAGCTCTTCTCATCTCAGGAGTAACCATCTCTGGAAATACTTTATAAACAGCAGATGCAGTAAGAGCATGAATGTCACGGTCTTCATTGAATGCAGAAATCAGAAACGGGTCATTTGAGAGCTGTGCCAGGATTCGAAGTTCGATCTGAGAGTAGTCAGCACTTATCAGCACTTTATTATCGGAAGCAACAAATGCTTCTCTGATCCGTTTACCCATTTCAGTGCGGATCGGAATATTCTGCAGGTTGGGATTAGTACTGGAAAGCCTTCCAGTTGCTGCCACCGTTTGATTAAAGGAAGTATGTATTCTGCCACTTGGAGCGAATATTTGCGACGGAAGTGCATCTATGTATGTGGATAGCAGTTTCTGAATTTCTCTGTGTTCAAGAATTTTTTGTACTATGGGGTAATCCGTAGCCAGCTTCTCCAGTACTTCTACACTGGTTGACTGAGCTCCACCTTTTGTTTTTTTTACCCCTGGTAAGGCCAGCTTACCAAACAATACTTCAGCAATCTGTTTAGGCGAATTCAGGTTTAATGTTTCACCCGCAAGCTGGTAAATTGATTCTGAAAGCTGATTAAGTTCAAAGCTGTATTTGCAGGATAACTCCTTAAGAAACTGGACATCGATTTTTACTCCATGCCACTCCAGATCACCTAAAACAGTAACCAGAGGCATCTCGATAGTCTCAAAAAGTGTTTTACAATTGTTTTTCTGCAACTGAAAATCCAGTTTTTCTCTGAGCATAACTAGAGCAGATGCGATGCGGCCTGAATATACTGAAGCTGTATCGATTGGAATTTCTTTAAACGAAACCCGTTTTTTACCATTTCCCAGAATTGAATCCAATTTGCCAATTTCTTCACCCAGAAACTCTGAAGCGAGAATATCAATATCATAATCGCGTTTTCCAGAATCGACCAGATAGGCTGCGATCAACACATCAAACCAGATCCCTTGTAAAAATATTCCCTTCTCCTTGAGAATCTGATAGAAAGTTTTCAGATTATAACCGTTTTTTTTAATCTCCGGTGATTGAAGCACATCCTTTAAACATGATAAAACCATATTCAGGTCAATATTAGTACCTTGGGAATGAGCAACAGGAATATACACAGTCTTTTTTTCTGGAATAGCAACAGAAATTCCGATTATTTCATTACCACGGGGATGCTCAGTAGTGCTTCGGATATCTAAGGTCATCTCCCCTGCTTCAACTATGGAATCAGCTAATTCTTTGAGCTGTTCAGAGTCAGAGATGACTGAGATAGCTGGTGTGGTTTTTGGTGTACTGCCAAAAAGTGGATGACGGATAAGTGAGGAGAATTCCAGTTCTCTGAATAAAGAGATACATAGAGGCAGGTTAAAAGGTTTCCTTAAAAGCCCTTCCAGCGACATCTCCACATCCACATCCTCCTTAAGCGTCGCCAAAGCCTTACTGATACAGAGCATTTCGCGGTTTTGCTGAATTTTCTGGATAAGTTTATCGTTTTCAAGAATTGATGGATTTTCTAGTATTTTATCGACACTTCCGCCAACCTGCAGAATTTTAAGAGCAGTTTTAGGCCCTACTCCCGGGACTCCGGGAATATTGTCAGATGCATCACCGGTGAGTGCCAGGTAATCTACCACATTTTCCGGGCCTATCCCCATTTTTTCCTTTACATCTTCGACTCCAAGCATCATTAAAGTCCCGCTTCCATCCGGAGCCAGCATTTTCACATGAGGTCCAATAAGCTGCATCAGATCTTTATCCCTGGTCACCAGGAATACATCGAAAGATTCCTGCACAGCTTTTCTGGTAAGAACAGCAATGAGGTCATCTGCTTCCAGACCATCTTTTCTGACAATCGGGATATTAAAGGCATCAATGAGTTTATTGACAAGTGGCATTTGAGTTTTCAGATCATCGGGCATCTCTTCCCGGTTAGCCTTATATTGAGCATAGATTTCATGGCGAAAAGTCGGTTTGCTGCTATCCATTACCACGGCAATATAAGGACAGTTATAGCTTTCAATCAAACGGACCAGGTAATTGGCAAAACCGAAAACCGCGCTGGTAGACTGTCCTTTTGAGTTAATCAGAGGATTTTTAATAAATGCATAATATGCCCGATAAACCAGGGCATGACCGTCGATTAAGAAGAGTTTTTTATCAGTCATAGGGAAATCGAATCTGTGGAAATGAAAAAGGTATACCTGAACAGTACTATTCCTTTTTAGGAGCCTTCGGAAGGCAAAGGAAGTCGCGACATTAATATAGTTCGTTTCAGGGTTAATATATGTTCTGGAAAAAAATGTTTTTTATTTTTCATTTCTGCTAAATATCGATTTCAAAACGAACAACCCTGATAAGGATATATATTTAAAATTATGAATTGATTGAGTGAACTAAATCGATTCTATAGATCTGACTTGCAAATAATTTGACTCATTTCTATATTTGAAAAGATTCATCAGACTATCCTAATAAATCACCGGGGTATCATATGGGAAAAGAAATCTATGTGGGTCGGTTGTTACTTAAGCGTTTTTTCAGTGATTTGCTGACTAAACTTCTGGATGATGGAAAAGAGAGCCGGAGCTTTCTCCAATTTAAGAAACAAAAAGATCCTGACACCAACTTCCCCCGCGTGCTTCTTTTCCATGGCGATTATGGACTAGGGAAAACCACTGCCCTAAACCAGTGTATTGAGATGGCCAGTGACTTTTGTGAGCAATCAAATAAGTCTCTGAAAATCATAAAAATCGATTGGGAAGACTGGTACTACAAAAACTGGAGTCTGCCATCCAACAATATAGAACTGATGAAAGCGCTTCATGAGATTTTTTCAGCTAAAAGCACCGGCATTTCCAGCTGTTTCTCCCGGTTCGAAGAACTCCACTCCAGAGTGAAAAAAACCTCTTCTAAAGCCGATGAGCTTATCCGCAACGAATGGAAAAGGGATTTATTGGACCCTGGTTTTCCGGAGCTCTCTGAGCAGGAACAGATAAAGCTATGGCTTCAGAAAAAGATCCCCAAACAGGATCTTGAAATACTGGATAAAGCAGAAGGCAAGCTGGCAGAAATCCTTATAACCGGGCTTAGGGAAGCTACAAGCGAAACAGCGATTATGCTGGTTATAGATAATTATGAGTACCTGCAGCAGGACATGGAAAAATGGTTCAGATCAGAATTTTTAAACCGTCTGTGTGATTTACGTTTAATCACCATCGTTTCGGGTACCGGCCAGTTTTCCAGAGGTTATCGCAATGTTTTTGAGGAAGAGCAGCTGTTCGTTCTCAATTTTGCTGACATTACCCTCACCAAACTGGACATTCTGCAACTGGCTGCCAAAAACCATATCGGAGTAACTGAAGCCGATGCGGAAAGGATCGAGCGGTTAACAGGCGGAGTTCCCTTAGTGGTGCAGGATCTGTTCAGCTATGCCATAAAAGGTATAGAGATCAGTGATCTTCTGGGTGAGGATGATGATTCAGTAGACTTCACTTCGGATAAATTCACCGCAGATATTGTAGAACGGTTTCTGAAGTATTGCACTGATTCAAATGTCAGAGACAAGATTTTTCACCTGGTAATGACCAGGCAATTCAATCCTTCACTTTTTGCCTCATTATGGCAGGTAAAAGTTTCAGAGGTAAATTCCATAATGAAGAGTATCTCTGAGCAATTTTCCTTTGTTAACCACAACAGAGTTCACTCCCTAATCAGAACCAGTTTAATAAGCTATCTTCATCAGGAACTCTCATGCAGACAGGACTCCTCCCTGCTTGCATTTTTTAACCACTATTCAATAACCTGCGCAGCTCACTTCGGAGATCAGTTAAATCAGTTTCAGAAATCGATCCTGTCATCTGAGATACTCTATTCCGAGCGGCGCTACTGTGATGCGCTCATAGGATACTACTGCAGTCTGATATGGTCAAACCCGGAAAATGTCTTCAACTCTTTATCAGGTACATTCCTTGAGCTCATTCACTTCAATGTCAATTTTGCAACCCAGCTGTTCTGGCATATTGACGAGTTCAGAGCTGTTTTGCCTGGGCAATGCACCGATTGTCTCGATATCCTTTACAACGGAATTATTCTTGCTGATCAATCACTGGTAAGCAGCAAAGCCCCGGTTCAACCTGGTGAAAATGCAGTCATAGACTTTCTGGAAAACAGCATGGAAACAATGAATGATTTTCAACAGGCTCTGCTGTTTCACAAAAAAGCCGAACTTCTTATCCGGCAAAATGATTTCTCTGGTGCACAAACATTTCTGGATAAATCACTATCTTTAATGGACTCCACATCTCCGCGCGAAATTCTGTATGAGGATTATATTCAGATAGCCGACGAGTTTTCATCATACAATGAATATCAGAAAGCAATAGAATCACTTAATCATGCAGTTTCCATCTGCCCGGATAACTACCTGCCCTGGTTTGATCTGGGAATGGCTTGCCTTAAGACCGGGGATCATCAGAATGCAATAGCAGCATTTTCCAAATCAACTTCAATCAATCCCGATTTCCAGGACACCTGGTATAATCTGGGACTTTGTTATGCTGCAATCAGCAATCACGAACAGGCTGTAAATTCATTTGTAAAAGCGATAGACAAAGGACCGGAAAGCAGCGAAATTTGCTACAACATGGGATTATCACTACAGAAAACCGGAAACAATCCGGAAGCGGTTAAAACATTCCAGAAAGTGGTTGCACTGGAACCGGGCAATGTTGATGCATGGTACAGAATCGGGCAACTCAATTCTATTCTGGAAAACTGTGACCAGGCAATTTCTGCCTTTCAAAATGCCATTTCCATAAAGCCGGATTTAATCGAAGCACATCGGGCCCTGGGAAATGAGTTCAGCAAAACCGGTAAACATAAAGATGCGGCAGAAGCTTTTGAGCAGGCTGCAACGCTTAACGAAAAAGATGCAGATCTCTGGAATCAGGTTGCCTCTGCCTGGTTTGCCGCCGAACAGAACCAGAAAGCCATCGATTCAGCAAGAAAATCAATCGCCTTAAAAGAGGATTCTACCCTACCCTGGGTGACCATCGGCCATGCTTTCACAGCACTGGGAAATTTTTCTGAAGCAAACTCTGCCTATACCAGAGCATCAGAGATTTCACCTGATGATGCCTCTGTCTGGGTGAATCTGGGTAATAATTTCTATGCCCAAAGTATGTATGAGGAAGCTATTGACTCATTTAAAAAAGCTGTAAGTATCAACCCTGCTCAGGAAGGAACCTGGTTCAATCTTGGGCTGGCCTACAGAGTCAAAGAGCAGTATGATGATGCTTTGGAGGCATTTGAGAATGCAATAACCCAGGAACCTTCAAACCCGGAATGCTGGTTTCAGAAAGGTCGTATTCACATGACCTTGAGTCAGTATGAAGAAGCTGCCTCCTCCTTCAGTAAAACAGTCGAATTTTCCCCCACCTCTCACGATGCCTGGTATAAAAGAGGGTTAGCCTTTGCCAAATGCTCCAAGCATCCCCAGGCTTTGGAATCATTTACAAAAGCAGCAGAATTATGGAGTACTGACCCTGATATCTGGTTTAATATGGGCCTCTCCTATTCAGCTGTAGACAATTATTTCGATGCTGTCAAGTCTTTTCAGCAAACAACCAGCCTCGCACCTTCCAGACAGGAGGCCTGGTATAATCTTGGCCATTGCCTTCAATTACTTGGGCAATTCCAGGAAGCTATCAACGCTTTTATCAGATCCCTTGAATTGCTCCCGGATCACTTTCTTTCCAATTATAATAAAGGTGTATGCCATTATTACCTGGCAGATTATCAGGAAGCTCTGGGCTCGCTTGATACTGCAGCCAGACTTCAGGGGGATCACTGCGACTCACTTTTATTTCTGGCACTCACCTGTCATGCTCTGGGGAATTATGAAGATGCTATTAACTACTACATTAAAGTCACTGAAATTAACCCTGACTCATCCGATGCCTGGTTTAACATGGCTTTAGCCTATCACGCCCTCAATAACTATGATAAAGCAATAGAAGTATACTCTGAAACTGTTAGAAGATGGCCGGAAAACAGTACCGCCTGGTACAATATGGGTTTAGTATTTCATGCCAGAAACGAACTGGACAATGCCATAAGAGCTTATTGTCAGGCAACCAGCATAAGTGAAGACCGTTCAGAAATCTGGTACAGCCTTGCTGCTGCTTTTCATGCCCAGGAGCATTATGGTGAAGCTATCCAGGCTTACAGGAAGGTCACAAAACTTTCGCCGGAAAACATTGATGCACACCTAAATCTGGGTCTGGCCTACTCAGTGTGGGGACACCATACAGACGCCATAGAATCCTTCAGCAAAGTAGTAAAACTAAAACCTGATCATCTGACTGCACAGGAGAATCTCTGCGTCTCCTATTTCAGTGCCGGCCAATATGATCAAGCGGTAGAGTCGGGTCAACGGGTACTGGAAATCGACTCTAATGAATTGTGGGTTCTGAGTTACACCATTACCGCCTGTGTGTTGACCGGTAAAATATCCAAGGCAAATGAATTCACCGATAAACTCATTGCATCCGCCAATCCAGCTGATGAGATCAGCAGGACTCTTTACTTTCTCAACCAGAAAACTGCTAAAAATCCGGCTCTGCAGGGTGCCCAGGAAATTATTAAGAAACTGGAAGATACCCGGCTGGATTTATCTGTTCCAATACCGGAATAAAGTAGAAGTTGAGAAAAAAAATATTAAGATGGGATAAACGAATTTCCATCTTAATATCACAAAATCTGGATCTTTATATCTGAAAACAAAATTTTCTGGAGATTTTTTATGCCAATTTTTGAGTACCGTTGCCCTGAATGTCAGAATGTATTTGAAGAGCTGGTAACTGGAGATCGTAATGTTTCTATTGCCTGCCCCAAGTGCGGGTTCAAGAATACAGAAAAGTTGATGTCTGCGATAGGAGCAATATCCATGGGAAAAAGCAGCTGCAATTCAGCGTGCCAGACACAATGCTCCAGTGCTGCCTCATGTGCATCCGGAGGATGCTGTCCCCATGCTGGATAATCCAGCTCCCGTGCCCGGATTAATCTCTCAGCGTTTTATTTGCGGTTCTTGGCTTGCTTTTCTGCCTCAATGAGCCTTTCTCTGAGTGCAGTCAGCATCTCATTACCCGGATTGTGCCCTAACCCTTTGATTATCCATTGTCTGGCTTTGACAAATTCCTCAAGTTCTATATACAGATTGACCAGGTTGGCATAAGTCTCGGGAATATCATGTTTTTTTTCAACAGCTTTAAAATAAGCCTTTTCCGCATTTTCTATATCACCTCTGGCCCCATACAAAGCTCCAAGGTTATTCCAGGATTTACTGTGATATTTCTCTTTAGCCACAATTTTCAGATATAACTTTTCTGCAGCTGAATCTTTCCCGGAGTTCTGTAAATCAACAGCCATATTGTACCAGATATCAACCGAGTCCAGAACAGTTATGGAATCTCCGGCCGGTGCGTTTATGGAATGATACTTTGACTCGATATCTTTATTTTTAATAGAGGGGTCGAGTTTTTGGGCCTTTTGATAGTATTTCCATGCATTTTGAATATCGTTGAGATTGTAAAAAGCAACTGCCAGGTTATACTGCACAATTGCACTATTTGCCTCCATGCTTGATAATTGCATATACCATTGTCGCGCGGCATCCCATTTTTTCAGGGCAAAAGCAGCATTTCCGGCAAGACGGCAGCAGTCAGCCCTGTCTTTGCCATTAGCGATTTTGAGCAGTTTTTCTGCAATATTTAAAGCTTCCATAAATTGTCCGGCATTATAAGCCACTATAGCAATATTATACTTAGCTGCAAAGCTGGTATCTGATGATGACTTTAAAAAAGTAAGTGCCTGCTGATAATCACCCTTTTTAAAGGCCAGTTCAGCCTGAATGGAATTGACAGCCTTCTCATAATGCTTTTCTTTAGGAATTTTGGCCAGATAAGCTGAGGTTTTTTCACTGTTTGCTTTCGCAGCGTAGATAGCTGCAAGTAGCAACCAGTCATCAGCATCCTGATCCTTCAGATTCTCAAAAATGGAGATAGCTCTGGTTGTATCACCATTCCACAACGCCATCTCTGCATCAACTCTTTTTGTATGTGAGGAAAGTGCAAATTCCTGCTGAAGCAGTTTTGCCATTTTTTCTGCCCTGTCGCGATCCTTTTTCTTACGTGCAATTAAGAAGATATTGTAAGCTGCGAGTTCCCGTTTTGCCGAAGAAAGAGCCTGATTGTAAGCGTTGAGGGCTTCGGTATGCATTTCCAACCCGGCATAGGCGTTTCCGATATTGATCTGCAGTTCCTTGTCATCGCTTTTAAGCATCGCAGCTTTTTTGTAATGTTCCAGTGCACCGCTGTAATTGCCCTCCTTTTCCAGTGATAATCCCATATTTATCCATATAGTTGGGTTTGAAGGATCATTCTGGAGATTTTTTTCCCAAAGGACGCGAGCTTCCCTGACATTACCCTGGCGGTTCAACACAAAGGCTAAAAGCCCCTGTGCAGCCACATTGGACTTACTTTTAATACTAAGCTCAAAGCTTTTCTTAGCTTTTTGCAGTTCGTTGGACTCCAGATAGGCATATCCAATCTGATAATGCAACCTCCAGGGGTTTTCCCTCCATTTGGGAAGTAAAGCATTCAATGCGTCTGCAGCTTTAGTGTAATATCCGGCAAGCAGATATGTTTCAGCCAGTTCATATTCAGTATGGGGTTCCAGATAGAGTTTTTTTGATGCTGTTTCGAGAGTTTGAATTGCCTTATCCCACTGGTGATTTTCTTTGTAAAACATAGCAAGATGCCTGAAGATCCGTTCATCCCTGTCTTCCTCTTTAATGGCACCCAGAGTCTGTATAGCTTTATCAATTGATTTCTGATGGTAATAGATAAGTGAAAGCTGGAAATTAAGCTCCAGACAGGAGTCTTTCTCACAGGAAGCAAGTTTTTTCTGAATATCTTTGACAACTGCATCCAGATTCTCATCTTTTTTGCTGCACAGTGCCAGATTAAGCTGCGCACTGCGAAGTTCAGGATTGATTTTTAAGGCTTTTTTAAACTGTTCTTCAGCGCTCTTATCATCGTTCTTATAGTGGAAAATCACTCCCAGCAGGTCATGGAATTCGGCACGGGAATCCATCTCCAAAGCCTGTTTAATCAATCGTTCTGCCAAATCCAGCTGCTTTAATTTTCTGGCGTTTAATGCCCGCAAATAAAGCAGAGACGGGTCCTGAATCGAGTCATTAAGCCCATCCCAGGTCTTCTCAGCCAGCTCAAACTGCTTGCTGTGAAAGTAGAGTTGCCCCAGATTGTACCTGATAATCGGGTCATCAGGATATTTTGCGGCACCATCTTCGAAATATTTTTTTGCCGCGTTCAAATCTCCGATGTTTTTAGCAGCTAAGCCTGCAAGCAGCCAGGAATCAGCAGAATGAGAGATTTTTAGTGAAAAGTATCTGGAGAGAACAGAAAGAGCATCTTTACTTTTATTATTATCTACCAGTACCGAAGCCAGATCAACCATCACTGAGGGATCTGCCCCCTTATTTACAGCTCTATAAAGATAATCGGCGGCCTTCTGATAATTTCTTCTTATCCCTTCTATTTTACCCAGCGTGGTAAGGGCATCCTGCTTATCCACCTTTTTACTTAGAATATTGATTGCTGCAGAAGTGTCCCCGGTGGTTATAAGTCCCAGTGCCAGGAAATTCCATGCATCATGATTCTCAGGGTTTATCCTGTAAGCTTTCTTCAAACTCTCCATTGCTTTCTCTTTTGAGCCCAGCTGCAAAAGAATCATTCCCAGTCTGGCATGAGCTTCCACCAGCTTGTCATCAGCCCTTAAAGCCCTTTCCATGAATCTACGGGCTGGCTCAAGTTGGCGTTCGTGAAGATAGACCAGTCCAAGATTATAGGAGGCTAGTGCATACTGAGGGTCTTTAGCTGCCAGGCTTTCCCAGATACTCTGAGCTTCAGAGATGTTTCCCTTTCTGAAGTAAACAACGCCACGATTGTTAATGGCATCATTGTATTCAGGATACTTAGCCAGGGCCTGATCGAAGAAATTCAGGGCTTTTTCGTATTCCTTGTGTTCCAGAGCTTTCAATCCTTCCACATTTAAATCATACGCAGCACTAATTGCCTTAGTAATGGCAGAAGGAAGTGCATTTTCATCGGAGAGATCAAGTTCAAACTCCAGCTCCGCAGCATCAGCTCTGAAAAACAGTGAAATAAAAAAAATCAGCCAATATTTTTTAAAATTCATGATTTCTCCTCAGCATAAAAAGAGACCTTAGACGGAAACTCATCCCAGCTTTGAAATGAAATATCAGGAATAACCTTTTCTGATAAATCATGAACAAAAGCGCCATCACGATCACCAGTGAAAAAAGCAGTTTTCATCCCGGCCTCAATCGCCGGCTGAATATCCAATAAAAGATCATTACCCACCAGGACCGTCTGGGATGGAAGAATCTGATATTCGTAAAGAGCATCGAAAAGCTTTCTGAACAGAATCTGATTTGGTTTTGCAACACCGTATTCAAAAGAGAAAAACGTCAGATCAGGATCAAAAAGCTCATTAAAATCATCATATTTTCCATTACTTTGCTCACGGATAAGTAATGTGAGGTCAATCGGAGTGTAAAACTGAGCATTTGACAGAATACCCAAAACTATGTTGTTCTCTTTGAGTTTTGCCAGTGCGTCCACAACACCATCAAAAAGCTGCCTTCCAAGAGAATAGAAATTATAGCTGAATGCCAGATATCTGGGAATGTCACTTTCGGGAGCGTCAAAGAATTGTTGCGGTTCATACCCTCTGCGTTTCAGGAGCATGACAATAATACCCCAAATCTGCTCGATCTTAACCTCTGGAAATGATACCCCTTTCTGAGCCATTTTTTCATGCTGAAGTGCTAAAAGTCCGTGATAGAAATCACTCAGGGTCTTTTCCGGTGGCTCTGCTTCGTTTATGGACCTTAAAACGTCAGTCATCCCGAAACGATCTGCAACGGTTCTAAATGCAGTTGACAGGGTTTGTGCTCTGGCGTCAGCATTCTGAAATCCAGGTTTCCAGTAATTAACCAACGTTCCATAAACATCACAAATCACTGCTCTGATATCACCAATTTTTTCCGATTTAGAGGTGAATGGTAACGGAATTAACTTACGATTGTATTTTTGTGCTTCTTTTTCATGAATATTACGGGCAAACTCAGCAATATCTGACACTGAAAACTCCTTTATATTTTTCCTATAAAATACATTTGAATCAATGCACTAACTCATCTTACCATAATTTTTCAGAAATAAAATCAATTTCCTTATTTTGAAAAAAGCCTAAAAATCTTGAAAAAAACGGTTCTGAATGATAATCTGAAATGTTCAGAGTTGTATAATTATGGGAGTGAATCCAATGATTCAGTTGCTCAAAAGGGCTTCAGATATGAAAAAAATAATATTGATTGTAGATGACAGTAAGGAAATACGGGAAATTGTCAAAACGACTCTGGATGCCGATCTTTTTAAGGTATATGAAGCTTCCAGTGGTGCAAAAGCAATCGAATCAGCAAGAAAATATAAACCGGACCTGATAATCATGGATGTTATTATGCCGGGGCAGATCGATGGCATCGATGCAATTTCACACATAAAAAATTCTGAAGACTCAAGCGGTTGCCAGATTATTATCCTCACCGGTTCTGAACAGGACCGGAAAGACGAGGGACTTGCTGCCGGAGCAGTTGATTTTGTTTACAAACCGTTCAGTCCGTTGGATCTACTGGAGAAAATTGACCAATATTTAGGGATGAATTAAAAATGGCCCTGACCGATCCTGATCCTGTAGAAGTCACTACTGACTTTTATCAGCTGTATCTTAAGGAGCAGCAAAAGGTTTTCCTTTTACAAAATGAACTTCAGATCACCTCATCGCAATCTCAGATGTACGCCCGCGAACTGAGTAACATCTACCAGCACTCAAAACGGAAACGCAAACAGCTGGCAGATACCAACAGACAGTTGGTTAAATATGCCTCGGATTTAAGAATAACCTTCTCCAGCCTGAAATCTGCACATAACGAACTGCAGGAGGCCTACCGGGACACTATTTTCCGGCTTGTTCTTGCCTCTGAATACAAGGACAAGGACACAGGATATCATATATCAAGGATAAGCCGGTACAGTTCGTTACTGGCACAGAAACTTAACCTCTCCTCCACCGAGAGTGGCAACATTTCACTGGCCGCCCCCATGCATGACGTAGGAAAAATCGGTATACCCGATCATATCATACTTAAAAAGGGAATCTTAAATGAAAATGAATTTTCCATCATTAAAACCCATACCACCATAGGTGCTGCAATACTGGACAATTCCAAATCCGCTATTTTACAAATGGCCTACACTATCGCCCTTTCCCACCATGAGCACTGGAATGGAAACGGTTACCCTCAGGGCCTTAAGAAAGAACAAATACCCCTGGCTGCCCGGATAGTCTCCTTAGCCGACACTTTTGATGCCCTTACCACCAGCAGACCTTATAAATCACCCTATCCGCTGGATGTAACCTGCAAAATCATCCGCAGAGAAAGAGAAAGGCAATTTGACCCATGCATCACAGATGTGTTTCTGGAGAATATAGATGAGTTTGTAGCTATCAAAAATGAAGTTGATTGCAGAGGCAATGAGGATAATACCCCGTTTTTCCTTAGTGAACGGGACAAGGCATCATTTTAACGCACAATAATTACTTTCCCCTTAATTAATACACTTCCCTGCAGATCATATATCACATAAAAATAAAGCCCTGAACCAACCAGCTCACCAGCCTGATTTCTGGTATCCCAGAGCCACTCCGGTTTTCTTTTATCCTCAGTTACATCAAAATGAATTCTGGCACCAGCCTTCTCTGAATCAAAAACCGGGTGAGCATTAATGGAGAATATCCGGACTTTCACATCAGTAATATCCTTTTTTAACACATGCAGATTTTTGAACCATATCCCGCAAGGCCCCCTTTCACTGCAGTGTTGACGGTTTTTTCCGGGTTTATAAGGATTGGGATAAGTATAAAAACCAATATCTCCAGTAAAAAAATGCCAGCTTCTGGCTTCAATTGCATCGTTTCCGGAAGCAATATTGGAAACATTTGAGTAGAGATAATTTTTTGTAAATCCGGTAAAAGCACAGTAAATACTGTCATTACTGAAAAATTTAACATCCGGCTGAAAAGTTATGCTTCTGTGATCTGAAGCCATCTCAATATTCTTGAATGAAATTCCATCATCACTGAATCTGGATTTTACATACAAACTTTTGTTATTATCAAGACTCATATCAATTACTCCATCTGGCAGGGAGTCCGAAAAAACAATCTTAATGGCAGAAGAAACATCCTTAATTTTTTTACCATTATCCGGAGTAACTGAGATTATATGTACATTTCTGACCTTATAGCTCCATGACACATCATCCTGTGTTGAAGTGGTGTCAAAAAGAGAAACTGCAATTCCATCATCATTATTATCCGAAGGAAATCCCATCATGTCCCTTATTGATTTATCTCTGAAACGGCACCATAGACTGTCCCCAAAAAACAGGAAACGGCTGATTCTGAAACTTACCTTGCAACTGTCTATTGATATGGAATCAAAATCCAGAGGAGCACCATTGTTAAACTTTGAATAAACCAATAGAGAACTATTGTTTTTACGGGAAGTATCCACAGATGCTGCATATACAGGTGCATTAAACAGAAGAGTTATCTCAGGCCTGGTGCCAATCGAGGTGTCTGCTGGTGCGGGTGCCACTGAGAGCAGACTGAAAGTAATACTGTCAACTTTCATATTAAAAGTAGTATCGCCCGTAGTGTCACGTCTGAAATCGGTATTGTAATCCAGCCGGTTAGGCCCTCCGGGTGTGTTTGCCCGATCGGTCAGCTCAGTTGAAATTACCAAAGCCAGTGAATCTGTCGGTATAAAAAGCCCATCAGGAGGTAAAACGTTAAATCCAGGGCTTCTGTTTTTGTAAGAGGGTCTGATATCCACCTTTGTGTAATTCTGGCTCCAGAGATAATGCAGATCGATCATCTGCGCTTTTCCGGTAAACATGGAATCGAGAATACTGTAAACCTTTATACCTTTTATAGCAGATAAAGAATCCACCGGTTCAGAGAACGATATTGAAAAAGAAGCATGTGGGGGAAACCAGTAAGGCTTGTAGATTCTTTTTTTTGCAAGTCCTGAATACGGAATATCGGATGGAAACCATGGATTCACACTTATTATCCTTGGTAAATCATTATATTCCATTTTTACGGGAACTATAATCCGGGGATGAGATGGATCGCTGGTATGAAGTACCAGAGTATCACTTATCAAACCATCTCCCTGCATTTGTGTAGCATTAAACTGAAATGCCAGCCACATGGTGGAATCCGGCATTAAACTCACAGGTTTAAAACTGTTACAGTTTTCAGAGGTAAAAACAGCGTAACCGTTATCCTGAGTGATGGAAACAGAAAGCCATTTCCTGCTTTCATTTTTAAATTCTATCCCTGTAAAATACATCGAATCGTTGCCACTGTTCAGAAAAGGCAACCTCAAGGTATCACCCACACCGCTCCCAATAACCAGAGATGGACCAATTGAGAGTTGGTTTAGCGCATTCCTGTATGAATCATTTACAGAAGTATCGTCCTCAAGCCAGGGAAACTTGATAAAAAAGCTGATGCTGTCACTCTTTCCAAACTTATCGGAAACAATGATCTTCATTGTGCTATCTGATCTCCAGGGAGTGTATGAATATTGAGTTTCCACTGATTTTGAATTGATAGTTTGTTGCTGATTTCTTACTTTAAAGCGAAAAATCAGAGAATCCCAGAAAAAACAATCGGTATCATTTACAACTACACTGATTATGTTTTCCTTCTGCAGCGCGACTCGTACAGTGTCTCCCTGATAAAAGGTATCAGTATCGATTCTGCAATAACGGATAACTGGTGAATGGTTGATGATTATTCTGGCAAATAAATGAACCGAGGTATCCACATCCTTTCCGGTAATTCTAATGATCAGTGTATCCACAGATGCAATATCTGCCGCTTTCAATCTGTAACTTTTTGTAATACTGCCGGTAACTGAATCCATAACTGTGAATTGTCCATTAGCCAGGCGGCTTAAATATGCTTTACACGAGACCGGATCATTGGTATCTGAAACAGAGTAGATGATATCGATCGAATCATTTTGCTGAAGAACAACTGTCTGTGAGGAAGGCAACCTCAAGGTATCTGTACCATCCTTGAAAATTATAGCAGAACTCAATTCCGGAATCGAATTTCTGGTTTTTATTTTCAGGTTAACAGGTGATGCATACCAGTTCTTTGCGTCATATGCAGAATAGTTACAGATTGCAACTGTATCGGTTTTAGCTATGGGCAGAACTTTAATGGAGGTCTTATATACTGGTCCGCCCGTAACTGTTTTTGTCGTTGATTCCACAGGCCCGCTTCCCCGGACTTTAATAGTATCAGACTTATCAGAATCATATACACTCAGAAATACCCTGGCAGTATCACTTCTTGATAGTAAATGTATTGTATCGCCAAATGTAACTGTATTAACAGTACTTGAACCGGTTCTGATTGAGTCGATATTCCTGAATCTGGGCTTCACATTCCATCTGGTGACAGCAGAATCGATAAGCGGAGTCAGAAGAGAATCTCTGCCGGCTTTACGGTTTAATGTAAGCTGGAGCTGAAAAAACCTGCTTGTAGTAAGTATAGTATCACTGGAAAAAGATCTCCATGGTGCGCTATTGCATTGGGCAACGGTATTTCCAAAACGGATAGAATCCTGCAGAAACCAGTTATTCTGATTCCAGTTGCTCTTGAATACCTCCACAGGATAAATCCGAATCGAATCATTTGCTGAATCAGAAAATGACTGGATTTGGGATACCCAGTAACCTTGTTGATATTTTACTCCCCTGTTGGCAAAGATACATCCCTGAACCATAGCAGAATCTCTCCAGGTTACAGCAATGTTTCCTTTGTCATCTAAAGCGCAATTTATGGCAGTACTGTTCTGGTCTATGATCTTGGCAGTTGCGGAACTGGTGTCTGAAAAACGCAACCTTTTCCCATTGCTCAATGTTCCGTTATTAAAATCAAATATCTCTCCCTCTATACCAGCCCTGTTATCTCCATCCAGATCTCCGTTTACCACAATAGCCATGGTGTTATTATTAAGGGCAGCGGTACAGTGTTTCAAACCACTTTTAGTAAAAATCCGGCTGTAGTTTTTCTCAACTGTGGTTCCGTTGAATGATAGTTTACACATGCTCACTCCGGAAGAATTCCAGAAAACCACCACGAACTTTCCCTGACCATATGAACGCACAATCACATCATCATAGTGATAAAAGGAACTGTCACAGATAACACTGTCCAGGGTTCCGGTTGCGCTGCTTATCAATGCCCGGTTGAAAAATTTATAGTACAACAGTCTGGGGGAAGTTGGGGGGCCACGGCTCCATACCACAAGTATCAGGTCATTATTATCATAACCCACTGCACAGTTGGTCAGATGTCTTCTGTTGGCAACCGTATCCTTCTCGATTTCCACATCAGCTATTATGGAGATATTCTGGTTGAGAGAGTGGATTTTACGAAGTCTTAACTCATTGGCGTCAATGCTGTTGGCGATCAGGAATGTGTCCCCCGAAAAGTGGCATTGTGAGGAGGCAACATAGTCATATACACTGGAACTGTCAATTTTCAGGCGAGTGGAGCCATTTTCGACTGTCAGCAAAGCGGCATAAGCGCTGTTCTGAACGTATGATATTGTTACACCGTTGTTCCCTTTGGTGGCATGAAGAAAAGAAGTGTTGGAATGATCGGTGTTATAAATTTTCTGGGGGAAATTATCAAAATTAACACCGGATGAAGTAAGTCTGACGGTACTTTTGAACAAAGCCTTCCCTGGATTTGCAACATAGACAAACTGAAAGGTGTCATTTGACAATGAGACCACATCAGGACAGCTGGATATGGTAGAGGAATTCCTGATGGTATCTCCATACACCTTGACTAATTGATAATATTGGTCGTTAAGAAAAAAAGAACCGCCGGTTGTAAATGCGATTTTAGAGCTGTCATTCAATACAGAAAAATCATCAAAGACCTGCTTTGCACCATACACGGTGAAACCGGCTGAAAAAATGATTAAAGCAGCCAGAAATTCCTTCAGCTTTTTAAGCTTCAGGTTTCGATTTACGAATAAAGCCCTGCTGTGAGATATCATCGATAATCCCCTGCTCATTGAGCCGGTACTCTTTTTTCCATTGCTTTATCTGACGCTCCTTTATCAATTCAATAGCACGGCGATCCTTTGACGCCTGAATCAACAGTTTCTGAATTTTAAAGGCTTCTGCATTCATATCATCTATTTTACGGCTGATATTGAGCAGGTCGTTTTTCAATTTGAACCGGTAGGATACGGAATATCGCAGCATGGTGATATTTTTTGCATCTGCCCGGCTTTGCTTTTCCGACTCCTGCATATTCTGAAGCTCTTTGACAATTTCAGCCCGGGTCTTCTGAGTCTCCACAATCTGCCCGATTTTGGCTGCGTACTGCAGCTTGATCTGCTCCTCTTTTCTTTCTCTGAGTGAAAGTACAGGCTCCAGTGCGAATCTGAACTTTTTCATCAGTTAATTCCAACCTGTTTTGCCAGATCTTTCAATTTGCCAAGACTTTCTTCAAATGTATTTTTTTCATTACGATTCTGTCTCAGGAATTTATTAAGGGGCTCATGCAGCTTTATCGCAGAGTCCACTTTTTCACTGCTCCCCGGAGCATAGGCCCCGATATTAATAAGTTCCTCGTTTTCCCGATAGGCAGCCATATAATCCTTGAGTGTACCTGCAATACTGAGATGCTCATTGTCAACAACATCAGCCATACACCGGGAGATGCTCTCCAACACATCGATTGCCGGAAAATGGTTTTTGTGGGCCAGTCTGCGAGAAAGCACTATATGTCCGTCCAAAATGCTGCGCGCTGCATCAGCAATAGGCTCATCCATATCGTCTCCCTCCACCAGCACCGTAAACAAACCCGTAATTGACCCATTATCCGAGGTTCCCGCTCTCTCCAGAAACTGAGGAAGCATGGAGAAAACCGAAGGAGTAAAACCTCTGGTAGCTGGAGGCTCACCGATAGCCAGGCCGATTTCCCTTTGAGCAAGCGCAAGCCTGGTTACCGAATCCACCATAAAGAGTACATCTTTTCCCTGATCACGAAAATATTCTGCAATAGATGCAGCTACCATAGCGCCTTTAAGCCTGATCAATGCTGGTTGATCGGATGTAGCTACTACCACCACGGATCGCTTGAGCCCTTCGGCACCAAGATCCCGTTCAATAAATTCCCTTACTTCACGTCCCCGCTCCCCAATTAAAGCGATCACCGACACATCTGATCTGCAATTTCTGGCCATCATGCCCATCAAAACACTTTTTCCCACACCACTACCGGCAAATATCCCCATCCGCTGACCTTTACCTATAGTAATAAGGGAATCAACAGTTCTTATACCGGTTTCGAAGGGTTCTGAAATTCTTTTACGGGTAAGAGGATTTGGAACGGTGGAGAAAATGGATCTCACACTCTTTGTATTCAGTGTTCCTTTACCATCCAGAGGATTACCCAGGCCATCGAGTACCCGTCCCATCATCTGGGGTCCTACTGCGACCATCAGTGGACGTTTAGTACCCACAACAGAAAGGCCGGGATGAATTCCTTCCACCGGACCGAGCGGCATAAGAAGAGTACGGTCTTTTTTAAACCCCACCACCTCCGCCTTGCCTGCTACAACTCCGTTTTTCTCTATGGTACAGACATCACCAACCGAGGCGTAAGGTCCCGTAGACTCAATAGTTAAACCAATCAGTTCAGCGACTTTACCATGAACTCTCACTGGCTCGGCACTGGATATTGCTTGTAAATACGATTGAAATCTGTCGGCTGGTTCCATAAATAATTGTCAAATCAGGTTTCAGGTTGAACATTATTTTCCTGTAAATGATTATCGGTCCACATTTTCTCGACCAGATCTGTTATCTCATCCACCTGTACTCCGATTCTGGCATCAACAGTACCATTGTTGGATTCTATAATACAACCACCCCTGGTGACTCTCTCATCCGGTTCAATGACTATGTCCTTCAGCTTTTCGCTTACCGGTTCCCAAAAATCCCTGTTATCATTTAGAACCTTGAAATCATCAGGAGCCACCCGTATCAGCAGTTTTTCACGTTCTGCTATATAGCAGAGAGCTTTTCTGGTTACGTTGAGGATAATGTCCTGGCGGGTGGAGATTTCTGAAGCAATAATTTTTTTGGCAATTTCCATGCACAGTTTTAAAACGATGTGATCAGAATGGCTGAAGATTTCTCTTTTGGAATCCTCCATTTTTTTCAGACAGGAGGCGACATTTTTCTGAATTTCAGCAACGTTCTTTTTGTAAACCGCAGAAGCATCTGAATTTCCTTTTTCCGTTCCCAGTCTGATACCTTCGGCTTTACCCCGGTTAAAAGCCTCCTCTGCAGCTTTGGCGGATTCCTGCTGAAGTTTTTTCAGGTGCAGATCAAATTGACTGACCTGCTTTTCCAACTCAAGAATTCTCCTTTCTTCTTCACTCAGAATCCTTTTTCTGTTACCATGAGTGTCAAATTCTTCAAACTGGACTTTCTTAAGAGGAAAGTCGTTAATATCCTCCATTTTTTTACGGATAATTCTTCTGAGCCCTACAGTTGCAGGATCCTTTGCTTCCAGAAGCTTATCAATAAGTGAAGCAGTGTTTTCTGAAGAAGAAGATGGGGTGCTCATAATCCGGGAAATCCTCTTAGACGACAATGTCGTCCTCTCCACCGCGTCCGCTTATGATAATCTCGCCATCCTCTTCCAGACGACGCACCACATCCACAATTCTCTGCTGAACCTCTTCCACATCCTTCAAACGGATCGGTCCCATATATTCCATATCCTCCCGGATCATCTCCGCAGCTCTGGAGGACATGTTGCGGAAGAATTTCTCCTGCAGTTCCTCTGATGCACCTTTGAGTGCAGTTGACAAATCTTTGGTGTCCACTTCCTTGAGCACCCGCTGCATCGAACGGTCGTCCAGAAGCATCACATCCTCGAATACAAACATCAGATTCTTTATCTCTGTTGCCAATTCCGGATTCTCCCTTTCCAGATTACCCAGAATATTTTTCTCTGCTCCACGATCCACACTGTTTAACATCTCAGCAACCGCTTTCACTCCGCCAATCTCAGAAACATCACCACCAAAAAGTGATTTGATCTGACTTACCAGCACTTCTTCAACCTGATCCAGCGTTTCGGGAGATATACTTTCCATAGTGGCGATACGGGTAGCCACATCGACCTGCAGCTCCTGTGGTAAGGCAGAAACTATAGGAGCAGCATTTTTAGGTTCCATATGCGCCAGAAGTAAAGCAATAGTCTGAGGATGCTCTTTCTGAATGAAATTTACAATCTGCTTTGGATCCACATTTTCCAGCAGATTGAACCCGGTAGTACGTATGGTCTGCTGAACCTTCTCCAGAATCTCTTTGGCTTTTCTGGGCCCCAGGGCAGTCTCCAGAATCTCCCGGGCGTATTCCAAGCCTCCCTGGGTTACATATTGATGAGCCATCGCCAGATTGTGAAACTCCTCCAGAACCGCTTCACGCACATTAGGGGAAACATTCTGAAGACGGGCGATTTCAGTTGACAATCTCTCCACATCCGTTTCTTCCAGGTTCTTGAATATCTGTGAAGATGCATCGGAACCAAGTGCTACCATCACTATGGCTGCTTTGGTTGGACCGGAAAGCGCGGATGTATCAACCGCACGGGGCTTAGCTGTTTTATCATATTCTTCCCGGTAAAAGCCAGTCTTGTCTCTATCTTTTTTTAAAGGAGTTGCCATAATTTTTCCGGATTAAATTATTAATACGAATAAACCAGTGTCTTTCAGTTTAACAAAAGCAAATAGTCAAACCGTTTATTTCAAATTAAACCTGAAATAACCAATTGAATTAAGAGATATTATACCTCTTCAGGCACTCCATTTCAAGACACTTATTTTTTCTTTTTACCCGTTGATGCGGGCTCAGAGAGCCACTGACGGATAATTGCAGCAATGTTTACCGGTTCCTCCCGGGTTAACATCTCCACACGTTCAAGAATTTCAGAACTTTTCCTCAGCTCCTCCGGAATATCTTCGACCACAGGCTCCTCTAAACCCAACTGATCCAGCACCGGAACAGGTGGGTTCATAGCCTCTGCAACCGTTCTGGTCAGATATCTAAGGAACAACAGGAATCCTGCAGCAATGAAGAAAGCAAGTACATATTTGGCTATCTGCATGTATTTTTCCCAACGCTCACTATTCTGTATCTCTAACTGCTCTTCTCTTAAAAGCTCGTTGTCAAATTTAATAGAGGAAACAGTGATCTGATCTCCTCTGGTAAGATCATACCCTACAGCATTTTTTACTATATCCTCAATATTCTGCAACTCCTCAGCAGTTCTGGCCACAAAAGTTGCCTTTTTATCACTCCCCATCTCATATCTGCCATCAACTGCCACCGATATGGTGATCCGTTTTATATTGCCCACCTCCTGAACGATCCGCTGCATTGTCTTGTCAATTTCATAATTAGTCAGAGAGCGTTCCTTCTGGTTATCTCCATCAGGTGCATTCTTGACAGTCTCATCTATACGTTCTTCGGAGCGAACCACCCTGCTTTCCGGATCATATTTTTCCATGGTCCGTTCCACCCTGTCAAAATCCAGATCACATGCGATTTTCACATAGGCTTTGGAAGGACCGAGAATATTTGTAAGTATTTGATTTGATTTACTTTCCAGATATCTTTCCACATTCTGCTGAAGCTCCATATTATGTGAGCTGGCCAAAGCTGTCTCATCATCACCAAATGGACTGCTAAGAAGTTTTCCCCCGTAATCCACCACTGAGATATTCTGTGGTTTCAGTCCATCAACACTCGATGAGAGCAGATTGGTGATACCGCGGATCTGTTCTTTACCCAATTGACGACCTGAAACACACTTTATGACCACGGAAGCTTTGGCCTCCTTCTGAGTATCCAGAAAAATGGTAGGTTCTGGAATTACAATATGAACTCTGGCACTCTTTACCTCTTCCAGTCCCTCAATAGTTCTCTGAAGTTCACCCTCCAGAGCCCGCCTGGCATTTATCTTCTGTACATAATCGGTCATTCCAAAATTGGTTTTATCAAAAAGTTCGTATCCCAGACCAGACTTTCCCGGTAACCCTTCCCGGGCAAGCGACATTCTTATTTCGTAAAGCTGCCTGGCTTCCACCAGTACAGTTCTGCCGTTATTTTCGAGTTTGTATTTGTAATTCGCTTTCTGCAAAGCCTCGGTAATGGTAGCCGCTTTTTCAACTTCCAGGTCGGAGTAAAGTACTTTGAAACCGGCATCCTTTTTCCCGCCGGTCTGAGACCACATCAGAAGCCCGATCATCCCCAGTAATGTGAATGCCACCAGCGATGTAGTCACTATTTTCTGTTGTATAGTCAATTTCTGCCATATAGCAGACAACTGGACAATCAGTTGTTTAAAAAACTCGGACATGATTCTCTCCTGAAAACATAGCTCATTTCTTTAGGATTATTGCTATCACAGCCTAATACGCATAATTTCCTGATAGGCATCCATCACCTTGTTTCTGATCTCCATCATCATATTGAAAGCGACACCGGCTTCCTCCACACTACTCATCACCTGATGAACATCTGTAATTTCACCAGAGACCATCTTTTGAATAGACTGATCCGCTTTTTGCTGCATTTCATTTACATCACTAAGAAAATTATTGAGCGTTTCTTTAAAAGTAGGGCCTGATTTATCAGTTTTAACGCCCTGACTCTTCTGAAGCCTGCTGCCATTTGAAACCGGACCGATTGAATTGATTTCATTCATAATTCTACTCCCCAGGAACTTTGCAAAGCCCCATACAGACCGACCTGAAAGTAAAGTGTACCACTCTTACGCATAGGCGTCAAATTTTCCTCCCAGAATCACCTTTTTCACATCTGGTTTATTTGTATTGTATGATACTCCATTTAAAATCAGAGGCATGGTGTCGGACTTTATCGATGCTGATCTGGAACCAGGTACGGCAGTCTTTTTAGAAGTCGCTGACAAGCCGGAGTTTCGCACCCTTGCTTCCTGAGTTAACTTCAAAAACTGAGACCATGCATCATCTCTGGAAACTCCAATTGTATTCACCTGATCCTATCTCCTATAACGAAAGTGCCTGCTGATACATACCCTTCATTGCATTGAAGGCAGTGACATTTGCTTCATAAGCCCTGGTGGCAGCAATCATATCGGTCATCTCTTCAATGATATTGATGTTGGGCATGGCTACATATCCCTTTTCATCTGCATCAGGATGAGCAGGGTCGTAAACCATTCTGGGTGGACGACTGTCTTCACGAATCTCCGCCACATTAACCCCATTACCAAAAAAACGCTCATCACGGGGAAAATTTTCCGGCGGAAGTTTCAAGTGGTTATCCTGAGTCAAGTTCCCCGCGAGTGCCACCTCTTTATTTAACAGCCTGATATCCCTCCTGTCACTATCAGCAGTAAATACCACAAACTTCCGGCGATACGGCCCACCAGTATCGGTGCGGGTAGTCTCGGCATTGGCCAGATTCGATGAAATAGCATTCTGCCGGATCCTCTGGGCACGCATCCCCGAAGCACTGATTTCCAAACCTGAAAGTACACCTGAAAGAGCCATTTTTTACCTCTTTTTTAACCCTGTATTGATTTTCCCTGTATTGCAGCATTTAATTTTTTAAAAACCCCCTGCCCGAAGCGCACAGCGTAATTATATGTAAGCTGCGTTTCCGCCAGTTTGGCCATCTCCATATCGATATCCACATTATTAACCCCACTGGCCAGTGTCGGGTCGTAAGGATGGTATGCAGTAGCATTCACTTCACCCAGGTTTTTTCGTCCTATGTCCATGTGTTTCTTATCGGTAAGAGTTCCCTGAAGACGGGACTTATCCAGAGCTTCACGGAGCTGTTCTTCAAATTTGACTTCCACCCTGCGATATCCGGGAGTGTTAACATTAGCAATGTTATTGGAGATCACTTTTGCTCTGAGCATGGATGCATCCATGGTACGGTTAATCAATGAAAGATTGGTTTTTTTAAACAGTGCATCACCTAACATGCTCTTGCCTCCACTAAATCATTATCTGTCGCCAATTACCGGGTCCCATTATATGCAACCACCATGCCACAACCGTGGAATGTCTTATCGTGGAGATGACGATTTTCTTTTCTTTTATAACACATTGGGTTTTCATCAGTTACGAATAGCTGAGAAAAACCTGGCATAATCTGAATCTTTCCTGTCTCATCAGTGGCTCTGGACTTCAATGGAGTTTTTTTCCTGCAAGGAGGTAATTTTTTCTATGTGGTTTTTGGGTATCAGTCACCAGGTGAAATAGGAGAATTGAGTGGAGATAAACCTGGTTGATCGGTGAGCCAAAGGATTGTTTCAACTTCGACTCAGCAAATTTGCTCTATGGTAAGGAGTAGATCAGAGGTAGATTTCACATCCCAGGCTAAGCAGATGACCGAATGTCTTATATTTGATTCCCTGGGTTGTGGCATTTTTTTTATTCTCAATGAAAGGAAGAACGTTATATGAAAAGCAATATTCGGCCAGGATTGCAAATCTGGAGATTTTATATTCCAGTCCACCAGTAAGAATTGGACGTATGTTAAACTTATTGGAATATCGAATCTGTTAAAGAATGCAGCTCCTCAACACTTCCCATTAGAGGACGCTATTTCCTGCTTATAATTTGCAAGAAAATCAAAAGATAGTCCGGCTGATATGTATGGTACGATAGGCAGAAGCTGGCAAAGCGTGCAATTGAAATATATTGTGGTTGAATATGGCATTACCTGACCAGATTAATATCAGAGGTCACCACCGATCCCCTGAAATTTATCACACAATAATAGAGTCCGGAACTAAGCTTACCTAGATTAAACTGCTTTGAATAAGCTGTTATATTTGAGTACTTAGCGACCCTGCATCCCATAATATTAAACAGCTCCAGCGAAAACTTGTCATCTGAATTGGAATTACTGAAGTTAGTGAACAGTTTATTCCCTATAAGTTTTATTTTTATCTCAGGAACAGGAATTTTTTTCAAAGCTGTCACATCTGTATTATCTGGTAAAATTCTTATCAGTTTTGATGAACCAAAAAATGGTGCATTTCCATAAATGCCACCAATTGAAACACAATCATACCCACTTGAAGGGGTCTTTGTAAAATAACAGTCCTTTATCAGAGTACCTTTTACTTCCGGTATCTTCAGAGTATCATTCTGTGAAGAGTTAAGTACAAAACCAGACCCCAGGGTCAGAACACATGAACTCACCATACTGTCAAAAGGAACACCATTTACATTTTTAGGAGTAATCGATAATTTTACCAGCTCGCCTTCTCTGACTTCATCTAAATCTATTTTGCCGGTAGCATAATCCAGAACCCTAACCTCGAACAGATGATCAAGCTTTCTGTATGGAATAAATCCGACATTGGAAATTTCGGTTTTTCCATCTTCATTCTTGCCTTCAACGATCATTTCCAGAAATGCATAATGCTCATTATCACTTCTGGGAGGAATAGTGATTTTTATGCTGTTTGTGCCCATAATTAACGTCTCCGTCGGAATATTGACGTCGATAACAGATGAAGCAGGCACAGCAGGAATATCATTACCAAATGCATTAAATCTATAATTGACATTGTTAATCCATTTCAGGTATTTAATCTTGACATCCTTAAATTTTTCTTTTTCCATTTCCAGCAGATTAAAGGTGACATTTGCATTTGTTCCATCCACCATGACCGGAGCAGAGGCTTTAATTACCATATTACTGGAAGCTCTCCCCCCTTTGGGTATAGCACCAATATCAGCGACACTGCCATCAGCGTCAATTATACCAGCTTGTGGCCAACCCTGATCCAGCACCAGTCTTTTTACATCTGCATCATCCCAGTCTGGAACCAGAAAATCCGGGCTATTTGTGTCTGTAGACAGAAACTTCATCTCGAACCATCTCACTGTAGAATTGCTACCAAAATCAGTAATTCTAGCTCCAGGTTTAATTACCCATTCTGCAAAAAATGTAGTATCCAGGGTACCTGTAGACAAGGGTATTTGACCTGTCACTTCCATTCCTTCAATTTCTACTTTTTCCATCCCATTCATCACCCGCACCATGTCTACACCTGATACTTCAAATGCTACATCTATATAACCTTCATTAGGATCATATCTATCGATACTGTATATCACAGTGCGTGTACTAACCTTCCTATCTTGTGCAGCATAAAGGCAGTGATGCATTCTACTTGTAAACTTAGAGTCAATTGACATAAATATTGCGGAAAGAGAATCCGGTTGAGCGACTATGTTATTAAACACCAGATAGTGTGCTCCAGGCTGCCAGTGTCCTGCAATAGACGTACGGTTATGCCAGAATGTGTTGTTGTGAATAGCCATCGGAGATAACATTACATCTTTGAATAAAAGTGCGCCTCCGGGTTGAATATGACCTTGATAAAAGGTACTTAAAAGTGTACTGACTGAACTTGTATGGTGATTTTCATAAAATAGATTATAACGTATAATAGACCCCTGATCCCAGGCAGACTCAAAGAAGGCTCACCATGAGTTATCATGGATTCTATTGTTTTCTATGATATGATTTCCGGTTTTTCCAAATCCGGATAGAGTAACATCACTCCAGGGTTGGATATCTGCAGGATTGGAGTTAGCGAAAATACCGCCCTGGTTACCATCAAAAACATACACTCCAAAATATGCATTAGTTATTTCACAATTTTTGATCACCACATTTGAGGCACTCCAGAGATTAACAGCAGAATTCCCATGGAGAATAGGCTCTTTATTATTCCAAACACTTTCCCATTCAAAAGGAGCGGCACCACCTCCATCAATTTTGATACCGTTTATGGAGATGTCTACTGCCCGCAATACCCGTAAAGCACCATTTTTATAGTAATTAATAGAATCAGAATGCTGAGATTGAGAATAATTTTTAGGCAACTGATTTTTTGTATCCTGCCATTTAATTATCGGTTTCTCAAGAGAAGCAGGGTTTTTAGATCTTAAAACAAGGCCGCATTTGGTACTATCTATAGTCAACTGCTCTTCATAAACCGATAAGTCCTCAATCTGAATAATATCACCGGGACCGGCCTTCTCAATTGCACTCTGAACTGAGGTATATTCAGCACTTCCATTCTTTGCAATTCTGAGTATTTTTTGGGCCACGGAAAACTGTGTGGCAAATAGCACTATCAGAAATAACCTTCCACACTGATAATTGTTCATTAACTTTCTCCATGATCAAACAGGATTTAATCTGCTTTTACTTGTGATTCATCCGAAAACCAGGAAAACAGCTTTCCTGGTTATTCACTGGTTATTTTTTTACAAAAAAGAGTGATTTTAGCCTTACTCTTCAATTTATTACAATTTGGGTACTGCCAATTTATATTATCAGCCAAATGCCATAAGAAAAGGCGTTATAATGCTTTTCCTGGTACTTCTTTACACCTTTTCACCTTTTTACACCAATCATCTTCTTGAATACCATTTTTCCACCTTCATCTTCAACCGTTATAACCGCAAAATAGCTCCCCTTCCCTACTTTTCTGTTTTTCCGGTTATATCCGTTCCAGAACACCGAATACCCCATGTCTTCTTCGGTATACTTTTTACTCTCAAAAGTCAGGCTCCCCATAGCATCATAGATCTTAACCGAAATTTCCTTTGCCACAGCCTTTACTTTATGCCTGCTTTCCTGTACAACATGAAAGCGGATACTCTTTACACTATCCGGATTAAAAGGATTAGGACCTATTTTGACATTCCATACTCCTTTTGGATTCTTTACCACCAGTGGGACACGGCGATTGGAGCTATTGGTCTGTTCACTGCCATTCTCATCTTTTACCTTTCTATCCGGATTAATCCAGATAAGATCCCCGTTTTCCGGGTACTCGACACCCGAAATTTCGGTGAATGTAAAAGTAACCATATTATCTCTGAAATTGAGCACTTTCAGGTCCTCGAACTGAAATCTGGTGTCTGGTTTTCTTTCAAAGAGAAATGGGTTTCTGTTCTGGTCAAATTCCACATTTTCAGAGAAGTAGACACTCAAAACATCCCTGGTTTCTTTACCATCGGTAAAATCACCCGGTATAATGGTTGCGCTTTCTATAACCGGTGCTGCACTGTCTACAACAACACTGTTGCGGGTCAACTCGGGATACGATTTGAACGATATGGCAGCCGACATGTTGGTGGACGTTTTTACTCCGGCATCAGTCAAAAATGAATCCGGGAGACTGACTTTCAGGGTAAAGCTATCCTTTTTATAAGAGAAATGTTCAGATGTAATTTTCTCAAGCTGTTTGACACCACTCCAGTATAGAGAGAATAAAATGTCATCTGGATCGACTTCCCGTAAAAACCTCAGATATACAGACTCCACAACGCCGTCACCATTCTCATCTTTATACCATGCCTGGTTTATCTGGGGAGGTTTAGCCTTGATAGGTACAGCCCGGTTCAAAAGATGCGGCAGGTTACCAATATAGTCCGCTACAGTGCCCCCCTTTTCACCAGGCACAAGCCTTAATAAATCACCAGGCTGAGGACGTTTTTCTGCTCCGGTAACAACCACTTTTACCAACGTGTCCAGCCCTATACCAGGAAGAACCTTAATATCAAGATATACAGTATCACCTTTTTCTTTACTAATAAGTTGAAGCGATTTGCCCTCCAGGGAGGATACTCTTATTATTTCCGGGAATCTAAGAATCAGCGTATCGCTTTTCCCATTTACCTCTTCAGACAATACTGCTTCTTTTAATGCAGCCCCTATTCCATCTGTTATTTTCTTTACACTTTGCTTTTTCTCGTTATCGATAATCATATTCAGAGTAACATTGCCCTGAGGGGATGCATCTGGTTCTTTAAATGATTTCAGCGAAACATTGATGGTCTTACCTTTGATTTCAATCTCATTTAGCGGAAAGATAACAGACTCTCCCTTATAAGAAAGCTCAATATTATCCACCTTTTGATTTGTAAGAAAAGTATCCGTAAGTGTGATAGATAATTCATCAGGAATGAGATCTCCATTTTTATCCAGCACTACCGCATTTGTAATTACCGACCACAGAGGTTTTGCTTCTGCAACAATAACTACAGAGTCAGACTTCAGCCCGCTTTTACTTACTGTAATAACTGTTTTTCCACTGCCAGTCTTTGTAACTATACCACCCCACTCACTCCCGGGATTGACCGAAACATCAACTATATTAGGGTCACGGCTATTCCATTTTGCAAGAGTTGCATGCTCAAGAAAATTTCCTATGGAATCCCTGATAACTGCATAAATTTCGAATTCCAGTGTACCTGCATCCATATTAATGGTATCGATCTCTGAATCATTCAGCAAATCGATATCCACTGTATCTATAATGATGTCTATATGATCCGGGTCTCCCGGTTTAACCTGGCATCCAGACCTGACCTGCGCTCCGATGGAATTTTTCTTATGTCCCATGATGTTTGTGAAAGCGGTGTTGATTATTTCAGAGTTACAGGATTCACAAATACCATTCCAGGTAAGAGTCACCGAATCACCATACGACAAATAAGAATCACCTGACACAACAGTCCATTTAAGAACCCCATCATCCTTATTTACATCAAGACGGGTTCCTGCCAGAGCACCGGTTGAGATTTCCCCGTTTCCATCAATGAATTTTATTCCCTCCGGAATGGCATCTGTAATATTGATATCAAAGCCTGCATCCAGATGACTGTTCCATCCTTTGATACGTGCTCCGGTATCTTTACCGGATTTAACCCCGGCATACCCGGAACGAATACTGAATCCGCTCTGGCTCACATTAGGCATCAAGGCCGCAGTATCTCCAGCCCAAAGCCGGATAGTATCCCCGGCAAGTTCTATCTTGTAATTAAATGGATCGGGGTACCCGCTGTAAGTAAAGCCCTGAGCACCTCCGACCTGCTTGTCATCATTAAAGAAAGTCACATACATCTGATCCCAGTCCTGTTTAAACCGCAGCTCGACATATTTTGATCCGCTATTGCGAACCACGATTGAGAACTCTCCATAGTAAACAGGCGTAGCAGTCCCTCCGATGGTCCCGTTTGTGCCATAGGAATATTTGTATACCATCATGGAATTACTTTTATTATAGGATATTTCATCTTTACTTATACTCAGCTTTCCAGTGCCAGCCACATCGTTCCATTTGTCTATATCAGTTGCATCGGTAACCACGGTTCCGTGTGTCTGTTTATAAGCGATAGTATACTTGATATTATCATCCTCTTTATAAACCTTGCGGTCTGCAGTTTTATACATGGTAGTGGGTTTTGGTGGAGGAGGAGGAACAGGATCACAGGTAATCAGAATTGATGAACTGTCGTAATAAGGTGATTCCTTGTCTGCAGATATCCACGCTCTTGTCATGATATTTTTTTTCTGCATGGGACAGGTACCATCTGCTTTCATCAGGTATCTGATGGTACCTTTCTGCTTTACCTGCATTTTTGGAACTGACCAGGTTATTACATTTCCTTTAATAGTCGGGTTGACGCCCAGAGGGGAGGTTCCCTCAAAACGGACAAACACAAATCCGGCGGGTATGGTATCCCTGACAATCACATTTTCCACATCTCGTCCGGGAAGCGGTCCGTTACCCGCTACCCGTCTCCAGGTGTACCCATCCCACTCCTCTACCAGAATGTTATTAACGGTCTTAGATACTTTTGAGCACTCCTTTGGATTGTGGCTGGTAACCTCGATATCCGGATTATCCGGATCGGTCCAGTCATTGGTAATTGGAAAGCCTCTGGATTCATCATCGCCATCTGTAGAATTGTCACTCCATGACCAGTCATCACTCCAATTAACCGAACTGTATTTTCCATTATGAAGTGCCCACACCAGACGAAGCGGGTCTTTGTCCCCACGGTGAATCATGTCGGAATTTCCCCGATACCAGTCCAGATGATAATTGGTAGTAGTAAGTTTTACCGGCCGTTTGGGGTCGTTCACATCCGAAAACTGCAGTACGATTCTCTGATTCCATTTTCCCTGCTGGTCAAAGCCTTCAGAGATTTTCTGATGAAGCACTTTGACAGAATCACGGTGTACACCTTCGAATATCCGTTTGGCCAGCACCCATCCACTGGCACAGCCATCGGTACCTTCATAACAATTGTTTCCGGCATCAAAAAGAAAGTATGAAACCCTGTAATTCCCATAATCGATATACGCTTCATCAGCATCGTGAAACAAGCGGAACCGCATTTTGTTTTCCGCAGCTTCACCGCCTGGTACAGGCTCGGCGGAGTAGGAAAAATGAACTCCGGGTCTGCCCCCATTGATCCATCCAGCCTCTGAAGTGTTTTCGAAATCCAAGGTTACCTCAAGTTCAGTTCCAGGATTGGCAGCGTCATTGGAAACCTTTTTATCGATAATCAGTGCACGTTTTGCAATATCCAGATAGTTTCGCTCCATCACAGGAGTGATATTGTTTGGGTATTCATTGGAGGTCCATCCGCTGCCATTTGAGCAGCTGACTGATACCCGGTTCCTGTACTGCTGCTGTGAAGCTCTCCCCACCTTTACTGTCAGCTTTACCTGGCCCTTTGTGGTGGAAAGGTCGGTTTTTGATTTAACTCCCGGAATCGATTTGATATTCCATTTTACTGAATTCGAAGCTGCATCGTATACACCGCCGCCGGTGCTTGAGATGTAAACGAAGTCCTTGTGCAGTGTATCGGTAATGACAACATCCCTGGCTTCCAGTGATCCGTAATTACGATAATCTATTGTATAGGTAACACTGTCGCCCTCAAATGCAAAAGTCTTGTCTATAGCCAAATACACTTTCATATTGGCGGTAGGTTTTATTTCTGAGGGTGCATGATAATTTCCGGAAAGCACCAGAAGTCCCAGCATCCTGAACCATCCATGAAAGTATTTAGGGATACTTCCCAGATAACGTTCTTCATTTTCTGAATCCCATTTGACTTCAAGACATCTGTAAAGCTCTGCCATAAGGTCTTGATTCTGCGAAACAACTGCAGCAGGTGATCCGGATCCCGGAACCCAGTTCAGAGCAAATGTGGTCAGTGGTTCGCCTGTGGGTGAATATTGATATTTAAGAATCTCCGGTCCCCAGTAGCCAATTGTTTTATCCCCTCCCACATTCTTTGTACATTCATTATTCCAAGGGTCCTGGCGCTGATCCCATAAGAAGCGGGCATACCTTTTACCGATATCCAGCTCGAAAGAGTTTCTGGTACCATTTTTTATCTGATGAGTCTTGGGGTCCCAGGTGTAGGTTGGATTACCATGCCACAACTCATTTAGGATTGTTCGCCAGGAACATCGAAAATCCTCTCCATCAGAGAAGGTTGAATATGTTGGGACATTGTCAGATGAAAGTTCCACCCAACCCGCCATTGGAATCATTTTTTCATTATCCAGCATTTTTCCCATAAGCCAGTCCGAGGATGCTTCGGCACGACGGAACTGATAAATATTCCAGGCATACTTTGCAGAATCCTCCTTTGCAAGAAAATCTGCAAATGCACGGAAATAGGCCGGAGCTGCATAGTCAATGTGCTGTCTGGTGGGACCTGCACAATCCGGCTTTCTGGAATAGCCACTAGCACTTGTGTTACTGGCCCATCCGGTGAGCTCTGCCCAGGAATCTCCTCCCTTAATGTATCCATCAAGCCCGATATCCCCACTGAGATAATTGCCATTTGCACTGTAGATAAGTGTATCAGACAATCCTTTCAGGAATTCAATCGCCTCTTTTTTGTAGGAAATTGGTTCTCCACAGGCATCATTGATACCCATAAATTCGCCCCATTGCAGATAGGCAGTAAGAAGTGCAAGTGCGATATCGAAATCACCATCAGCCGCGGAATTGGCTCCAGCACCTGTCCAACCTGGCAGATGACTGTAATTGTATCCTGGACTGGCATCCTTACAATCACGATACCGTTTTACTTTATTCATAGTAAAATCGTGTATATAAAGCCACATTCCATCAAAAGTTTCTTTATCAGCCATTGCGGCTGCACCCAGTAAACCATATCCATCACCCTCTGAACATTGGGGGTTGGATCTATACCTGATATAGTCTTTACCCCCGACACCCCCACCTGGCTTTTCCGCACGATTCATCATTATCTGATAACCATCACGCATCGTCTGTTCCATTTCGGCGTGTGTTACTCCCACCCCTGGTTTTGTTGCCAGGTTACCATAGGTTGCAGTCGCGTTTTTATAAGGTTGAAACTGCGGAAAAGGAAACACCGGATCTCCTGAATTGATGGATACCTTTACCTGAGAACTGACGACAGAAAGATAAAGGACAATAATCAAGGCGAACTTAGTTTTATTCATAAAATCACACTCTACTTCATAACTATTTAAATTTAAATGAGTTACATGTTTCGACAGCTAAATAAAAACAGCCGGATCCCTCCAACTTCATTTTTGCTGAAAAGAGATACATATTTAGTGATTATATACAGTTGCCGGTTCTAAGATTTTGATATGAAAATAACTAAAAACCATGAATGTGCTTAAAACTAGCCCCAATTCTTTTCGGGTAACCAGAAACCAGGATATATTTTTTATGATTTTTTAAAGGACAAAATTTCAATTTCCTGTTATATTTGAAGTAGCACATGATAGTTAAAATTATACTACACCAGTTTCTTAAAATAACTCACCTCCAGGCAAATAACTGATGAAATGGCATCTATCAAAATGGACCATTATTTTAGTTTTTTTGTTGTCAGCCGCTTATCTGGTCTCGCTATGTGTGCTTCTACAGTTTGTTCAGTTAATGGCCGCACCCATATTCGGAATAATCTTAGTAAGTTATATCGCCTGGCAAAAAGGTACAACTGCAGGGCTTCTTTTAACAGTTCTCAACCACCTGTGTAATGGATTAGCATTTCATTATTTTGCACCGGAATTTTTAAATACATATTCATCTGCATTAATAAGCCTCTCTGTTCATATTGGCATTTCATTTCTGCTTGGATACTTCGGCAGGCTTGCTTCAAACCTCCGTGAAGAGATCGAGAGACGTAAACAAGTTGAATACTCTTTTCGGCAACTTCAAAATGAGCTTGAAAAGCGGGTGGAAGAGCGCAGCAATGAACTGCAAAAAGCAAATGAACTTCTTTTCCAAGCCAGAAAAATGGAAATCATCGGTCATTTGTCAGGAACTATTGCCCATGATTTCAATAATTTTCTGAATATAATCCTTGGTTACAGTATGATGCTGGTGGATACACTTGACACCGATACCCCTGCATGCAAATATGCCAAAAGCATCGAAAATGCAGCAAAAACCGCTGCAGAGATGACTTCACAGCTACTCACTTTCGCCCGTAAAAAGAAATTCACCACTCAACCAGTCGATCTGAATACTTTGGTTAAAGAGATAATTCCGCTGCTATCGAGCCTGATCAAGGAGGGAATCACAATAGATCATGTAGCTGATCCGAAACTCCCGGTTTTCCAGGGCGGAGCTGATCTGATTAAAAGTGCGATTCTTAATTTGTGTCTCAATGCACGGGATGCCATGAAAAACGGTGGTACACTGACTATCACAACCAGACCTTTACAGGTAACTACTGAATTTTGCCATAATCACCGCATCAATTGCTCAGATGGATTATATTCCTTACTTGCGGTTTCAGACACAGGAACCGGTATCGATGATAATGTATTAAATCATCTTTTTGAACCTTTCTTTACCACAAAAGAAGATGGGAAAGGTACAGGAATGGGCCTCGCCGCGGTTTACGGGATAATGCAGAGTCACAGGGGGGCGGTATTCGTGGAAACGCAACCAGGTAAAGGAACGACTTTTAATATGCTTTTTCCCGCTTTCAATCATTAACAGCTTAAAAAACTCAGGCTTAACATCCATCTTTTCACATCATAATCAGTAACAGCCCGGCGATAATTCCGGTAAACGGTAGAAGTTTATTCCTGATATTGCCCTCTTTAAACAGAATAAAACCACCAATGAAGGATATGAGTACATTTGTTCTTCGTATCGATGACACAAGTGCAAGTTTAGCCTGTTGATCAGAAAGTGCTGTCATATAGGCCATATCCGCCAGAACAAGTAACGCACCTACAAAGAAGATGGCACTGCGGAACTTGAATGGAGTAGTATCTGCTCGCTTCGGATACCAGAATATAAGAACTACCAACCCATAAATAACAGACAAATAAAATAGAAACCAGAAAAGAACAAAAAGTGGAGGAACAGCTCTGATCTGCAAAAGGTATTTGTCAAATCCCGAGCTGATTGCCCCGGTTATTGCAGAAAGTATCATAAAAACGATCCAGATGATCCGAGCCGGATTTTCTCTATTCTGTCTGGAGGATTTTGAGTAAAGGATATAAGCTGCCAGGATCAGAATGATACCAATCCACTGATTGATAGATGGTCGCTCACCAAAAAGGGTTATTGCACCCAGGACAGTAAAAAACGGCGCAGTTGCCCGCAGAGGAGATGCCACAGTAATTGGAAGATTTTTCAAACCGAAATAGGAAAGAACCCAGGAGGTGCCAACAATTAAAGATTTAGCCACAATAAGCAAATGCACTGAGAGAGGCATGCGTGGAACGAAAAAATGAAACTTCTGAGCCATTGAGGGTTCTAATTCAGACAAGATGACTGCTGGTAACGCACATACTACACCAGAAAATGTTGAGAAAAAAAGTACCGGGAAAACCGCGTTACTGTTTACTGCTCCCTTTTTTGCAACATCATACAAACCAAGGAAAAAAGCCGATAAAAGACTCAAAAAAAGCCACATTATTGAATTACCACCTTGAAGATAACAGGAAATATACAATTTGAATGGGAGCGGAAGGGAAACTGGATTGTGGGGTGTATGTTTGAATACAGAACTCCGCATTCATTTCATTATTTAGTATCGTCAATTAACTATCGATTTTCTGTAATACCCTATTAAAACTCTTTACCACGCACTGGAAACCACTGAAGTCATATTGCAACTCCAGAGTCGTTCTCTTCTTTGACCATTAGCACTGAGTCAGCAGTTCAGCTTTATTTTTGAACAATAACCGGAAAAATTGACGTTTTCTGCTTCTGATTATTGCTTTTTATCCTTCAACTCACCTATTTTTATTTCCATGTTGTAGAGTGATTTTAAAATGCAGCAGGTAAAAGAGAAGTTCAGCATTTACCTATGGAATGGAAGCACAGATATGAACAAAGTTAACAATTTTATCCTGTTTATCCTCTTAGCAACTCTTTCCCTTTACAGTCAGACCAACAGTATCCTTATCATCCAGCCAAAAGGTTCCCAATATAAAAAACTGGAAATGGGCATCAAAAACAGCCTTAGTAAATCGATTTCAATTAAAACCACTCATTCCAGAAATGAAGCTGAAATTGTTAACACTATAAATACCGACTCCCCTGGTCTGGTGGTGGTCATGGACATGGATGCAATAAGAATATGGAAAAAAATCCAACAAAAGCATAATGAGCTGAATCAGATCCCCTCAATTCTTTTAGAGAATGATTTTTCCGGCATGGAAATGGATAACAATCCAAACAGCTGTATCATAACTTATGAAACAAAACTGGAACAATATGTTAACCGGTTTGCTCACCTTACCGGAAAAAAGCCGCTCAACATCGGAGTCGTTTTTTCTTCAAAATCCAGTGGTGGACTGGTGCAATCATTTCAGGATGAAGCATCGCATCTGGGAGTTAATCTTCACGCTAAACCGGTGATCATTTCTGATCCGGAAAACAGTATAAAATCCATAGTCAAAAATTTTATTGATCATTACAAGATCGATTTCATGATCATTCTTAATGATGACGCGGTAATAAATAATCAGAACATAAACACCACCTGGGTATCTTTGCTTGAGCCATTGAGCATCCCTGTCGCTGTACCATCTGACTTCTTTTATGAGCTCGAACCAAGAATTGGCTCTTTTGCTATTCAACCACATTATTCAGAAATCGGGAAAGTTGTTGCTTCGGTAATAAATGAAGCGCAAGCAGATAACTGGAATTTGATTCATAAAAGCGTTTATACAGATAAATCAATTTATTATTACCGGAATGAAAATGGATCAATCAGCAGACAAAATCTGTTACAAAATAAACTGGTTGCCTCCTATCATCCTAAGAGAACTTCCCCACCCCCAAAAGCAGCAGCTGAACCTGTAATGGTAGCCGAAAAGCCAAAGGAACCAGCTCCTGTTATTGTGGAACAGGCCAGCACTGTACCCGTGCCATCTGAAACTGCTGTTGTAACAGAAGTCAAAGAAACTGCTAAAGAAAAAGCGATTGTAAGCGTAGCCACTAACATTAATCCTAAAAAGTCAGAGAATTCAACTAAAAAGTCAGAAAATACACCCAAAAAGTCAGAGAATGCAGCCAAGACCAAACCTGAGGACAAACATAAAAAGGAAAAACCGGAATCCTCAAAAATTACAAAAAATATACCCAAGGCACCACCATCGGATGCCGATCTCCAGGATAATCCTCCTGTCGAAGCTCCTGTTACACAGTTTGCTACTGCTAATTTTGACATCACAATAACCACAGATACCGCAAATGTGTACCAGAGTCTTGCTTCTGATTTTCCAGTAATTGGAGGAGTTAAAAAAGGGGATATCTTGAAAGTTAAATCAGAGGATAGTCTCTGGTATTGCGTAGATTTCTCCGGGACTTTAGGTTTTGTTTCCAAAACAGAAGCGGAAAAATATTCTGAGAAAAGCTACTTTTCAGCTATATCTGCCACTAATCTGATTATGACCATAGGTATCATCATCATTGCTTCGCTGATTCTTTTTCTTGCGGTTATTTTTCAGAAGCCAAGGAAGTACAAACTAAACGGGATTAGTTGTCTTCTGATCTCAAGACATAACAAAATGATAAAATATTCTAACATTAACAATAACAGCATTTCTTTATATAAATACCTCAGAAATTACGGCTTTCAAATCATAAACTCAAAGAACCTGAATCAGGCCAGTGCTTTTCTTCATTTGAATATACCTGAAATAATCTGTGTGGACTGGAAATTAGATACTGATATTCAGGAAAAAATGAATGATATATTGAGATTTAAAATGTTAACAGCAGATTTCCTTCTGATCTATTACAATGTTCCAACACCTTCCAGTATAAAAAAGAGCGACTATTTCGATGACCGGACCTTCTTTTTCGGCAAAAATCTGACTATTTCCGATCTGAATTCAGTACTATCAATGATTAAGATCAAGCCCAATACTTCCCAACATAACAACGATGAATCGAAATCATGTCTTGAAGGTAAAATAACAGAAGAAACACTTTCAGAAATTTTCCAGATGATGGATACCAATAAAAAAACCGGTTGCCTTCTGGTGGAAAATCATCGCCCATTAGGACTTATCTTTTTTGAAGAAGGTTCCATAACATTTGCTGTTACTGATAAACTGACTGCAGAAGAAGCGGTTTTTGAGATACTTTCCATGAAACACGGCAGATTCCAGTTTCTTCCTGACAAAAAACCAACCACTCAACAAATGCAGCTGGATACTTTGGCAGTTCTGATGGAAAGAGCTAAACTGGATGATGAAATTCAGACAAGCTTTGAACCGATATAAATAATATTCGATTTGAGAATAATAAGAGTATCAGAACAACTGCATCTATTTTTGTAAATGATTTGCTTTCAGTTTATTTCAACTTTTCTATCTGAAACAAATCGCAATTTTTCTTATCATTCTTTTTTAGATAAAGAACAGTCTTTTCTGCCCTGCTCCCTTTTTTACAGCTAAAGCGACAATACCGGTGTTTGCTCTATTAAGAGGAGTAATATTAAACTGTAATTTGATGAAATTCAGACAAGCTTTGAATCGAAATGAATAATGTCAGATTTGAAAAAAGGATATTAGAACAACTTGCATCTATTTTTTTGTAAATAATTTGCTTTCAGATTATTTCCACTTTTCTATCTGAAATAGATCGCAAATTTTCTTATCATTCTTTTTTAAACAAAGAACAGTCTTTTCTGCCTTGTTCCCCTTTTTTACAGCTAAAGCAACAATACCGGTGTTTGTGCCATTAAGAGGAGTAATATTAAACTGCAATTTAGAGATAGATTTAAAATATTCCGTAAACCCATCTTCAACCATGATTCCGGCAATCAGATCAAAGGATAACAAAGAAAGTAAATCCTCAAGTTTGGAAACTCTTTTTAATTTTGGCTCAACCGGGAAGAATTGTTTTGAGAAGGAGCCCATGGCGTTTCTTCCCAGAACATCAATAACTCCTATAACTGTTTCCGCGCTTACAGAATCAACATCGAACCCTTCGGTTGACAATATCACATAGTTCTCAACCGTTTTACCATTCCGTTCACCATTGAGCAAAATTTCAAAATCGTTTAGTTGATCTTTAATGAGCATTGTTTTGGTTATTACCGCATCCGGAGGTTCTGATTTGATTCTGGCCATGAATTCATTATATCTTCCAAAAACGATAATATTCGCTTCTTTCATCTGTTCAGTCATTATGTTCTGCATTGACTGAGAGTTAACAGCAGATGGGAAAAACACATAAATTTTTTCCAGAGCGGGAACATGTAGAACCCAAAACACCAATAAAAACAGAAATGTGAGGATTTTTCTATTCACAATAATAGCTTTCATTTCTGCAATGTGATTTGATAATTATTGTTTAGAGATCTATGTTTAAGATCTTCATTTTTTCAGTAATTTTGATACTTCATAAGTTTTAAAGTCTTCTTTAGCTGCAATCTCATATGCTTTTTTAATATTTAAAACAGAGTAGATAGATATAGCAGGATGCACTGAAATCCCGCTATGTTGCCAATCATCTGTTTTCAGATTGAATATGATTTCTGCAGCCTGTTCGCCCAGAGCTACCGGATCAGGGATAACCGCAAACGTACCGAAATTCAACTCAGGATTAACCAGCGCTTCAACGCCTACAATAAGTGGGATCTTCTTTTTTTTAAGGGCTGGAAGCCATACATTACCAAGTAAGTCAGGTTTAAGCAGTACGTTGTCGTTAGGAATCCAGAGTGCATCAACCTTTTCGTTTTTTGTCAGACTTTGTAATGCACTGGCGAGGTCATATTGGATTTTTGCAGTATCATCGCTGATTTCGATTCCATTTACGATAATTTTTTCTTTGGCACAATAAAGGGTATGTTTTTCCACAAAATCCTTTAGTGGTTTACGGAAAACAACCCCTACTTTATTGACAGGTTGGTTGAAAACTCTCCTGAAATTCATAATTGCAGTAAGCATTGGGGTTTCATAAGCCACAGCATTAACATTTTCGATACCGGAGACAGCCCTCTGTACATCCAGTGCCAGAATTGTCACTACCTGTATAGACTCTGTTTTCTGCTTAAATTGATGTGAATATTTAATGTAAGAACGGATTGCATTATTCCCTATGAGAACTACCGCTTTGGGCAGATTATAACCATCGATAACAGAATCTATACTTTCAATAGAAGTATTCTCATTTATCTCTAAAACAGAGACAGAGAAGTCATCACGTATCTCATTTACAAGTCCATTTCTGGCCTGGTCAAAAATACCCCCTTTTGTGGTAAAAATGACAATCTGTTCTAATTCAGAATTCAGGAAATCAGAGTCCTGTGCAATCACAAAGCAATTAAAAATTAAAAGAATGAAAAATAAACATTTCATACTTATTGCCCTTTTCACCAGTAAAATCATATGAAACAGCTTCTGAAGGCTCAGCCACAGAAGTTTTCAGCATAGCCAGAAACAGATGTAATCAAAGTTTTTCTTAAAATGTGAATTTGAACCCCCCATAAAGAGTTCTTCCCTCATTATAAGGAATTCTGGCGCTAAGATCCAAAAGCCCCCATGCAGGTAACCAGACTTGCTCATCCAGAAGATTTTCTGCAGCAAAGGTGATCGAAAGATCTTTTAAAAATTTGGATTTTATCAGATAGTTGAAATTATAGGAACAGTTTAAATTCAGCATGTTGAAACTGCCAGTAGATTTGTTAAGCTTTGAAGTAAATTTACCATCAAGCGCCTGCCAGTACGAATTGAATACACTTGCAGTCAGGCCATATCCCTGATAACTGAGTCCTCCTTTTGCACTGAAAGTAGGAAGAGGTGCAGCGTTTCCTTCCTGGTACTGTTTGTCTTTACTTTCCTGGTAAAGCATCGAGCCTTCAATCATCCATTCTTTTGTAATATAGTATTTTCCTTCACATTCTAAGCCGAAAATCGTAACCTTACCGAGATTAGCCCATGTTGGGGTTATAAAGCGTTCTGTACGGTCCTGAATTATGAGATTATCCATCTTACTGTAGAAACCGTTTAATCCAAATTGAACAGTACTATCCTGATAGTTCACCCCAATATCAAATGTATTGACTTTCTCCGGTGCGAGGTCCTTTTTCTGATCTAAATCTTCCGGTTCACGATCAACCATATGTCCACGCATAGTTTCATGTTTCAGGTACAACTCATCTAAACTGGGTGCACGATAGGCTGTACTATAAAGAGTTTTGACATTCACATTTTCAAAAGGATAAAAAATCAACCCTGCTCTGGGGTTGAAGTCCACATCGAAATCTTTTACCTTATTTAGTTGAATACCTCCAATGGCTTTACACCAACTCAAGCGGTAATCCAGTTGGAGATAACCGGAAAAGTTAATTTGTTCATGTCCTTCGTTAACTTTCCGATCGTTTAAATTATCGATTTCTTCACCAGTCATGTACCCAAAAACTCCGCCAAATAAGATATTGAAATTTTCAATTGGTTTGAAGTGGTTGGTTTCTTCCACAATGATTTCGTATGCATCTCTGGCTGTCCATGGGAACATCTGTGTCTGGAGCTTGGATTTAGTACCAGTAACATTAAAGCTGAAAGAGTAGAAATCATTAAAACTATGTTCGTATCCTAAATCTGCAAAATATTTTTCCCAGGTTATACGGCCGGTGGCGTCACCAAAAGGGAAAAAGGGAAGGCCTTTATATTTTTGATATTCAGGCACATAGTATTGAGTACTCCACTGATTTATCGAACCCATCAACCGTAAACCTTTAAAGCTAAGTTCTCCATACAGTCCTGGGCCATAATCAGGAATGGTAACATCTACACTATCAATACCACCAACCAGATTGGGTGCCTTCCAGCCAGTCTGCCAGCCGCTTCTGTCTGCATACCGTCCGGCAAAAACCATCCCGAAATCACCGAATTTATAATTTAAATTGGCAGAAACATGGTTGTACAGATCCCTTCCGAGGGCTCCGGAGACAGTTACACTATTATAATCAGGGCTCTTGGTGACCACATTTATAACTGCTGAGAATGCCTGGGATCCGTAAAGCACTGATCCGGGTCCCCGGATAACTTCGATCCTTTCGATAACCGTCACCGGAAAAGATTCATAAATTTCACTTTTAATACCACCTTCAAGAACTTCTCTCACTGGTCTACCATTAATCAGAAGGAGAATATGGCTTGATGAAGGCATCACCTGATCACCACGGGAAGCAATAACCGACCGGTCGGTCATATACACGGTGGTACCCAGAAGGCTCGGTACTCTTTTTAAGACATCACCGAGAGTTGTACCGCCAAAGCGCTTCAGCTGATCCTGGGTAATAACTGAAATTACCCCGGGTGCATCAGAAATGCTCTCTTCGCTTTTTGAAGCAACTTTTATCTTTATATTAACCAGGTCCTCCAGACTCATGTCAGTGCCTTCCAAAGTAATATCCTGTCCAATAGCTGTAGAAATGGATAGTGTTAAAAAGACAGAAATTACAGACGACATCCGGCTCTTCTTATTGCGCATATGGTTCATAGACCGCTCCAGACTTTTGAAAACCAGGTGATCGATTATTATTAATAATAAATATTTTCTTTTGAAAAATTATTTTCACAAGCGGAAAAAAACTTTTAATATGTATCGGTAACCGGAAAGTAAAACTGACTTAGAAATTCTTGATACAATAAATATAATATTTGTTAGTTCTGACAACCTAATCTGATGATAGAAAAACCGGCTTCCTGCCCGGAAGTCATCAGAATCCTCATATTTACCTCTTCAACATTGTTTATTTACAACAATAAATCTATCTATGTAATAATATATCCGGCTGTGGTTAAGGTCAAGTAATTTTACCTGAAATTTCAGATTTTTTCTTCTATCTTTTCTTTGCAATTCAAATCAGCTTTATCTCTGGTCATGTATTTTCGAAATAAACTGAAAAAATGAACAAGAAAGCATGGATAAATAGATTCGCAGATCAATTAACGTTTTTGAATTATTAGATCTCTTTGGTTTTGGAAAAAATTAATTTATCAGCTATCAGGAGAATATGAAACGTTATTTTGCAAAGTGATAAAAGCTGACTTCATGCAATTTTTAAGCAGAACTCCTGATCAGAATCCATGGAAACCACATAACTTTCTCACTTAAATCAGGTAATTTCAAATGAAGACATATAAAATCGCTGTATATGCTGGTGATGGCATAGGTTTGGAAGTGACTGCCGAAGCCATAAAAGTACTTAATGCTGTTGCCCAGGAATTTGGATTCAAACTCGACCTGGTTCATTTCCCATGGGGGCATCGTTACTGGAAAGAGAAGGGTAAGATTGTACCTGATGATTACCTTAAAATGCTGGAGGATTTTCCGGTCATTTTCCTTGGAGCAGTTGGCGATCCGGTCAATTTACCTGACCATATAACTTTACGACCTCTGATTGAGATGCGACAGAAGTTTGACCAGTACGCCTGCATCCGACCGGCAAAATTACTACCTGGTGTGAATTCACCTCTGGCCAACAGAAAACCGGGAGACATCGATCTAATTGTCATCAGAGAAAATTCTGAAGGCGAGTATGTCGATGCAGGTGGTTTCTTTAAAACAGAAAGCAGTGACGGCACAGCATTACAGACCGCCATTCACACACGCAAAGGAGTCGAAAGGATAATCCGTTATGGATTTGAACTTGCCCGGAAACGCCCTGGTAAACACTTGACCTTAGTGACCAAATCAAATGCCCTGAGGTATGGAATGGTGTTCTGGGATAATATATTGGACATTGTAAAGATTGACTACCCTGATATCAGGTACGATAAATACCATGTTGATGCAATGTGCATGGCTCTGGTGCAGAAACCACAACTGTTTGATGTAATTGTCTGCTCGAATATGTTTGGTGATATAATCAGCGATCTCACCGGAGCTATCACCGGCAGTATCGGATTAGCACCAAGCTGTAATATTAACCCGGAGAGAAATTTTCCATCTCTTTTCGAACCTGTACATGGCTCTGCTCCAGATATTGCCGGAAAAGGAATTGCTAATCCATTAGCTGCAATTCGGAGTGCTGCGATGATGATGGATTTTCTGGGGGAATCAGAAGCCGCATTATTAATTGAAAAAGCAGTCGAATCAACTCTATCGGAAGGTAAATTTATTACTTGTGATCTTGGTGGAAATGCATCAACAGAAGAAGTAGGTTCTGAAATTGAACTCAAAATATTGAATAAGAACAAAACGAGCTAATATACATCTGATATATTATTATTCCGGCAATTAAATACTACTCAACATTTTTCAGAAATACTTAAAAACATAAGGAAATTCAGTACAATTGTAGTTAATATGGGTAACATTTAATTGCCGATGTAATAATACCCTCAACAGTAAGCTCATCCAGCCATAGCTGTACAGTATCCCCTTCCAGTGCAATAAACTCGATACGTTTTATAGACTGTGCAGCAACCTCACAGAAAAGATCAGGCTCAGGATTATCATCAATAAATTATTTTTCTTAACCTAAAGTATATATCCAGTTTTAAACCAGATTCACAGTCATTCGGGAAATTGATCGAAGACACTATTGTCCCAGAGAAAACATACTCTCCAGGTCATGTTTTGAATGTACCTTAAATGCCATCAGGGTTTCAGAATCAACTATTCCCTCAATTTTTAAAAGTGATTCGGTTACAATCAAAGCCAGTTCATCGTTGGTTTTGACCCGGATAATAACGGCAAGATCATACTTGCCAGCTACAGAATAAACTTCGCTTATTCCATTCATGTCAGCCAAAGTATCTGCTACTATGTTCACAGAATCTCTTTTCACTTTAAGCAGCACTATTGCGGTTACCATATGAACTCCTATACTTAAAAGATACCGGATGTTGGTTATGATTCAATATATTTAAACGTGGTCTTTATAAAAAGTATTTTTTACAAAGCATACAAGGATGATTAGTTCCTGTTCAAAACACCCGCGTGGTAACGACAGAGATCAACTAGCATTTACTCATTTTGAGCAGAAATAAATAAAGACATCAGGCTGTTGGAACAATCTGCTGACCCTTTTCTTGAAAATGTACCGGCAAGGACATATATTATAAAGTTATAGAATTTGACCAATTATCCGATTTTAAAGGACATCCTGTCCAAAATACCAGTTTTTAAAACCACCTCTCCGGCAGTATCACATAATTTATGATTTTATACCGGTATATAATACGGGAACATATTTTTCCATTTCTGGTTTCTCTGGGGATCATAAGCTTTCTGTTTGTGATGCAGACAGCTGTTGCTCTTCTGGATAAAATTATCTCTAAAGGGATCGAACCATCTATTGTTTTAGAAGTATTTCTGGTACAGTTAGGGTGGATCGTAGTGTTGGCTGTACCCATGGCAGTTCTTATGGGTTCGCTCTGGACCTTTGGAAGAATGTCTGGAGATAACGAGATAACCTCAATAAAAGCATCCGGTCAGAGCCTTTTAACTCTTCTTTTCCCAGTAATTTCTGCAGCTACGGTGATCTCCGCACTTCTTTTTTACTTTAATGACCTGGTACTCCCTGATGCTAACCATCATACAGCAAACCTCCTCTCAGATATCTCCCGTAAGCGTCCGGCTGCTCTTATCGAACCCAAAGTACTGATTCGGGATTTTACCGGGTACACTATTTATACAGATGATGTGAATCCGCGAAGTGGTATCCTGCATAGAGTACGGATATTTACCGATGCAGCAAATCAGGATCCTACCCTCACCGTAGCCGACAGTGGTACCATCCGTTTAACCCCAGACCAGGCGTATCTGGAATTAACTCTTTATAACGGAGAGAGCCACAGTTATTCCCGGGAAAAAAAAGATGAATACTTTGTAGGTAAATTTCAAAAACAGGTAGTATGTATCAAGAATGTGGATTCCAACTTCAAGCGGACCAATTCAAGTTACAGAAGTGACCGGGAGAAGAGCACTGCATTGATGATGAACGATGTTAAGCAGTTGAAGGAAGCCAATGCAGAGGTTATTAAAGAGTACCATACCCTGTTAGACACTTACACAGAGCGTATTCATCATTTGGATTCTCTGGCATCAATTTACAAAGATACTACCGGGGTTTTCGATACATTGTCTTTCAAGTCCTGGGCAGCAAAAGTAAGTCTGTCCAGAACAGCACCTGTAATGAAAGCCACCGAACATGAGGGACGTATAGAGCGGGTCATCAGACGGATGCAGTCCAATAACATAATGATTAATCAATTCCTGGTGGAAATTCACAAAAAATACGCAATTCCGGCAGCTTGCATAATATTTGTGCTGATTGGAGCTCCCCTGGGTATCATGGCAAAGCGTGGTGGATTTACTGTAGGTGCCAGCTACAGCGTCTTGTTCTTTATAATTAACTGGGCATTTCTGATTGGTGGAGAATCGTTTGCAGATAAAATGCTCATACACCCCGCAGTGGCCATGTGGTCGGGAAATGTACTTGTGGGTATCGTAGGAATAATCCTGACAGTACTTATGCTTAGAGAAACGCAAATCCGTTTCGATGCGATACCCAACTTTTTTAAAAGGATTTTCAGCAGACAAAAAAAACCAAAAAAACATCCCATTCTCAATTTTCTATCAAAAATACCCAGAGTAATTTTCTGGACACCACGCTGGGTGAGCAGGATTTTCATAGGAAGGCTTCCCACCTATTTTCTGGGTTCATTTCTGGGAATCTCCATTGGTTTACTGATTGCACTCATAGTCATCTTTATCTTTGTAGATTATTTTGGAAATCTCAAAAAATATGAGAATCTTCCTATGAATCAGTTAGCAATTTTTTACTTGTACACCATCCCATACATTATTCAGATAACATTACCCATAGTACTTCTACTTTCATCGATGTTTTCAATAGGCAAGATGGCCAGAAACAGTGAAATAATCGCGATGAAAGCATCCGGCATAAACATTCGACAAATCTCAAACCCGGTGCTTTTACTTGGATTTCTTCTCTCCGGAGCTGTCTTTTATGGAGGAGAAAAAATACTTCCTACGGCTAATGAAATCCGCCGGGATATTCTCGAGAATAAAAAAGTCGACCGCAATCCGGCGACCGGGGTAGTGAAAGAGTTCCGACGCAATTTCTTCTATCTTGGAAATTCCAATACCATGTATACTTTTCAGGAATTCAGTACAGTTCCGCAGAATGCCAGAAATGTCTGTAAGGAAGTATTTACCAGTAATCAGATTATTAAAAGGGTTCAAGCTGAGAAGATGATATTTGACAGCACAGGATGGCGTTTTGTCAACGGGAAGATAAGAGATTTCAGCGACACAATTCCTTCGATTACCGCCTTTGACACACTTAGAGATTCTATCCTCACCGCAGAACCAACCGAGATGGTAGCCAGAATAAAAGATAAGGCGGAGATGAGTTACTGGGAACTGAAAAAGTTTATGGACAATGCGAAAAAAAGAGGCGAAAGAGTGGAAAAATACCAGGGTGAACTGGAATTTAAAATAGCTCTTCCTTTTATGAATTTTATTGTAATTCTGCTGGGAGTTGCCATTACAGCACGAACCGGAAAAAAAGGGGGTGCAGTTCTCTTTGGAACCGGCCTGGCTATGGTGATAACGTACTGGCTCTTGTCCAGGTTTGCCATCGTATTTGCTCAAAATGGCCATATGCCAACGCTTCTGGGTGCCTGGATTGGTAACATTATATTTTTTCTTATCGGTTTGATTCTTTACAGAAAGGGAGCAAGGTGAATACTCCGCCGAAAATTCTGATTATCGATGATAGCCATGATGCACTGGATATGCTGGAGATAATTCTTTACAAAGAGTTCGACATACTTACAGCACTGAACGGTTTTGACGGGCTTAAGAAAGCCGAAGAGGAGTCTCCGGATTTGATCATTACCGATATAATGATGCCGGTTATGGATGGAATCCGCTTCTTCAATAATCTTAAAAAACAAAGTAAAACCTCCCATATTCCGGTTATTGCAATCACCTCATTTCTTAAAAAAATCACCAGACGTAGTCTTAAGAATATCGGTTTCGATGCAGTTATTTCGAAGCCTTTCGATCGAAAGGTAATAATCGACACGGTTAATAAAATTTTGCAAATAAATCCCGTTCCAGCCGATACCTCAACCGATGGACCACAAGCGTGACCACTATCATACAAATTGCACTGATAATATTATGTGCTGCAGCTTACTTTATTGATGGGTTACAAGGCAGAATAACTGTTCCCCTGTCTGCTTTTCTGGCACTTGCTTTATATCTTATCCCATCCGGAAAAAAAGTCCGGGTTCACACCGATCACCAGGAGAAGGTATCTGGCAAAGAAGTGCTCCAGGAACCGCTGTTAAACCGGGTGGCACAGAAACAGGTCATGGAAGAGACCTCCATTCTGAAAGTGAATGCAATCGGTTCTGCATACCGCAAAGATCAATGGCAGCAGATAGAGCGATCTGTGGATGCTCTTCTTGAAAATTGCATCAAGGTTATACGGGCACGAATCAATGCTCATACTGTAGCTATCTTTTTCCCCACTCTTGATGGTGGATTGAAATTGAGAAAATATTCATCCTCATCTCAATGTATAAACGAAAATGCAGTAATTTATCCTGGTGTAGGAATAATTGGAGGCTTTCTTAAAGAGGGGTTGAAACAACTTAACTTACAAGAAATAATCAGCGACTCGGTTACACTATATTATTACACCCAGGATGCAGGGATACGTTCACTTATGGCCAGCCCGATCATTGCAGGTGATACAGAACGGGGCAGCATAATAGTAGACAGCACCAATAAGAAAAATTTTACTGATGAGGACCATGCATTTCTTTCGGTAGCAGCATCGGTTCTTGGTAATGCGGTTTTTAATGCTTACCTTTACACTGAACACAAACTTGAGCATATCCGTCTTGCAGCAATGAGCAGTATTGAAAAAGAGTTTTTCCAGAATCTATCTATGGATGTTATACTGGATAAGATGCTGGAGGTTATACCTTTTGCAGTTGCATGTAACCGTTTAACCATCAGTGTCAGATCTCAAAAGGAACACTTCGCAGAAATCAAGCGAACCTGGGGAATCAATACCGAAGGATTGAACAACCTGCAGTTTTCTTTGAAAGAGAGAAATCTGGCTACACTGATGTATTCAAAAAACATCAGCATTTCCCGCAACTTTTCAAAGGATCATTATGAGATACGCTACACCGGGAATGAACCCCACAACGAGGAATTTGCCTCTTTTCTTGCGGTTCCCATAGGTGTTGATGATCCCAAAGGATTGATTCTTCTTGAATCTGTCAGCCGTGACGCCTTTGCAGAATCGGATAAAGATCTACTGGTCAGACTTGCACTTTCTGCAGGGTTGGCTATTGAGAAAATCCTCATTCTTGATCAGGCCAGAAATCTCGCTACTCACGATGGCCTTACCGGTCTTAATAATCACCGGGAGTTCCAGCAGATTCTCTCTGATGAAATCACCCGTGCCATCCGTTACCAGGATTCACTTTCCCTGATTATCTGCGATATCGATTTTTTCAAGAAAATCAATGACACATACGGTCATCAATTCGGTGATATCGTATTGAAAGGAGTGGCATCCTGCCTGGAAAGCTGCATTCGACAAGGGGTGGATACCGTAGCCAGGTATGGCGGTGAAGAGTTTGCTTTGGTCATTGTCAAATCAGATGATGTAAATGCGGTTGAAACTGCCGAAAGAATCCGGCAGCAGATCAGCAGCAAACTTTTCAGAGCACCATCAGGAGAAGATGTACATGTCACTATGAGTTTCGGTATAGCAGTTTACCGGCAGCATGCCCGTCAGATCGATGAACTGATTAAAAAGGCTGATAAAGCACTGTACCGGGCAAAAGAAAATGGTAGAAACCGGGTGGAGGTGTTTTGAAACCCCAGTTAAATAATCTTCAAATGCTCCATTATTCCATGTTATAACAGGCAACTGCTTTGCTGAATAGTTTTTCTGGTAATGAAACAGTTATACAAATACATGCCATAATTCCTGATCCACTTATAACAGCATACGGAATCACATCCTTTATTTTGTTGCTTTTTGTCAATCCTATTATCAGAGGTATTGCAAACGCACTTGTTGAAATCATACCAGCGATCTGGGTGGTTTTGTATTTACGATAAAATTTATATGCTTCGTAATTTTCTTTAATACTGTCTACAAGAAGCGGATTCGGAAACAAGGTATTATACTTAGCAAATTCCACATTATCAAAAGAATAGTATAAAACAGGCGTACTTTTTCTTACGTACTGAAAAACCGGATCATCAAAAGATTACTGACATCCTCATAGACAATTTCATCTTTAATTCCAGAAAAAATTGATAATTTGCCATTAATGATCTTTTTCAGAAATATATCGTCCACATGAAAGAAGGTCCCTTCATTAGTTATCCTGGAATGAATTTCATCTGAAAAGATAGTGTCTTCATTACAGAGAAAATACCTTCGTTCGATTTTTATTATTTCGCGATACTGGTCACATATCAGGGTATCACCTGTTTTAAACACTATTATTCCGGCAATTAAATACTACTCAACATTTTTCTAAAATACCTAAAAACATTAGGAAATTCAGAATATATGTAGTAATATGGGTAACATTTAATTGCCGATGTAATAAAGTATCGGAATATACAGAAATGCAAAGAGAAAAGAGTATTAAAAATAATCGCATAAATACCTCCGATTGCATTTACTTTCTGCTTACTTTTTTTAACTATTCATAATCCTTGTATATAGTAACCTTAACGAACCGGATTATCCAGAGCAGTAAGTTTTTTTCTGCTATTTCCACTCATGTTCCCTTTCCATTGCCGTTTGTTGGCACAGATTAATGGAAAAAGAATGAAGATCTACATTTACTCAATAATACGCGCTCAAATTACTATAATAATTAATGGCAGACTTCAAATGGAGAAATATTCTTTTTAGTATTGATATATTCTAAAGTATTCAACAGCAACAGGAGAAAAGAATCAGTGAGACTTGATTAGAACCTGAGATTAAAGAAATCGTTGAAAAATATCCTCGGTACACTTTCAGATCATTTCAGAATACAACCCGATAGTTACCATAATAAATTCTGCATCTGAGCTACTTTCTGACATGGCACCAGTTTCAGACCATAATCTGAGAACCAGTCAGCATTTTTGCCAGGTTCAGGAACAATACACTCCATGAAACCCAATCTGGCAAGCTCTTTGAGTCTGCCAATCATGTTGCTTACCGGCCTTATTTCCCCGCCCAGACCCAGTTCACCTATGAATGCAGTATCATTTTTAAGAGGGCGGTTTCGAAATGAAGAGAGAATTGCAGCTGCGATTCCCAGATCGATGGATGGCTCTGCAATGGTCAATCCACCTGCGACATTGAAGAAAACATCATGATCACCCAGGACAATGCCCCCATGTCGTTCGAGTACAGCCAGAAGCAGGGCAAGTTTTCGTGGATTTATTCCGGAAGCGACCCTTTGGGGAAGTCCGAAATGGGAATGATTAACAAGCGATTGTAATTCCACCACCAGAATACGGCTACCTTCCAGTACAGCAGTAACAGCAGTACCTATTTGAGGTTGTTCTCTGCTGGTAAGGAAAAATTCTGATGCATTGGTTATCTCCCGCAATCCTTCATCGGACATGGAAAGTAAAGCCAGTTCACCGGCAGGCCCGAAACGGTTTTTAACTGCTCTGACTATCCTGTATTGATATGAGGAGTCACCTTCAAAGTAAAGCACTGTATCCACCATATGCTCCAGAATTCTGGGACCGGCAATGGAACCATCTTTGGTAACATGACCTATAAGAAAAATTACCACGCCATTACCTTTTGCAAATCTCAGCAGTTTAGCAGAACTCTCCCGTATCTGAGCAACGCTTCCCGGAGCACTCTCCAGTTCTTCTGTAAACACAGTCTGAATAGAGTCAATAACCACTACATCAGGCTTTTCCTCTGCCAGAACACTCAGAATAGCTTCCATTCTGGTTTCGGTGAGAATCTGTACTTCGGAATCCAGACAGTCAAGTCTTCTTGCCCGCATGGATACCTGTGCAGCTGATTCCTCCCCGGTTATATACATGACCTTCATGGATGCATTTGCAAGTTTAGAAGTCAATTGAAGAAGTAGTGTTGACTTACCGATTCCAGGATCGCCACCCAACAGGATAAAAGCACCGGGAACCAGACCTCCGCCTAAAACCCTGTCAATTTCTGAAAAGCCGCTTCTGACACGGGGAGTATCATCAGCAACACACTGAGAGAGCAGGTGCGGTTTTTGCGCTTCACCATTATCAGTCAGACGGAAGCCACTGTCTTTTTTTGATGCAATCCGGATTTCATTAATGGTATCCCATGCACCACAATTATCACATTTCCCTCTCCATTTGGTATAGTCCTGACCACAGCTGTTGCACACATATGCTGTTTTGACTTTTTTACTCATTGGTTTTCAGAATCCTGGGCTTGTGGAATGTTGTCGTTTTTTAAAGGCATTCTGAATTTTTTTTCGGTCAGTTCATTTTTCTTGAGTCTGTCCAGATCAAATTGTCCGGAGTACGCCTCCTCACCCTCTACTGCGTAGTGCAGTTTTCTCTGTCCTTTGATAAATTGCTGTATGTAAGGGTTTCTGGATTTTCTGATTTGAGCCGGTGATCCATCAAAGATTATTCTTCCCTCATGAATCATAGCGATTTTATCGGAAATTTTATAAGCAGAACCGATATCATGAGTAACCACTATGGAGGTCATACCAAGTTTTTCCCTCAGACTCAGAATCAGATCGTTTATCTTATCAGTCATTATGGGATCCAGTGCGGATGTAGGTTCATCATACAGCATGATTTCCGGCCTCATTACCAGTGCACGAGCCAGTCCTACCCTGCTCCGCATTCCACCGCTCAGCTCAGAGGGCATCTTGTTTTTAAACTCCTCTTTGAGCCCCACCATCTCCAGTGATTCACCAATGATTTTATTGATTTCTGATTCGGAGTGGCTGGTATGTTCGCGTAAAGGGAAAGCCAGATTTTCGCCCACATTCATGGAATCGAACAATGCTGCTCCCTGGAAAAGGATACCAAACCGTTTACGATAGCGATTGAATTCTGAGGGTTTGATACCAGGATAGGAAATGGGATGCCCATCCAGAAGTATCTGTCCCCCATCCGGAAAGATCAAACCGATGATATGCCGGAACAGAACTGTTTTCCCGCTGCCTGATTGACCTATAATACAGGTTATCTGCCCCTTATTAATTTCCAGATTGATATCATCAAGAACAATCTGATTGCCGAAATGTTTTTTTAAATGTTCAACTTTTAGCATCTCAGGACTTCCCGTTTTCTTCTGCGAAAGACAATACTACAAAAACAAGAGTGCAATAAGAAAATCAAAGACAAGAATAAGAACAGCAGAAGTCACAACAGCTTTGGTGGTGGCATTTCCCACTCCTTCTGCACCACTTCTTGCTTCATATCCAAAATGTGCACCAGTAATGGCGATAGTAGCTCCGAATACCATGGTTTTTGCAATGCCTATAAATACATCCATCGGGTTGAAGAACAATTGTAAACCTGATAAAAAAGTGTAAACAGTTACATCCACAGTGAGAATTACGGTAACCAGGGCACCTAAAATGGCCAGAAACTCTGCCCAGATGGCCAGAACCGGCAACATGATAATACAGGCAGCAGTTTTAGGAACAATCAGATAGCGAACAGAATCCAGACTCAGCACCTGCATGGCGTCAAGCTGTTCACTGCCCTTCATCGAAGCGATCTCTGCAGCGATTCCGGTTGCCACTCTTCCTGCAAATACCACAGCAGTAATAACCGGCCCCAGTTCAGTAACTATACTTTTACAAACCAGAACCCCCAGATAACGCATTGGAGCAAATCCCTGCATCTGATAAACCGATTGAATCACGGTCTCAGATCCCAGAAATAAAGCGATAACCGAAACCAGAGGAATAGATTCGATCCCCAGATTAAACATATGCGAAACGGTGATGTCCGGGTTTTTAAACAGCAGGTGAAGTCTGGAGAAGGTCTGTATAAAAAGGATACCATATCGATTGACACTTCTGAGGAATTCGGCAAAAAGATGCCATATCCGGCGGCCGCCAGAACCGATTTTTATGATACCGGTCAGCACTGGTTTCAAAATCCCGGAGTCTCCTCTTCCCGTTCAGAGAGATTTTCAAAACGGGCGAAATCTCTCACGAATGCCAGATTCGCTGTTCCAATCGGGCCGTTTCTTTGTTTCCCCACGATTATTTCAGCTTTACCTTTAACGTTCTCATCATCTTTATTGTACACTTCATCCCGGTATACAAACATCACCAGGTCGGCGTCCTGCTCGATGGCTCCGGATTCGCGTAAGTCAGCCAGCTGAGGCCGGTGGTCATTCCGTTGTTCCACAGCACGGGATAGCTGTGAAAGTGCAATTACCGGCACATCCAACTCTTTGGCTACCCCTTTTAGTGAACGTGATATGATAGAGATCTCCTGTTGACGACTCTCTGCCTTGCTTGAGGATCCCATAAGCTGGAGGTAGTCGATAATGATGAGTTTAAGCCCATTCTGAGCCTTCAATCTTCTTGCTTTAGCCCTGAGTTCCAGAACTGTTATAGCGGGAGTATCATCTATGTAAACAGGTGCTTCTGCCAGAGGGCCAGCCGCAAGACTGAGCTTGGGAAGATCACGTTTAGGAAGTGTACCGCTTCTGAGCTGATGCATATTGACACGTGCTTCAGAACAGAGCATACGCTGAACCAGAGACTCCTTTGACATTTCTAAGGAAAATATTGCCGTGGGATTCTTATACTTCATCGTAGTATTCAGGGCTAGGGAGAGGACAAATGCAGTTTTTCCCATAGATGGACGTCCTGCAACAATCACCAGATCCCCTGGCTGTAAACCGGTAGTCATCTCATCCAGTTCTTTGAAGCCGGTCTGTATTCCTTTAAAGTTACCCTTGGTGTAGCCTTCAATGTCTTCAAATGTTTTGGGAAGCAGCTCTGCCATGGATTCAAATTTATTTTTGATCCGTGATTCAGATATTCCAAAAATTTTGGCTTCTGCCTTATCCACTATCTCCTGAGGCTCTACCTCCACATTGAAACATTCAGTGGTGATCTCTCCGGCAACCGTTATCAATTTCCTAAGGGTAGCTTTTTCCCGCAAGATATTGGCATAATACTCCATGTTTGCAGAAGTAGCAATGCATTCAGCAAGCTCGCCCAGATAGGTCTCTTCACCTATGGATTCTAACCAACCTTTTTTTCGAAGCAGGTCAGTAACGGTGATTATATCAACCGGAACGTTCTTCTCGAACATCTCCCTCATACAGAGGAAAATACGGGCATTGGCAGTAGAATAAAAACAGTCTTCATCCAGAATATCGATGGCATTTAAGGCTGCCTGTGAATCGATTAACATAGAGCCCAGAACAGTTTTTTCCACATCCAGCGCCTGAGGAGGGATTCTATCGGAAAGAAGAACCGGGGCAGTAGAATCTGTGCGGTTAGCATTACTTTGGTAAGCCATAAACTCCGAGTTTTTCTAATAATGCCTGAAATTTCTGCAGATCCTCCCAGGCAGGCCGTTTATACTGAGCATTTCTCAGAAGCGCTGCAGGATGATAGATAACCATCGCCGGAATACCCCTATAATCATGCACTTTTGAACGTAGATTTGCAACACTTTCACTTATGCCCAAAACAGCATGAGCAGCAATCCTTCCCAGAAGAAGAATTGCCCGGGGATTTATAATGGCAATCTGCCTGGTAAGCAATGGAATACAGAGCTGGATCTCTGTACTTTCCGGGCTACGATTTCCCGGGGGTCTGCATTTAAGCACGTTAGTGATGAATAAATCTTTATTTCTATCCAGTTTAATTGCAGTAAGCATATTTGTGAGCAACTGCCCGGCGGCACCAACAAAGGGCAATCCCTGTTCATCTTCATCAGCTCCGGGAGCCTCACCGATCACCATAACCGAAGCTTCTGCATTCCCGGCTCCAAATACCCACTTTTTGCGGCTGGAGGCCAGATGACAAGCAGTGCAACCGGCGGTGTAAAGCTCCTTAAGCGCATCTCTTTTAGACAGATCAGAAGCCGGAGGATTTGCAGAGTTGCCCTCAAAAAGGTTTACTTTTGCAGAAACGATTGTGTTCACCGGTCTGAGGGAAGCAAGACGAGTGTGAATGGGGGGAGATTCGGTTTTCTGTTGAGAAGTTGCTTTTTGAACAGCTTTTTTGATAACCGCTGCAGTGGTCTGCTGAGACGTTTTAACCGTTTGAACGTTTTTCGAAACATTTTTTTGTTCCGGAAGATCAGACCGCTTCAAAGAGAGAAGGTCGACCAGTTCCCGGTTCAAACAAAAACTGTCAACACCCAATTGTTTCTGCTGCCGAAGGTAGGCAGTAAAAAGAGTTCTGGTATTCATCTGCTGACACACCGTTGCGCTATTTGTTCAAGAATTTTCCTTGCCGCGATGTTCTTATCCATAGCATCCAGTTCTTCACGAAATCCGTCATAACCCAGCATCACCACTCTTGTAGTATCCAGTCCAAGTGCCTGGTCTGCCCGGTTGAAAATCATCATATCACAACCTTTACGCTTCATCTTGGCAATTGCACGATCTTCAGTGCCATCACTTTCCAGGGAAAATCCGACTAAAAACTTCCCCTCCTTTTTTTCTGCCAAACTAGCTAGAATATCGGGATTGGGGATCAATTCAATAGTCAGATTCTGCTTTTCCTCACGTGCGATTTTAGTTTCAGAACAGCATACTGGCCGGTAATCGCTGACAGCCGCAGCCATGATACAGATATCTGCTTTGTCAAAATGTTCAACCAACGCTGTCTGCATCTGTCCGGCAGTGCGGATTCTTACGACGGTAGCGGCTGATGGTAGTGGTTCAGAAGCAGGACCGCTTACCACAGTAACTTTAGCCCCCAGAGAAAGAGCTGCACGAGCCAAAGCTGCACCCATCTTTCCAGATGATTTATTGGTAATCACCCTGACCGGGTCAATAGGCTCTTCGGTTGGACCTGAAGAGATCAGTACGGATTTGCCTTTGAGTACAGATGAGTTTTCCAGAAATCCTAAAGCCTGTTCAGCAATATCCTGTGGTTCCAGCATTCTGCCCGGTCCACTTATTCCACAGGCTAATTCGCCATTTGCAACCGGAAGAATATGATAACCTCTTTCCTTTAATAATTGCAGATTAAAGCGAGTCGCCTTATTCTCCCACATTTGGGTGTTCATCGCAGGAGCAATGACAATTTTTGATTCATTGATTGAGAGAGCAAGAGAAGTCAGCAGGTTGTCAGCGATTCCGTGAGCAATTTTGGCAATGGTGTTGGCAGTTGCCGGAGATATAAGAAAAAGATCGGCCCATTCGGAGAGCCTGATGTGATCCATGTCATAAAAGGAGGCTTTGTCAGTGAAAACCGGATAACCACAGACAGTCTGAAGAGCTACTTCCCCAACCAGCCCACTGGCGTTTTGGGTCATAACCACTTTAGTCTGGGCACCCCGTTTTTTTAACAAACGAATAAGCTGCGGGACCTTGTAAGCAGCGATCCCGCCTGAAATACCGACTAAGATCCGGTACATATGCATTAATGCTCAATCTCGCCCTCTTCGTTGACCACGACACGACCTTCAAAAAGTCGCTTGAGAGCAAGGGTTGTCGGTTTATCTTTTGTCTCGATTACATCGAGCCGGATCTGATCATTAATAAACCGGGCTTCCTGGGAAGCCATCAGTACCGCTTTATACCGGTTGATACCACGCTTTTCAAGTTCTTCAAGATCCAACTCAAGCAGATCTGCCATGTGTTCCTCCTGTTAATTTTACGGATGCACCTGTTTTGTGAAACAGGGTTCCGTTACTCTATGTTTTGAATCTGTTCCCTTATTTTCTCGATCAATTCTTTGAGTTTTACTGACATATGCGAAGTTTCGGTGTCATTGGCTTTGGAACCGATGGTATTAGCTTCACGGTTCATCTCCTGAAGAAGAAAACCGAGTCTTTTGCCCACTGGTTCATCCTGCTCAATATCCTGATAAAACTTGGCAATATGAGCCCTGAGCCTGGTGCACTCCTCTGAAATATCCAACCGCTCAGCCATAAGAGCGATTTCCGTGGTCATACGGAGTGGATCCGGAGGATTTTCAATCAGTTTGTGAACCCGCTCAGT